>DCUM01000246.1 GCA_002327255.1 bacterium UBA2214 | reverse complement strand
AGAAACCCGCCAGTACATATTGCGGTATCCGCATGGCCCAGGGCACATCACCCGGCCGGGCTTTGCTGCGGTTATCCGCGTATTTACCATAAAAAACCGAACCGATGAATTTCACAAACGAAGCCAGGGTTACAGCGGAGACAAAGATCGCAATCAGGGCCAGGATGACAAAGAACGGTGATGAGAATCCACCGCGCAAGGTGGATTCGTAGATCAGCCACTTGCTGGAAAATCCACTGAAGGGTGGAATTCCCGCGATGGAGAGCGACGCGATCACGGTGACGCCGGCGGTCCAGGGCATAATGGCCGCCAGTCCGCCGATCTTGTTGATATCCCGCGTAGCGGTTTTGTAAAAGACAGAGCCCGCATTGAAAAAGAGGCACGATTTATAGCTGACATGGTTAATCAAATGAAAGATTCCCGCGCCCAGGGCGATCATAGCCAGAACCGGTTGGGTCGGCAAAAAATAGATGCCGGTGCCAATGGCCAGGAACATGTACCCCATCTGGCCGATGACGTGAAAGGAGAGCAGCCGTTTGGCATCCTCCTGAACCAGGGCCGTCATGGTGCCGACAAAGATGGACAGGGTTCCGAGGCAGGCGATGATCAATCCCCAATATTCCGAATGGCTGCTGACCGGCAAAAAATCGCAAAAGACGCGCACCACGCCATAAATGCCCAGTTTGGTCATGCTGCCGGCAAACGCCGCGGAAGCAGGCGCCGGCGCGGCAGGATAAGCATCCGGCAGCCAGTCGCCCATGGGCAGGATGCCCGCCTTGGTGGCGAATCCGAGCAAAAAACAGCCGAGCACGAAATGGAGCAGGCCGGGGTTCATGCTCTGCATCTGCGCCATGGCAATTTTAAGCGCATCAAACGAGAAGGAGCCGGTACGCAGATAAAGCACCAGACCGCCGATGAAGAGGAACGCCGTGGCCACATGGGTGACCAGGAAATATTTATACCCGGCGCGCAGACGGGATGCGTCATGACTGCGAAAAATGACGAGTAAATAAGAGCTGAGCGTCATCAACTCCCAAAAAATGAAGAAGAAAAACAGATCCGCGACGGCGACCACGGCAATGACTGCGGCGAAGAAGAACAGCAGAACGGTATAAAAGTAACGCAGACTCTGCTGCTGATAATGGGCGATCTGCATGAAGGGCTGCGCATAGAGTGTCACCAGGACGCTGACAATGGAAATAATGGCCAAAAACAGGGCGCTGAGATAATCGATCTTGAATATCAGCGCGGCGCCCAATCCCGGCACCTGCCACATAGCGCTGTTCATGACCATCGGACCGGAGGTGAACACCTCTACCACGCTCGCGAGGATCAACAGCGTCGCCAAAGAGGCGGCGCCGCAGGCCACCCAACCGACGCTGCGGCGTCTATTGCCCATCAACAGCGTGATCAGTGCGCCGGTGAGATAGAGTGCTTCCGCTGCAAAAAAATTCAGCATAGAATCGATTCCCGTTTAGGATTTATCGCACTTGAAAACAGATTACATCCCCATGGCTTGCATCAGATGCAGGCCGGCATAGGGCGCCACCAGCGTGAGAATGATCAATACCACCAGCGCAAATTGCATGCTCGGGGGTACAGGTTGTGCGTCCAGGGTTCTCTGCGAAGGGGTGCCAAAAAACACCTTGTGGCCGACGTGGAGAAACCAGGCGAAGCCCAGTATAATTTCCAGCAGAAAAGGAATGAGGAGCAGCCAGCCGGCAACGCCGCCCAATTGTATCGTCGCCGCCAGGAGATAAAATTTGCTCCAGAATCCCGAGAACGGCGGCACGCCCAGCAGGGCAAACATGCCGCAGATAAAAGCGATGGCCAGCAGCGGACATTTTTTCGCAACCCCGCTGAGTTCATCGATCTTGCGCGTTCCGGCCGCATAGGAGAGCACGCCGACGCACAGGAAGAGCAGGCCCTTGGCGACACTGTGATTGAGAATATGCATCGCACCGGCATAGGCGCCCAATTTGCTGCCCATCATGGCGATGCCGAGGCCAAAAAATACGTAGGCAAGATGGGCGATGGTGGAATAGGCCAGCAACTTTTTCAAATCGTTCTGGGTGAAAAACAGGAAAAGCGCGATCAGCATGGTCACCACAGCACAGACGGCGACGATGAGTCCGGAGAGCCAGGGGATGGTAAAATTGGCCAGTGTCAAGCGGGCAATCAGGAAAACGCCCGCCTTGACCATGGCGGCGGCGTGCAGATACATGCTCACCGTGGTCGGTGCGGCCATGGCATCCGGCAGCCAGGTGTAAAACGGGAACTGCGCCGATTTGGCCCAGGCCGCGATCAGGAAGAAGAGAAAAACCCAAAAACGCAACCGCGGCGCCAGTTCGGAGATGGCATCAAAATCAAAGCGGCCGGTGAAGACGTAGAGAACCACCAGAGCGGCCGCAAAAAAGAGGCCGCCGGAAAAAGTCATCAACAGCGCCTTGAAACCCGCGCGCAAGGATTCGTCATTTCGGTAATGCGAGATGAGCGCCCAGGAACACAGCGTGGTCAGTTCCCAGAAGAAGAAGAGCTGCAGCAGATTGGGCGACAAAGCGACACCGATCATGGCGGCGATAAAAAGAAGCAGCCAGAAATTATGGCGCTCTCTGCCCTCCTCGCTGGCATGTTCGCGGTTCCTGGCGCTGATGTAACCGGCGCCATAGAGGATCACCAGGAATCCCAGCACCACCACGATGAGGAGCATCAGGGTGCTGAGCGGATCGAGGAGAATTCCAAACACGCCTTGCGCGGCGGCGCCTGACATCCACTTCCAGGATATCGCCAGAACACGCCACACGCCCGGCGGTTTTTGCAAGAAGAGCCAGATCAGCGACACGAGCATGCCGGTCACGCTGCCGAGCGCTACCAGGGTGACGCGTTTTTTGGGCACCATCATCGACAAGATGGCACCGGCAACTGGAAAAAGGAACAGCAGAATCACACTGAGCATCGGTTTTCTTCCTTTTCGATGGAAAGCGAAAATCGCTCAAATAATTCCGACAGGTGACGGACGCTGGTTTCCACAGCCGGACTCAGACCTTCGCGGAAACCGCGTTGCGCCGGCTGCATGCCGAGGAGGATGACCGTCACCTGGTTCTCATCGCGCAGAAACTGCATCAGCAGCGCCAGAGAAGGTTTGTGACTCGAAAAGCGCTCCTGCTGTAAATCATCCTGCCCGAGAACGACCAGATCACCGGGAGCGCCGTTGAAATCGACGGCATCCACGATGAGCACCAGGGTCGGGCGATGATCTCGCACCACCCCCGTATAATTCTCCGGCATCTCCTCACAGTCGATGCTGATCAGACGGGGGCGGTTGACGAGCCGCTGCGCCAGGTCTGGTCCGAGTCCGTCATCACCGCGCAACGGGTTGCCAACGCCGAGAACGGCTACCCGGCCGTGGCGCAGGTGGTGGACAATATCCTGAAAGAACTGCTCCAATGAGTCGGGCAAATACGGTCTCCCTGCCTGTTATACCCTCAGCGTTCCGGCAGCCTCTTGATCTGGCGATAGGAAAAGACCGGGCCATCCACGCAGATATATTTATGGCCGATGGCGCAGTGTCCGCATTTGCCGACACCGCATTTCATATAGCGCTCCAGCGTGGAAATGATGCGATCTTCGGCAAACCCCATGGTGAGGAGGTCCTGAATGACGAAGCGAATCATGATCGGAGGACCGCAGGTGAAAGCAACCGTGCGTTTGATATCGAGTTTGACTTTTTCGAACAGGGTGGTGACCACCCCGACATGATCTTTCCACTCCGCATCCGGCGTATCTACCGTCTGCAGGAACTGTATATCGCCGCGATTTCGCCACTCCTGCAGCAGCGGTTTGTAGACGCGGTCGGCGGGTGTGCGTGCGCCATAGAGAATGATGAATTGGCCGAACTCCGCGCGCCGGTCCAGCATGGGATCGATGAGCGACTTCAAGGGCGGCAGACCGATGCCCCCGGCGATGAAGAGGATATCCTGTCCGGTCACCTCATCCAGGGGAAAATTGTTCCCGAGAGGGCCGCGAATGCCCAGGTAGTCGCCCGGTTTCAGGACGTGCATGGCATGGGTGACCGCTCCGACAGCGCGGACGGTGATGTCGAACTGTCGCGGCGAATGGGGATTGGAGGCGAATCCAAAGGGGGCTTCACCCACACCAAAGACCGTCGCTTCGACAAACTGTCCCGATTTGAAACGGAAGCGCCGGTTTTTGGCGGCGTCAGCGAGATGCAGGGTGAACGTCTTGGTGTCGCTGGTCTCATCGACGATGCGATCGATCAAGGCCAAGTCAGGCAGATAGATATTTTCCATGCGAAGGTTACCCATCCCGGCGTAAACGTTTTACTACTGCAGGTACATCGAGTTGCTGGAAGGCTTCGCACACCGTGATACAGCGTCCGCAGCCGACGCAACCCGGATGACCATCTTGTTGTATATAGGCATAGCTGAGCTTGTGATAAAAGCGTCTCTTGACCCGTTCTTTGGCTTTGGCGCGCGGATTGTGCCCCGAGGCTTCACGCGTAAACCCGGAATATTGACAGGAATCCCAGCAGCGGTAGCGGGTGCCCTGACCAGTTTCTCCCTCTGTGCAATCAAAGACATCGAAACAGGAGCAGCAGGGGCAGACGTGGGTGCAGCCGCCACAGCTGAAGCATTCCGCGCCCATCTCATCCCATACTTCTTCGCGAACGCGATTGTTGGTGATCTGGATGCAGGCTTTGGCCAGATAGGCGGTGGGGATCATCTTTTCATCGCATTTATGCATCAGCGCCTGACGCAGCTGTTCATCCTTGCGTTTGGCCGTTTGACAGGGCACTTTCCAGTCGTCGAGGAATTTCCGGCCCGCGCGGCTGCCGATGTCGACGAGAAACGATTCGCCGAGATCGGTGAGCTGCAGGTCAAACCCCGACTCGAGAAAAGGACCGCCGTTGCAGCAGATACAAAAGCAGGTGTCGAGGGGTTCGTTGCAGGCCAGACTGATGATGAGCGTCGATTTGCGGCGCTGCAGGTAGAGCTGATCCTCGAAGGCGCCCTGAAAAAAGTGATCGAGATGCGCCAGGCCCTGCAGGTCACAGGAGCGAATGCCGAATAGAACGCGCGGCTTCGGGAGCGGGGGCGATTTCAGCAGCGCTTTGCCGCGGGCGTTTTGAAAGGAAAAGAGTTCTTCACGAGCCGGCATGAAGAAACGTTTGAGGGGATCGTGATCGTTGACGTAATCGAAGGTAATCTGCTTCGCCGTGCGCACCGGCTCAAAGGTGACCTCGCCATCCTTCATCTTGACTGGTGCGATCACGGTCGTCTCTTTCATGCAGCGCCCGAGACCTTCCAGAAAATCATGCTTTGCGACTGTTACTTTGGCACTTGCCTGCATCACGCCGTCTCCAGTTTAGCAGCACACAACTTCATTTCGGGGATACCGGATTCGTTCTCCATCGTCGCCGGCATCAACGCCTGGGTGGGGCCCGATTTGTGATGAATGGGCAGAAACAGGGTTCCCGGCGCGACGGCCCGGGTGGCTGAGAGGGTGCAGCGCAGCTTGCCGCGCCGCGTCACCACCCACACCGGCCAGCCACTGCGCAGCTTGAGCGTTTTGGCATCATCGGTACTGATCTCCACAGTCTGAACCGCGTCCTCTTTATCCAGGGTGAAGCTGCGGCTCACCAGGGTGCCGCTGCGGCGGTGAAAGACCGGCCGGCCCGTGAAGAGGGTGAAGGGGTATTCTTCATCCGGGGGTTCGGCAAAGGGAGCACCCGCGGTGGCCGGCACCAAGGCGCCGCGCCGTTCCCCCATCAAGGTGCGGCAGCGCCCATCCCCTGCTGCAGCATGCGCCGGCCAGACCACGCCGCCGGGATGATCGAGTTGGGCGTAGGTGATTTTTTCATAGCACGGCATGATGGACTGCATTTCCTGGAAAATGAGTTTGGGGTCATAGGCGGGGAACGGGGCGCCGAATGCCCTGGCCAGGCGGCAAAAGATCTCACCGTCGGGCAGGCTTTCACCAAGCGGCGGGATCGCCCGGTGGACGCGCTGGATGCGGCCTTCCAGATTGGTGAAGGTGCCCTCTTTTTCGGCAAAGCTGCAGGCCGGCAGGAGCACATCGGCGAGTTCGGCCGTTTCGGTGAGGAATAAATCCTGCACGACGAGAAAATCGAGACGCTGCAGGGCTTTGACAGCGGCTTGTGCGTCCGGCGCCGCCCAGGCAAGGTTTTCGCCAACCAGATAGAGGCCGCGCAGTTTGCCGCCGGCGTGCCGCAGCATCTCCTGGATGGTGTACCCTCTCTTTTCGGGAAGAGCGCTCCACTGCTTCTTCAGGGCGTGCCGTGTCTCATTGCTTTGGATCAATCGATGCCCCGGCGCCAGTTCCGTCATCAGGCCGGCGTCGATGATGCCTTGCGAATTATTGGCGTTGAGCAGCGGGATCAGGCCGGCGCCTTCACGGTTGATATTGCCGGTCAACAATGCCAGATTCCACAGCGCCTGCACATGGGCGGTCGCGTTGGCCTGCTGGGTGATGCCGGTGCCGTAGAGGATAATACCGGGGCCGGATTTGGCGAACACTTCCGCGACCTGGATGATTTTGTCCGCGGGCACACCGCAAACCGTCTCCGCATACTCGGGTGTGAAACGTTGCAGGCCGTCATCGCGCAGATGCGAGACGCCGAGGACGCCGGCGTCCTGCCATCCATTGGCCAGGATCACCTGCAGCATGGCATTGATCAGGGTCAAATCCGTGCCGGGACGGGGCTGCAAAAAATGAGCATAAAAAGCGCTATGTTCCTGTTGTCTGGGATCGATCTGAATGACGGGCACACCGCGTTTGGCGGCCTGGAAGATGTAGGAGCCAATGCGCGCGGTCTGCGCCTTGGGATTGGCGCCGATGATCAGGAGAACGGATGCTTTTTCGATATCGAGGATGCCGGCCGTGGCGGTCGCATACCCCGTCTGTTCCTGGAGAACGCGCACCGAGGGCGCATGATCGTAGCGCACCAGCGTATCGATGTGCGGCGTGCCCAGCACCGAGCGCGCGAAACGATTGAGCAGATAGGCCTCCTCGGTGGTCATCTTGACCGAGCCGATGATCCCGAGGGATTCCGCGCCGTGCTGGTTGCGTAATTCGGCAAAACGTTTGCTGATCAGGGTAAGGGCTTGACGCCAGGTGGCTGGTTTGAGGGTCTTGCGATCGCGAATCAGGGGTTGGGTGAGGCGTTGCGGATGGTGGATGATCTGGTGACCATTCCATCCTTTGGTACATAAAGTTCCGCGGCTTAGCGGATGGGATCGTTGCGGGCTGGCGCTGATCACCTGCCGCGCTTCTACTTCGAGCAGCATCCCGCAACCGCAACCGCAGAACGGGCACGTCGTTTGAATCTTCACCTACGCGCTCCTTCACAACAAACACAGGCCGGTTCAATCCAAACTGCTATCGGTCTAGAGTTGAGAAAAGAAAGTCAGGCCGGCCAGGTTGGCATGAAAAATATCGACCTGATTTCTGTTGCAAGAGTATAGTTAAAACCGTTAAAAGGTGCAAGCATTTTTTTACCGGTTGTGATTTTTTTTCCGGCGTCATGTGATATGCGCCGGGTAATGTACCCTCCGTTTCAGCACTCAGAAAGGCAGTCTGATTGACTGTAATCCATTTAATAACCGTGTGATGGAAAATCCATCCGCTGATCGCTCTGCAGAAGCCGTCCCTGTCTTAAATCGCGTTATTGGCGCCCGGGGATCCCGGATTTATCTTGAAAAAGAGAGTAATCTTTCGTAAACTTTCTGCCAAGGACTTGAAGAAAGGATGGCTGCGTTCCATGAAAAAAACTTGCCTGTTCCTGCTCGGGTTCGGTTTGGCCGCTGCCGGTTTGGCAGCGCCCTTTGATGCCGATACGCTGAAGACGCCGCACGGTCAGATCGTTTTGACGTTTATCGGCCATGGCACGTTGATGATGCAATTCGACACCCTCGTGGTGCACATCGATCCGGTCAGCGCGTATGCCGATTATCAGCTGCTGCCGCAAGCGGACCTGGTGTTGATCACCCACGCCCACGGCGACCATCTCGACCCCAAAGCCCTGGCGCATGTGGTCTCCAGCCACACCACCCTGGTGACGGCGCCGGTCTGCAAGCCGGCCGTGCCGGAAGCCATCCTGTTGGAAAATGGACAAACGCGCACCCTCCAGGGCATCGAGATTGAGGCCGTTCCCGCCTACAATCTGCTGCACCTTAACAAGAACCAGCAACCCTTCCATCCCAGAGGGGAGGGCAACGGTTACATCTTGCGCTATGATGGCATCTCGATCTATGTGGCCGGGGATACTGAAAATACCCCCGAAATGAAGGCGTTGCAGGGCATCGACATCGCTTTCCTGCCCATGAACCTGCCCTACACCATGACGCCGGAGATGGTGGCGGATGCCGCGCGCGCTTTTCGTCCGCGCATTCTCTATCCCTACCATTACGGCAATACCGATGTCAGCCGCCTCACTGCGCTGCTCGGCCCTGATGACAACCTAGAAATTCGCATTCGCAACCTGAAGTGATTTGAGGAGCGGTATCATGATAGCGTTTACGCAGCGTGCCGAAGAAGCATTGTCCAAAGCGGTCGACGAGCGGCCGCGCACGTATGAGATCATCATCGCCGGTTTTGGCTGAGGGGGACCCAAGCTCAACCTGGTCGAGGTTGGTAATCAGAAAACCGCCGCCACGCACAAAATGGAAAAATGCGGGGCCGTGGTACAATGGGATGATCGCATCGCACAGATCATGAGCATCTATGGCAGGCTGGCCGTGGATTATGCCAATTATTTGTTCGAGGAACGCTTCATCGTCGGATTTCAGCACGGCGGCAGCTGCTGCTGATGAGAAGTCATAAAGGCCCCCGGGACATCCAGGGTTTGCTCCTGCCCGTCTGATCAGGAGGCCACTGTCCGTCCCGGGGTGTTTTGAGCTATGCGGAGGAGGAGGCCCGGAATTCAGGGAGGCCACCACTTTCCTTCCGGACCTCCGTCCCGTTAAAAGCTGAAGCCAATGCTGAAATACTGATTGGCGTCGAACAAATCCATATTCCGGTACGCATAATCGATCATCAATGCGGAGCCGCCCATGGGTACGGCGAGTCCAAGCCCGAAGGTGGCGCCGAATTGTCCATCCTCTTTATACCCCTCCGGATAATCCTCCGGATAGAATGGCATGGCATAGCCGCCGCGCAAATAGACCATCTTGTTGAAGGCATATTCCACGCCCACTCCGGCCTGATCGATGGCATAGCTGTTGTTGGCATAGACTCCGGAGAGTTTGAGGGTCTGCAGACGGTCCAGTTTGTAGTCATAACTGATGCCCATATTCAGACTCGTGGGCAGTTCCGCCGAACCCATATCGAGTTTGGTTTTGCGCGTGGTGGCATTGGGATTCGACCAGGGCACCTGGGTATCGAACTCGATGCCGGTGCCGTTATAGGCCATATCCGAACCGAAATTGCGCATGGTCAATCCAAACGCGATATTGAACGGTGAGACATATTGCAGTCCGAAATCGAACGCCACGGCGCTGGCACTCATATTGCCGATCTTTTCGGAAATCACCTTGAGACTGATGCCGAAATTGATGCGGTCGGTGAACTGCCTGGCATAGGTGGCGCCTAGCGTCATGAAATTCGGTTTCAAAATTTCCCCGGTTCCTTCGGGCGCTTCGATGGTCGTCACCGCCACTTCACCGACGCTGAACATTTGCAGTGATATTCCCAGGGCGCCCGTCCGGCCGATCTTGGTACCCGCGGCCAGGTATGATATTTTCATATCTGCGAAATAATCGAGATAGGAAAAAGTCGCTTCACCGCCTTTGATCAGGGAGAGTCCGGCGGGATTCCAATAGATGGCTTCACTGCCGCCGATATCGGCGATGTTGGCACCGCCCAGTGCCACATTGCGCGCGCCCATGGGAATCATGAGTTCCGGCGCGGCACTGGTGCCCAGCTTGGGCCCGCTGGCGAACAGCGCTGACGAGATCATCACCATCAACACCAGGGTGATGAATACAGATTTTATCTTCATAGGTAACTCCTTCGCAATGGGATCATTTTACCGCAGAGCGCTGATGGATCAGGCCTCTGCCGGTTCAGATATTTCTGATGAGCCTTTATCAATACGTGTCCAAACGCTCATTGGGGGTAAAGACCGCCAGCTTGCCGATTTTGGTGCCCAATTCGGGCGCTTCGACGTGGTAGACATAGATACCGCTTGCCACGGGCAGCCCATATGAATTCTTCAAATCCCAGCGCAGGAGCGTCGTCGCTGAACTCTCTTTTTCGAGCTTGCGGATCAGATTGCCGGCCAGATCGAAAATACGGATGGTGCAGCGATCGGGCAGATAGGTGAACTGCACCCAGCGTTCGAAGATATTCATTTCGCCGCTGTGGTAGCCATAATAGGGATTGGGCACCACATTGATGAGCGCGAGATCGTTCTTGCGCGTCGCCTCGGTCGCCTGATTGGCCGGTGCGTTGAAGACAAAGACGTCCTGCGCGGTGTTGGGCTTGGTGGTGGTGATGCGAAAAACCGTGCCGGTTTCCGGCATCTCCTGGTTATAGACCCCTCCGACCACATCGCCGCCGTTCCAGTTCACCAGCACCATGCGGCGCAGCAAATCCCCCTGTGTGCCATCCAGGTATTCATAACCATCGGGATTCGCGGCGATCTTGGCCAGCAGCGCGTTATAGCCCGCCTCGCCCGGCGCATTATCTTCGGGGATGATCCAGTAAATCCAGTCGGTGTAGGGGTCGTTGGCGCCGCCGGAGACGGAGTGGTCGGCGTTGTCTCCATACCCCAACTGGTCCAGCAGCGGCTGCCGCAGAAGATTGAAGGCGCCGTTCTCATCCACATCGAGGATGAAGGGAAAGAGGCGGACATCATCATCGGCATTCTGCGGATCGCGAATATTCCACAGCTCGAAGCCCACTTCAATGAGCACACCGCCGTCGGCACCGGTGGAATAGGCATTGGGGATGAAGGCCTTGTTGTCTCGCGCCGTGAAACGGATTTCGAAATCGTTGGGAATGATCAACGGCCAGCGCGCGCCATTTTGCGTCACGCGGTTTTTGAAATAGGTGTAACTCGAATTGTTGCTGGCGCCCATCTCTCCGGTGTGGATCAGCCACTCGGCGTCGCCAACCTGCTGATTTTCTGTGGGACGCAGGGAAGGAAACAACGCCACAGGACTCTCCCAGTTGGCGGCAGCGCCTTCTGCAGGATTCAGCGCACCGGCGCCGTTGGCCACCACCGAGAAATTGGCGAATTCGTTGGGCGGTCCGGAGACCTTGACCAGCAAGCCATCGACCACCGTATAGGCCTCATCGCCGCGCTGGTTGGTCTGGTTTTTCAGCAGCGTATCTGCCGCCGCAAATTGCGCTTCAGTGCTGCGCAAAAGATTCCAGGTATTGTCGCCATTGAAGACGACCTTATAATGCTTGCCGGTGAGTTTGCTTTTGTCGATCACGATGGGCACGACCACACCATCGCTGCCGCCGCTGTGGGTCACCGCCAGGGTATCCTGGGCCGCGGCGCCATACTGCACGCCGGGGTGGCCCTGCGGTACAACGGTAACCACCGTGGGCGAGCTGTCGAAATGTTGCGGTATGGCAAAACGGCAATAGGAATTGGCTTGCACGCCGAAAAAGTACACCTTGCCGTTCACCAGCGGTTCGCCGACATTGCCGACGCGCGGATGCATGTTGACAGTCAAACGGAAGTAGCGCGCACCCGTATAAGGCGACGCGTCAGAAATATCTTCCATACCCAGGCGAGCATAGACGACGGGATCGGCGCCGCCGGCATCACTGTATTGAAAGACGGTATAACCGGTGAAATCGTAAGTGCCATCGCTCACCTCAACGTATTCACCGTCCACCACCATCATCTGACCAATGAGGCCATCGGCGACGATATCCGTCACCGAATAGGGTGTGACGCCGTCTTCGTTCAATTCCGAACGCTCGTCCCAGGTGAGCACGACTTCGTTGGCCTGATTGGAAACTTCGACCCGCGGCGACTTGGGTGGACGCGGCAGGGCAAAATTGAGATCATAGGCCAACTGGGCGATCTCGTCGATGGCCTTCAGATAACTGACGCTGTTGAGATTATTGGAACCGCGCCCCACCAGGACGCCAGCGACGATCTCCTGGACGCCGGGTTCGCCAAAATCGGGCTGACCGTTGCCATTCCGATCCTGCCATTTCTCCATGCGATACGGACCAGTGGTCATCATGAAACGGCGGTCGGACTCCTGGGAATCGAGCCAGCCGGCAGCGGTTTCGGGATCTCCCGAGAACATGAAAGCGGTTTTTGACGAGGCCGGATCGGTACCGGTACCGCCATTGGTGATGGCGGTGCCATCACGCCAATAGCCGCGCATGTAATTCCAGATATCCCCGCCGGTCTGCGGGTTGCCCTGCGGTGAATCGTCATTGTTGTAATAGATAAACGAGGTCATTTTGATCATGCGTTTGTCGGCCAGCACGGTGCCATCCGGCAATTGAACGCTCTCGCCCGGGGCATCGACGATGGGACCCTGGAAAAAGTCGATGCCAACGGCCGGCGGTGCCACCCCGTAATCCTGGTCGTTATTGGTGGCATTGTAGCAGAATCCCAATCCCAGTGTGGTATCGCAGCCGACAAAATCATCGCGTCCCTGGCCGAGGTCGGGATCGGACCAGATGACGAAATAGGTCTCGTCCCAATCATTGGCGCTTTTGTTGACGAGCTGCCACTTGATGAAAACCATGTCACCGATGGCGTCGGCACGGTCGAATGCCCAGACCAGCTGGCGCACTTCCACGCCGAGCTTGGGGGTGCTGAAAAGTGTGTGCTCCGCGAGGTCGTTATAGACACAAAAGAGCGTCTGGTCGCCGATGAGCAGCGGCTTGCCATCCTGGTCGACGGGCGCCCCCTGATCGACGGGCCAGTCATTCCAGTCGCCGCTGCCGTCGGAGCGCAGTTCATACCATCTGAACTTTTCGTCGAGGCGATTGGCGGCAACGGGCGGATCGATGCCGGCGCTGAGAATCGTGCCCGGCATGAATTCCGTCGCATCGTGAATCACGCCCGCGACGCGCGGCACACCATTGACCCGCGCGCCGACCATCTGGCCCGCGGCAAAAATGGGACTCAATCCCGCTCCCTTGGGCCATTCCAGACCCCAGTCGTGCAGGACATTGTCATAAAACCAGGTGCCATTGTTACGCATGATGCCGTTCATGCGATTGATGTTGGCATAGACGTCGTTGCTCACCATCGTTTTCTGCAGACGGGCCGGCCTGGTTGCTTCTTTGGCCGCGACTGTCATCGCGGCGAGGGTGAACACTATGAGAAAACTCAATACGATCTTTTTCATGGATATTCCTCCAAAACTTGAACTGTGGCCTGAGAGGATCGCCTACATCTCCCATTGTACGCCGAGACGAATCTGGCGCGGCACGCCAAAGTAGTTATAATCGATTTCGCGCATCTTGTAGAGTTTTTTACCTTCACCATCCAGCGAATTCCAGTAATCGCGGCCCGCCGCAGTGCGCAGATAGCCGGTATCATCCGGCAAGCCCGAAGTGATCCAGACATCCTGGACATTTTCGGTGTTGAGCAGGTTGAGCACCCAGGCATAGAGCGTGACGCGGGAACCCGCCAGGCGAATCATCTTGTCAATTTTGAGATCGACTTTATAATTCCACGGCGTGGTTTCGCTGTTGACCGCGGTCGCCGGAATCTGCGACAGATTATCATTGTCATAGCGGCCGCTGAACGGGAATTGCCCCGACAGCGCCATACGCGTGAACGGATTGCCCGAATTGAACGAAAAGATCATGTTCACGCCCATATTGTGGAAAGCTTTGGGTATTTCGCGCTGATCGGCAAAGCGGTAGTCGACGATCAGGCTGCCGGTATGACGCTGTTCAAAGTCGAGCGGCATCGCAAATTTCGGATAGGCGCCGCGGGTGCCGCGCTGCCAGGCGATGTCGTAATTCGAGTTGGAGGCGGAACCGGTGCCGCGCGCGAACTGCAGTTCGTAATTCAGCGTCGCGCTGATGTTTTTATAACGGCGCAGATTGAAAATCAAATCGAGTCCGCGAACCGTGCCGAAATCGCCATTCTCGCGAAAGGCGATCGTCTTGACATCGGTCACCATCGGTATCAATTGAATCAGGTCTTCGGTCTCTTTGTAGAACGCCGTGACCTGCATGGAGGCGATATCCGAGAACGACTGCTTGAAACCGACTTCATAGGAAGTGGTCTTGGGCGGCCGTATATTGGGATTGTTCAACCAGGTGAAGTATCCACCCGAGGTCACGTAGGTATCCATGTAGAACGGACTCAGATAGAGATCGATGAGCTGCGGCGCCTGGTAAAACTTGCCGAACTGCGCATGAAAGATCGTGCGGTCGGTGATCGGGTAACCGATCCCGAAACGCGGGCTGAAGTAGTAAAAGGATTCGGACGGTTTGGTGTCGTTGCTGTCAAAAATCTGATCGCCGCCGAACATGCCCGAGCCGGGAATGTATTTGCCCGTGTCATCGTAACGCGCTTCGATCTCCTTGAACATCCAGGCATTGGGATTGACATAATCCCAGCGCAAACCGAGATTCAAAATCAGGTCTTCGAATTCGATCTTGTCCTGAACGTACCCGCTCATGGTGATGGGATGGAACGGTTTCTGACGCGTAAAACCGCTCAACGGTTTGGCGCTCTCGTCGCGGACGACATCGGTGAGATAATCGCCATCGTTGACCTCCTCGCCGTGGACGTCATAACCGTAGAAGCGCACGTCCGCGCCGCGGTATTTCTCGATATCGGATTCCCAATCCAGGTCCGCGAGACGGGAAGGATTCAATAGCTGATAAGAGCGCACGGTGTGATACTTGTATTCAAATCCGGCCTTGAAGGTATGGATCCTGCCAATTTCATGGGTCAGATCAAAATCAACGCCGAGATGGGTGCTGCGCTGTTTGCTGTATTTGTCATACTGCGCGCCTGGCTGAAAATAATCGGGCGAGATACGGCCCGTAAAGGCTTCGCCGTAATAGATGCTCGAATCCGGCCAGGGATTATACCTGGGATCGCCGTATTTGTAGAGATCATCGCCAAACACGGGATCGTAACACTTGCGCTGCGTATCGAAATAATTAAACTTGAGATCGTAAAACGTCGTGGGTTTGAGCATGTGTGTCAGCGTCGTATTGAACGAGCGCGAATGCGTCTCGGTGATCGGCGCATGGGCCAGGTTAAAATAGAGCACGGGCTGGATGGCGTTGGCCAGTCCATACCAATCCTGGCTGAAGGCGCGATCCGTCTGAATGTAGCTGCCCTTGAGCTCGAGATTCTTGCGCAGCTGGAATTTCACCTTGCCGGTGTAGGACCAGTCGGAGCTCTGATTGCCGGGCAGGCGGGCGTTGAAGGTATAATCATGACGGACGGTGTCCATGATCATGGCGCCCTGGTCATTCAGCCGCCCGGTCTGGATGGGTTGCAAATAGGTGAAATTGTCAAGGCGGTAGTTGTTTTCCGCCCAGCCCCAGGATGGGGTCCAGTCGTCGCGGAAATTTCGCGTCACGCTGACAAAAAAAGTATGCTGCTTCCGGGGGATGATGGGACCGCTGAGGGCGCCGATGTATTCATTGAAGCCATAGGAATAGGTGCCGAGATTTTTCTGGCTGGCACTGAGGAATTCGTCGGTCACCGCTTCCAGTGAAAAGCTGTATTTATCCTTGCCGGCGCGGGTGGAAATGGCGAGAATGCCGGACATGGCCTCGCCGTATTCGGCGTTGAACCCGCCGGTCTGGACGCTGATCTGTTCGATCGCCTTGTTGGGCACATAGAGGCGCATGGCCGAGTTGTAGGGATCGGTCACCAGCACACCATCAATATAGGTGGCGGTCTCCCCGGCACGGCCGCCGCGCACATTCATGGCGGAACTGTTTTCCGCCTTGACGACGCCGGCCGTGATGGCGGCCAAATCCTGAATGCCGCGCACCGGCAGATTTTTGATCTCATCCACGGTGCGGATGATGTTGGTGTTGGTCTCATCCTTGCGCACCAGGGGACGCTGCGCAATGACGATCACTTCCCCGCCGGCAATCGTCTCTGAAGAGAGCGCATAGTTAACTTCCGTGGTCAGATCCACGTTGACATAGACATTCTGCTCAACAACCGATTGATAGCCGAGCAGCGAAGCGCGGACCGCGTGCGTGCCGGCGGGAACGTTCAAAATCGAAAAACGTCCTCCGATATCCGTCACGGCACCGAGAGCGGTACCCGTTACCATGACGTTGACGCCGACGAGCGCCTCGCCGGTCTCCTTATCGGTGACCTTGCCGGCGATTTTGCCCGTGGTTCCCGCCAGAATCAACGCGGGAAGCGCGGCGAAAAGAATCATGAGCGTTAGAGCATTTCTCCACATAATCAAACCTCCTGTTCACTTTTTCCTCCTGGGGTGACTGGGACACCCTTCTGCTCATGATTCCGCGTTCAATGGCCCGTCCTCTGACCGATCCTCCTGCCTCCTTTCACGGCTGCGCAAGTAAATAGACGGGACTTGTTGGTGACGCCGCCACCCTGAAAAACCGGTTTAATAGGGGGGCCTCCTGGCTTCACGGAATGCAAAAACAGAAAGTGTAAATCTCCACCCTAAAGATACGAGAAATACGCATATTTTCTACCGCATGGGGATGTTGATTTTGTGGGGATTATTTCGTAAAAATGGAGTATTATACTGCATGATGATGCAGGCTGGCGGCAATTGCCTAAGAGATCTTGATGTCGATGGATTTCAGTTGGTGTTCGTGTTGCCGTCCGCAACCGTTGCCGCGATGGGCGTTGGCAAGGCATGCAGATCACGGGATGACGCTTCTTGTTCCCGTTCACGTCCGCAAGGCTCTCCCGCCGGGCATCGCAGAGGCTCGCCGTCGTTGAATGCCCCAGCCCGTTTCATGCGACGTCCCCAACCATCTCCCCGACGCAGGGCAATGACGGAGCAAGGCCGATGACTCTCAGATATACCCCTGCCGCATCGCCGTGGCGACGGCTTCGGATTCGGAGTGGACGTGCAATTTGCGGTAGATGTTGCGGATGTGAAAGCGCACCGTATCGATGCTGATGTTCAGCGTCAAACCGATGGACTGATAGGTCTGGCCATTGACCAGCCCCTCGAGGATTTCCATTTCGCGGCTGGTGAGGGCGGCCTGTTTTTCATGCTTTTCCCGGCCTGCGGTTCTTTGCTGTAGCTGGGAGACGACCATGCGGGCGATGTGGGAACTCATGGGCGACCCGCCCTCGCAGGCTTCGCGGATGGCCTCGAGGAGCCGGCTCGGCGGGGTTTTCTTCACCAGATAGCCCGTCGCGCCCGCACACAGGGCCTCGAAAACGCGTTCGTTGTCCTCATAGACGGTCAGCATCAGAATTTCGATGTCCGGACAGATCTGTTTGATGCGGCGTACGCCTTCGATGCCGGAGAGTCCCGGCAAACCGATATCCATCAGCACCACATCGGGCAAAAGCTCTTCGAGCTCGGCCAGCATCGTTTCGCAGTCGGCGAAGGCGCCGCTGCATTTAAAACCCTCGGTGCCATCGATCAGCGCGGCCAGACCGCTGCGGATGATGGGATTATCTTCCACGACCAGAACGTTGATCATATGAACTCGATTCCAAAAGAGATAAATTCTGCGCGGATGCTCCCCTACGGCCGGGACGCTGTCATCCATGGCACTTTTCCCGGCGGAGCGCACCGGACTGATGAAAGGAGGTGTTCGCTGTGTATTTGTAATCAAGATACGCAGGACAAGACGGGTTTGTTTCGGGGAATGATAAAGCGGACGCTGGACGACAGACCACGGACGACTGCCTGACCTTTCTGGCCGAGCTGGCGCCAGGCGCCTCCACCCTGCTGCCCGCCCTCTCTGGCCAGGCCGGCGCCGGGCGGCCCCGGCTTACCTGCCTCCGCTCTCTGCGCGCAGCCGCTCCACCGGCACGCTGCAGAGGAAACGCAGCAATTCCGTGCCCGTGTTGCGATACTGATGCCGCACGCCCGGCGGAACCAGAATCACGGTTCCCGGAGCGATGGGGGTCACCGTGCCGTCGATGAAGACCTCGCCCTGCCCCTCGAGCACATAGTTTTCATGCTCATAGGGATGGCGATGATCCGGGGAATGCCCGCCGGGCTCTATTTCAATCATGCGCATGTTGTAAACCGGCGCGCCGTCATGAACGTCGTTGATCAGCACCCGGATGGCGGTCCCGGGCGCCTCGGGACCGAAGGTCTGCGCCGCCATGGATTCAAAATGCGCCACTTTGGGTTTTATCATACTGCCTCCTGCCTTGGTTTGCACACAACAGCCCCACCGCGCCGCTTATTTCCCTGTTTTACCCTATATCAGAATCTTTTCACCATTCAGGCAGGCCTGCCGGCAAAGCGCATTGCGTGATCGCTTGCAAGATACTCCTTTTCGCGGGACGCTCCATACACTTTTTAAGTTTTATTTATAGACCATGCGCACGCGGACGTTGCGGGGCGATGCGGGCGCGGTGGTATCTTCAGGCGCCTCCTGAACGGCCAGCACGATCAGATACATGCTGCTCGAACTGCCGCCGGCATTGCCGCCAAGGGTGATGAGGCCCGGCGGAAAGTCGTGCCGATAGCAGAGGTAATCGCTGTCTGTGGATTCGATGCGCAGAGCGGTCGCCTGCCAACCGCTCAACCACGCCGGCCTGGCGACGATGCCGGCATCATAGGCGATGTAGACCCGCACCGGCGCCTCGCTGTGGAAGGAGAGGAAATCATTCGTGCTGTTTTGCTTGTCGTCGTTGGCGGTCTCGAGCCAATGCAGATTCTGCAGCACCTCCGGGATTTGCGTGAGCGTGTAGGCGCGGTCGCTGTAGACCAAATCCCCCGTCCCTTTGCGGTGAATGCGATAATGGCTCCGCGAAATATTTCCAAAGGGTGATTTTTCATAGTAATAGGAGACGCTGTCCGAGGCCAGGTTGTTGGCCGGCACGGCGCGATCGGGGAGGTTTTCCACCCACAATGTATAGCAGCCGCTGCGGGGATGCGGGGCGGTGTGCACGGTCACGCGCCGGCCATCACCCGACAGCGCGCTGCCCCGGATGGCAACCGCGGGTTCGATGCGATAGCGGGACACCTGCAGCGCGGCTTCCTGATCGAGGGGTTCCGAAAAATCGGCCTGCAGGGTGGAATCGCTGAGCATCGTCACTGCCATCAAATCGGGCGGGATGTGGTCCTGCAGCGGCTCGCCCGCTTCGTATATGCGCAGATCAAAATACCAGGGCCCCGGCTGCGCCGCATATCCCCAGATGAGATTGTCCTTTCCGAGCAGAAGGTGTTTGAAGGGTTCGATCTGACCTGAAAAGGGCAGTTGCGCCAGCCACATGTTGTCCATGCCGACCCAGATGGTCGTCCGCGTCCAGACGATTTTGAATTCATAAAAACGGCCAAGAAACCAGATGAAATCATCGATGCAATTGGCCTCCTTGCGGGTGGTGATGCCCCTGGGAGCGGCGAGGAACTTGAAACCCGCCATGCCCGCGCCCGCGGAATAATAGGAGCCGGTGCGGATATTGCACCAGGCGCCATCGCTCTCAAAGATATCCTTGTTGTCGTCGTAGAGGCGGGAGTAGAGGTTGATGATGTGCTGTTTGATTTCGGGCTGGAACTGCTGCGAGGGATCGAAATTGCTGACGCGGATTCTCAGGGTGCCCTCGGCGGGCAGCGGCGCGGCAAAGTGCATCTGCAGTTGACTGGTGACGTCGACCGCCTGCCAGCCCCGGTCGGCATCGAAAGCTCCGGCCTGATTGATGATCGTCTCGCCGGACAGGGAGACGCCATGGGTGAGGGGGTGACTATACCAGAGGCGCTGATGCGCCGGCTGCGCCAGGAGCATCGATGTCAGAAAGAGTACAGAGAGCGCCAGGAGGCGGGGTTGTTTCATCTTCATGCTTCATCCTCGGTGCGGATGTGGCGCCGTCGCCACACCGGCATGGTCTGCAAAGATAATTATTGTTGTTTTTATGTGAGTTGCGTCTCTTCACAGGGAAGCCTTGTGAAAATCATCAGGCACTGTGCAAATTGCAGGCCAACAGCACCCCAAAAAAGGGTGCAAGGCAAAACCCTTGCACCCTTTTTCCAGCGCACCGCTGTCGGGCATTTCTCTCCGCCACGGATGCGGCGGCTCCCGGTTACGGATGTCTCTTTCTAGCGCAGACGATCGGCCACCAGCTGCGCCACATCGCGCACCTGCAATTTCTCCTCGACGCCCTTCTCCTTGACGCCGTCGTCCATCATGGAGAGGCAGAAGGGACAGGCCGTGCCGACGACGCGGGCGCCCGAGGCAAGCGCTTCCGCGGTGCGCTCGTGATTGATGCGCGTCCCGAGATGCTCCTCCATGAACATGCGGCCGCCGCCGGCGCCACAACAGAAACTCTTGTTATGATGGCGCGCCATCTCGACGGGTGCAGCGCCGTTGAGGGCGGTGAGGATTTCGCGCGGGGCGTCATAGATCTGATGATAGCGTCCCAGATAACAGGAATCGTGAAAGGTCACCGTCCCGGGCGCCTTCTGCTGCAGCGGCAGCCTTCCCTCGCGGATGAGTGCGGCGATGAGTTCGGTGTGATGCACGACCTCAAAGCGGCCGCCGAACTGCGGATACTCGTTTTTGATCATGTGATAGCCGTGGGGACAGGTGGTGAGAATCTTGCTGAATGTGTACTGCTGCAGAACCTGGACGTTCTCCATGGCCATCATCGAGAAAAGATATTCGTTGCCGGCGCGGCGCGCCGGGTCGCCGCAGCACTTTTCCTCGAGGCCGAGAATCGCATAGCGCACCCCGGCCTGGTTCAGTATCTGCGCCACCGCCCGCGAAACCGCCCTGGCGCGGTCGTCGAAAGAACCGGCGCAGCCGACGTACCAGAGATACTCCACTTCTCCCGCCTCGGCCATGATGGGCACGTTCAGACCCTCGGTCCATGCGGTACGGCCGTCGTGGCCCATGTTCCAGGGATTGGCGTTGGTCTCGAGGCCGCGGAAAGCGGCATTGAGTTCCTGGGGGAAATCGCTCTCCATCATGGTCTTGTTGCGGCGCAGCTCGATAAGGGTGGGGATGTGCTCGTTCATGACGGGGCACGTTTCCATGCAGGCGCCGCAAGTGGTGCAGGCCCAGATTTCGTCGGGCGTCAGCCACGTGTTCATGACCGGCTCGGCGGGCGCCTGGCCACTGACCAGCGCCCGGGCTTCCTGCAGGGCATGCTGGCGCTGACTCATCATCACCACCTTGGGCGAGAGGGGTTTGCCGGTCGCCCAGGCGGGGCAGACGTCCTGGCAGCGGCCGCAGTCGATGCAGGCGAAAAAATCGCTGATGTTCTTCCACTGGTAATCGGTCAGGGTGCTGACGCCGAACTGCTCGCTCTTTTCAAAATCGATGGGTTGCAGGGTGCCGATGGCTTCGCGGCTGCGGAAGAAAAGGTTCACCGGTCCGGAAAGGAGATGCAGATGCTTGGACCCGGGAATGAACATGAGAAATCCCAGCACCATGAATATGTGACTCCACCAGAAGAATTGATTGAAAAGGTGCAGGGTTTGCGGATGGATGCTGCCGAACCGGCCCGCGAACCAGTGCGAAACGGGCATCCACGCGGCAAATGAAGCGCCTTTGAGCACCATCTCCGCCCCCTGATTGAGCAGATAGGTGATCATGAGACCGAAGATGAGCATGAGCACGATGGCGCTGTGGGGTGAGCGTGAGATCGGTTGCGGCTGGGTGATGCCGGCGGGTTTGAAGAGATAGCGCCGGATCGCCAGCGCGATCACTGCGATCAACGTCAATGCCGCCACGATGTCGACGCCGAGAAACCAGAGATCATTGAAGACATTTTTACCAAAGAGAGAAAAGCCTTCCCGGAAGGCGCCGCCGACATGGTTGATGGTGGCCACGGTGAAGAAAATAAATCCCCAGAAGACAAAGGCGTGCAGGGTGCCGGTGAAGGGACGATCCTTGATGGCACAGAGCTGTGCGCCGACGCGGCCGATCATGAAGGCAAGCCGCTCTACAGGCCGGTCCCGGCGTCTCACGTCGTGTTTGCCGCGACCGATAATGCGGACACGGATGGAGATTTCACGGATAAACCAGGCGAGCGCGAGCGCAATCGCCAGCAAAAGGATGATTCGTCCACTCCAGTTCAACACGGAATCCTCCGATTCTCAAATGATGGATCACACATTCGGGCGGTTAGAGCAAGTGTAAGGCCTGCGCAGGGGTATCGCCCGGGGCGAGCAGAATGCCCATCGATTCAGCCCGGCGACCCTGGCGCGCTTGGCGGCTTTTCAATGGATCAGGCTGCAAGTCCGGCCTGTAGTTACCCGTGTATCTTTTTGACTTCTTCGCTCAGCACGGGCAGAACCTC
>DCUM01000198.1:15963-16140 GCA_002327255.1 bacterium UBA2214 | reverse complement strand
TGCATGCATCGACGCAGTCGATGCACTCCAAAAAAGCACTCAGCTCTGCGCGGGAACCGCCTCCCCTGGCACATGCCGCAGCCTGTCTCCCCAGCGGAGTGTGGGAGATAGTGGCGTGGGAAACCTGCTCTGCGCGGGAGACAGAGTAGCGTTCAGGCAGTTTTTTATGGCGTGCAG
>DCUM01000198.1:0-15840 GCA_002327255.1 bacterium UBA2214 | reverse complement strand
TCGACGCAGTCGATGCACTCCAAAGCACTCCAAAGCACTCCAAAGCAGCACCCCGGGCATATGCGGTTATTTCAGTTTTTTCAGTGTGCGGATCTCCTCCGCCGTCGCCGGCAGCAGACTCACTGCCGCGCCGCCACCCGCCGCCAAATCCAGCTTTAGCATACTGCCCTGTTCGACCAGCCCCTTGCGGATCTGCCAGACCATCGGATTCCGCTCCCAATGGGCGTTCTTCCCGTCCAGATAAAGCGTCGCAACATATTTTTTCCCGGGATCGAGGAAATCGAGCTTGACGGCTTCCACGCGGGGATGCTCATCGGTGATGGCGCCGATGAACCAGTTATCGGAATGCCTGGCCTTGCGGGCGATGGTGATATAATCGCCGGGTTCGGCGGCGATGATGCGGGTCTCGTCCCAATCCACCGCCACATCCTTGATGAACTGGAAGGGTTCCGGAAAGCGCTCATAATTTTCAATGAGATCGGCCGCCATCTGCAGCGGACTGTACAACGTCACATAGAGCGCCAGCTGTTTGACCAGCGTGGTGTGCACGCGTTCCCGGCTGCCGGGTCTGTAATGATCCATGGTGAGTTGAAAAATCCCCGGCGTGTAATCCATGGGGCCGCCCATGAGGCGGGTGAAGGGCAAAATGGTCTCATGCTCGGGCGGATTGCCCTTGCTCCAGGCGTTGTACTCGTTGCCACGGGCCGCTTCGCAGGCGAGCCAGTTGGGATACGTTCGGTGCAAACCCGTCGGCCGCACCGGCTCATGGGCATTGATCATGATCTGGTGGCGCGCGGCTTCTTCCACCACGCGCACATAATGATTGACCATCCACTGACCGTCATGGTGCTCGCCGCGCGGAATGATGCGGCCCACATAACCCGTTTTGACGGCATTGTAACCATGCTGCTTCATGAACGCGAAAGCCTCTTTCAGGCGGCGCTCATAATTGGTGACCGAGGCGGAGGTTTCGTGATGCATGATCAGGCGCACGCCCTGTTCCGCGGCATACTTTTGCAGACCCACAACATCGAAATCGGGATAGGGCGTGACGAAATCGAACACCTCTTCCTTCCAGTTGCCGAACCAGTCCTCCCAGCCTACATTCCAGCCCTCCACCAGGATGCCGTCGAAGCCGTGCCGGGCGGCAAAATCGATGTACCGTTTGGTATTTTCCGTGGTGGCGCCGTGACGGCCATTGGGGCGCAGCTTGCTCCACTCCGTCGTCGCCAGTTTGATGTTACCCGTGTCGGCCATATTCCACGACATGGTGCCGGCGTGCATGCCCCACCAGATGCCTATGTACTTTTGCGGTTTGATCCAATCGGTCTCCGCCAGGGCACAGGGTTCATTGAGGTTGAGGATCATCTTTGAGGCGAGAATGTCGCGGGCATCGCGGCTGACGATGATGGTGCGCCACGGGGTTTTTTCGGGCGTCTGCAAATAGGCCATGTTGCCACAGGCATCCGGCACCAGCTGTGCCGTGAGGGCAAATTTCTGTTGATCGATCAGCAGATGCATCGCCGGATAGTTGATCAGCGCCGCTTCAAAGATATTGATATAGAGCCCATCGCCGGATTTCATCATCAGCGGCGTCTGCACGGCATTTGGGGCGAAGATCGTCTTGACCGCAATTTCGCCGTAGGATTGGCCGCGGAAGGCGTCGACACGGCTCAGGGCGGTTTTCCAGTAGTCGTATTCATTGGTGTCATAGTCGCCGGGAATCCACCAGGCGGTATGGTCTCCCGTGAGGCAGAATTCGCTCTTTTCGCCCGTCACCGTAAAGTAACCGAGATGAGGCTGGGAGGGGAATTCATAGCGGAATCCGAGTCCCTCATCGTAGAGACGAAAGCGCACGATCATGCGCCGCTGTTCGGGCTCATCGCGCTGCAAGGTGACGGCGATTTCATTGTAATGATTGCGGATTTGCCGCGTCTCGCCCCATAGCGGTTGCCAGGTTTCATTCGTCTGTACAAAATCGGTGTGGACGATGGCGAAGCGATCAGCCAGTCCGGCCTGATCTTTGAGGACGACGCCCAACCGGCTGGTGGTGATCACCGGCGTCTCGCCCAGAGTCAGCCGGTAACAGGGTTCCCCCGCCGCATTGACAAAAACGGAGAGGGTCATCCTGCCATTGGGCGAGGAAAACTCGGAGGCAAATCCACCAACCCATAACAGGAAAAGAAGCAGCATCATTTTTTTCATTATTCTCTATCTCCGTTTGTTGCGGTTACATGAGGGCGACGGCATGCATGCCAGGTATGCGGCGGAATCTGCGGGATCGTATGCAGGTTGCTTTCCCAAATCGTCATGACGGCAAAACGGGGCTGATCAACAGCCCCGTCAAGCGGATCCTATTTTAATCTCTTCGGGTTAAATTCCCCGCCGCTTGCGGCGAAAAATTGATTATATTTCCTTTGATACCCCGCTGCTTGCGGCGCGGTAGTTCATTTTTTTTCCACTCCTGCACCCGCTCTTCAAAAGCGCTCAGGTCCAGCGGCCGATGCCGGGTTGTTGCTTCCAGGTGGTGCATCATACGCGCTGGTGGCGAATTAAAAATTCCACAGCACGGCCACGGTGACGGCATAGAAATCCGATTTGGTGTCGCCCATGCCCGGCACTTCGTCAAAATCGTAATTGAGAAAGACGTAGCGGATGTCGCCGGTGAGCTTGATCCCGCCCAGGGGCAGTTCGGCGCCCACGCCGACGTGATAGCCCATGGTGGTGGTGGTCTCATTATCCATCTTTGCAACGCCGAGTTTTGCCTCGTCATAATCCATGGTGGCATGGTACCAGCCGGCGCCGGCCAAACCGTAGATGATCGGCAGGGGGTAATAGAGCGCGGAGACCTGCACCGGCCAGCTGCGCACGGTGACGAGTCCGTCGGCATACTTTTCCGAGCGGTAATCGATGGCGGCCTCGGCACCGATGCCGAACAATTTGAAACGCGCGGCGGCGCCCACGAATATCTGCGCCTTGTCGGCATCCTCGGTCTTGTAATAACCGACCCGCGGCCCGATGCCGATCAAGGCCAGCGCATCCTGATGCAGCGTGAGAACAGCCAGCGCGATGAAAATGAGGGCGAGTACTTTTTTCATGTTTTTTTCCTTTCCAGATTGGTCTGCCGAAAAGTTAGTGAACGGGATGAAAGCCTGTAAACGCTCCATTATTTATGGTAATAAAACCGGACCAGAAAAGCAAAGGTTTATTTCATCGCGTCTCACCCGGCGTCCACAGACAAGTGTCAAAATCGATGCGGCCGTGCAAATCAAAGGGCACGCCCTCCTGCTCCAGCAGCCGTCGCTGCAGCTCTTGGCCGGAAAAGGGTCCGAGGGCAATGCGGCCTTCGCGATTGACGACGCGGTGCCAGGGCAGTTCCTCCCTGTCCGAACAGCTGTGCAGAATGCGCGCCACCTGCCGCGCCGCCTGGTAATTTCCGGCTTGCGCAGCGATCAATCCATAGGTGGCCACTTTGCCGGCGGGAATTTGCCGGATCAAATCGATGACGCGCTCTGTGAAGGGCGCTCTGTTTATAAGCGATGCTCCCAAAGGTATTCACGGGTTTCTTTCACGAGAACGCCGCTCAAGGCCAACAACGCGATGAGGTTCGGGATGGCCATCATGCCGTTGGCGAGATCGGCGAAATCCCAGACGAACTGCAGCGAAAAGACAGAGCCGAAATAGATCGCGATGCACCACAGCACGCGGTACGGCACGACCGCCCGTTTGCCGACCAGATATTCGATTGCCTTTTCGCCATAATAGGACCATCCGAGAATGGTCGAAAAGACGAAGGTCAGCAGACCGATGGTGAGGACGAGGGGGCCGACGACCGGAATGTGTGCGAAAGCGGATTTGGTGAGCAAGGCGCCGTCCCTGCCGCCCACCCAATCGCCCGAATTGACGATGACCAGGCCGGTGATCAAACACACCACCACGGTATCCCAGAAGGTGCCCGAAGAGGAGACCAGCGCCTGACGCACCGGATTGCGCGTCTGTGCGGCGGCGGCGACAATGGGCGCGCTGCCCAGACCGGATTCGTTGGAGAAGAGTCCGCGTGCGACGCCAAAACGCAAGGCCATGAGCATGGTGGCGCCTGTGAATCCGCCCAGCGCCGCATGCCCGTTGAAGGCGGAATGAACGATGAGCCGGATGGTCGCCGGCAGAGTCGCGTGGTGCATGACGAGGATGATGAGGCAGCCCAGAACATAGGTTACTGCCATGAACGGCACGAGAATCTCGCACACCCGGGCGATGCTCTTGATGCCGCCGAGAATCACCACGGCGGTGAGAAGGGCCAGGATCAGGCCGATGCTCCAGGCCGGAATGTGAAACGTGCTGGCGGCGAGACCGGAGATGGAATTGGCCTGCACCATGCAGCCGATTCCGAAGGCGGCGACGGCGGTGAAGGCGGCAAAGACGACGCCCAGCCATTTGGCTTTCAAACCGTGTTCCAGCACATACATGGGGCCGCCCGCCATCTGTCCCGAGGCGGTCTTGATGCGGTATTTGACCGCCAACAGGGCTTCGGCATACTTGGTGGAGATGCCGAAGACACCGGTCAGCCAAAGCCACAGCACCGCGCCGGGTCCGCCAATGGCGATGGCGGTTGCCACCCCGACGATGTTGCCGGTGCCGATGGTGGCGGCCAACGCCGTGGTCAGCGCGCCGAACTGGCTGACATCGCCTTCGGCCCCCTCGTCTCTGGTGACGGATAGTTTGATGGCTTTGAAAATGTAGCGCTGCGGGAAACGCAACAGGATGGTGAGATAAAGATGCGTACCGAACAGCAAGATGATCAAAGGCATCCCCCAGATGAAGCCGTCAATTTTGGCGATTGTTTCGGCGATTCCCTGCATGGGCGTTTCTCCTCTCCGGTCAGTTGGAATTTTGTCTGGTATAGATCAAGGTATTCTGTTTTTTGCCAACCACTCAGCCGCCAAACGCGAAAACCATGGATCAGCGTATTCGAAAAACTGCTTCCAGGACGCGCACAGCGCATTGACGCCATCGCTGGAGAATATCCGTTCTCTGGGGCAACCGCCGTGGCAATGGGTCAACCAGGGACAGCTGGTGCAGCTTTCCGGCAGGTGGCCCTTGTCCGCGCCAAATTGTTTTTGCACCTTGCTGTTGAGCATGTCCTGCAGCTTGCCATCCAACACGTTGCCGAGGCGGTGCGCTTCGTCCACATAGAAATCACACGAATAGACCGAGCCGTCATGCTCGATGACCACATAGACGCCGCAGGCGGGCAGCAGCGTGCATTCCGGGGCGTCCAATCCCACGTAGGTGAAAAAAAGAGAATCGAACCAGCGTATGAAGGTGGTGGGCTGGCCGTGGCGGAAATCGGCGCGCCACAGGTCAAACAGTTCGATGAGGAAGCGGCCATAGGCGTCCGCATCGGCCGAATACGCAGCCCATCGGCCCGGATGCAGCGGATCGGGCTCCAGGCAGGAGATGAACTGCATATGCACCAGGCCATTTTTCTTGTGATATTCATACATTTCGCGGGCAAATTGGATGCTGTAGTCATTGACGACGATCAGTGCATTGACCGCCACACCGGCTTGCAGCAAAAGATCGCGAGCCGCCGCGACACGTTCCCAGCTTGGACGCCCGCCGGAAAAGGTGCGGTAACGGTCATGAATGTGTGCCGGGCCGTCGAGGCTGAGACCGACCAGAAACTGGTGCTCGCGCAGAAAAGCGGCCCAATTCAGATCGATGAGCAAACCATTGGTCTGCAGCGCGTTGGCCGCCTGCTGGCCGGGACGGCTGCAGCGGTTTTGATAGTGCACGGCTTTTTCAAAAAACGTTCGTCCCATCAGGGTGGGTTCGCCACCCTGCCAGCCGATGTTGACCTGTGCGCCGCCCTGATGCATCACCTGACGCATGCTTTCGCGCAGAATCGCTTCGCTCATGCGGTGCCGGCCTTCTTCGAACAAGGCGGATTTCTTCAAATAAAAACAATAGGCGCAGGCCAGATTGCAGTCCGGGCCGGCCGGTTTGATCAATACGGATGTGAGGGACAGGTCGGGCAAGTGTCAACTCCTGTGGTGTGGGAGTGCGGTTGGACGATGGTGTTGCGCTGATCGAAAAGAAAAGGAGACAAAAATTCGATTCCAGGCGTCTTCCTGAAAACCTCTGTCCATGGCGCGTTTGCAGGGATCGTGTGTGAATGCGGCAATGCGATCCCGCTGCATTTTCAATTTGTCAAATATACTTTTTTATTGTCACGCGGTCAAGTTCTTTTCTCCGCCCCTGCGATATCGGTTTTGCAGGGGTGTTTCATTTACCATTTCCGGGTTTTGGCGTATGGCGGGTGTTTTTGGGGGCCCTGCATACCGCCACCGCCGACTGGCCGGGCTGTCCGGCTCTTCATCAAACCGTCGTCGCCGCTGCCCGGCAACGCCGCGGCAATGCGGAATGTTTTGGGAACAGGTGAGGCCATTCATCAGGGGATGACACGCCTATGAGGTCACTGCAGCGATGATCGCTTCGATCTCCGCCTCGCTCAATGCCCTGGGATTGCCTTTCATGCTGGAACCCTGCGATCCTTTTACCAGCGCCGGAATATGCCGCGGCTCCACTTCATGGGCTTCGAAACGTTCGGGGATGCCGATCCGGCGCGCCAGCGTCCGGACGGTTGTCACCGCCAGTTCCGCGGCGCTGCGGTCATCCCTTTCCTGTTGCCCGCTGAAGGCGCGGTAGATCTCCGCAAAGCCGGTGATGCAGCCGGGCAGATTCACCGCCATCACTTCGGGCAGGAGTACGGCGCAGGCACGGCCGTGACGCACGCCGCAGGTGCCGCCCAGGGCCGCAGCGATGCCGTGGGCGGCGCCGAGTCCGCTGTTGGCCAGCGCCATGCCGCTGAGGAGACTCGCCAGCATCATGCCTTCGCGCGCATCGATGTCCCGTCCGTTTTGCACGGCGCGCTGCAAAAAACGCCCGGCCAGCGCCACGCCTTGCAGGCACAAGGCCCGGGTCAACGGATTGGCTTTGACGGAGACATACGATTCGATGAGCTGCGTCAGGGCATCCATGCCGGTTTCGGCTGTCAGGGCAGGCGGCAGCGAGAGGGTGAGGGTCGGGTCGAGTAAGGCCAGCCGCGGCAGCAGCAATGGACTGCGCAGGCTTCTCTTGACGCCCAGTTCGGGAACGGTGAGCACGGCGTTTTTGGTGACTTCACTGCCGGTGCCTGCTGTGGTCGGAACGGCGATGAAAGGCAAGGCCGGCTGGCGCAGCGTCAGCGCGCCGACGCCCTCGAGATAATCGCGCACCAGGCCCGGGTTGGCCGCCATGGCGGCGACCGCTTTGGCCGTATCGATGGTGCTGCCGCCGCCGATGCCGACAATGACTTGGGACTCAAAGTCCTGAGCCGTTTTTGTCCAGCGGTCGATGTCATCGGCCACCGGTTCTGAACCGGGCAAGGCGATGAAATGCACCTGGATGGTATGCGTCCTGAACGACGCTTCCATCCACTGCATCACTTCGGCTTGTTCGAACAGGGTGCGATTGATAAAGACGAGTGCGCGAGCGCCCGATGCCGCAACATGATCGGCGAGCTGTTCCAGCACGCCACACCCAAAACGGACCTCGGCCGCGGTCGAAAAAGTAAATGTCACAGACCACCTCCCGGGCATAGGTGATTTCTGCAAAGTCAGGAAATTGCAGCGTGGAAATCAAATAAAAAAAGGCTACTGCCGGGCGGAGTCTGGCGGGCAGTAGCCGGAACCGGGTTGCGCAAAACTATTTCATCAGCACCATGCCGGTCGTCGGCGGCAGTATGATTTCCCGCTCCATAAGTCGGAACTGCGGCGCCGCGCCGGCTTTGTCGCCGTTGACAAGGACGTGCCAGTTTCCCTGCGGGAGATCGAATTCGGCGCTCTCCTCGTGATGCGCATTGATGAGAACCAGCAGATCGGTGCCCTTTTGTCCGATCTGAAATGAGAGCGCCAGGGCATTGCTGCCATCGCTGAACTGAATCTGCTGCGCGGGCGTCTGCCGCAAGGCCGGAAAATTTTTACGCAAGGCGATCAATCCGCGATAATAATCCACCAATTCCTCATTGATTTTGGCATGGCCGTAATCGAGCCAATTGGTTTCGTTGTCCTTGTTGTAGCTGTTGTGATCGATCTGTCCCTGGTGGGGATCGGGTTCCTGCGTGCGCGCAATGAGCTTGCTGCGGGCAAATTCGTTGCCCTCCTCGAACATCACCGCGCCCTGACTGGTGAAGAGGATGAGCGCGCCGAGCTTGTTGATCTTGAGCTGTTGCGTGGTCAGGCGGGCGTTGCTGAGCGGATCCTGGATGGTTTGAAAGATGCCGACGTCGCCGTTGCCGATGCGGACAAAATCGCCGTAGGCGTGGTCATCGTGCGAACCGAGGTAATTGACGGCGTGGCGGGTCGACTGGAACAATCCCCCCTCTTTGGCGAGATTGCCGCGGATATAGCGTTTAATGGTCTCGCGGGTGTCGCTGCCCCAGTAGCGTCCAAAGATGAAGCCCTGGCCATTCTCCGGATTTTGCCCCTTGATGCTGTTGCGGAACTGGTCGTTCCAGGCCGCCCAGTCGTGTTGGGAGAACTCGGCGGGATTGTACTTGCCGCCGCCCCATGGTTCGGCGATGAGGATGACGTTGGGATTGATGCGCCGCGCTTCGGCGGTGATCAGATCGATGGTCTGCCCATCGATCATCGCAGCCAGGTCGAAGCGGAAGCCGTCGACGTGATATTCTTCCATCCAGTATTTGACGCTTTCGAGGATCATGCGCTGCGCCATGGGACGTTCGGTTTTGAAATCGTTGCCGCAGCCGCTGGTGGCGATGTAATTCTGGTCGTCATCGAGATGAAAGTAATACTTTTTGTCCGCCAGTTTGAAGCAGTTCTGATCGTATTGGGAGACATGGTTGTAGACGACATCGAGGATGACGGCAATGCCGGCTTTGTGGAAGGCCTTGATCACATCTTTCAGTTCGTCCACCTGGCGTCCGTCCGCGCCGCTGAGCGACCCCGGGGTCATGGTGGCGCCGCTGGCATAGTACGACTCCGGCGCAAAGAAATAGGAGGTCATGTAGCCCCAGTGGTTGCGGCTGTAGGGGTTCCAGGTATTGGTGACGCCGCCGGCATCGACGTTGTAGGGGATCTCGATGTTGCCAAATTCATGGATGGGGAGCAGTTCGATGGCATTGACGCCCAGGGAGCGGATATAGTCGATCCCGCCCGGGAGACCCGGTTGTATCAGGCCTTTGTAGCTGCCGGCCAGTTCGGCCGGACAGCCGGAACTGGGGTGGGCCGTGAGGTCGCGCACATGGCATTCATAGATGATCAGATCCGGCCATTGGTACCCCAACGGCTGATCGCCTTCCCAATCGTAGCGGCCGGTATCGAGGATGAGGGTGCGGCCGCGGTGCAGGTACTCGTTGCGCGTGGCCACGGCGCGGGCGTAGGGATCGCAGATGGGCTTGTCATAATCGAACTGTTCGGTGCTGCTGCGCGGGCCGTCGACCCGATAGACATAGAACTGGCCGAAATAGTGTCCGGGCAGGGTCACTTCCCAGACGCCATCACCATCGCGGGACATCTCGTGCTGAACGTCCCGGGGTGTTTCGGCGTCCGCATAAATGGACAGGGTCACGCGGCTCGCGCGCGGGGAGAAGAGGCGGAACCAGGTCTGCTGCTCATCCCAGGTACAGCCGAGCGCCTTGCGGGAGATGAAGCGATTCAGGATGGCGTCGGGTTGCACCTCTTTTTTGCCGCCGTGAAAATGGAGATAGTGGGTTACACTCAGATCCAGCGCTTCGGTGTGGAGGCGGACGAACCCCTCTTTGGTTTCCATGCGCGTGATGGCGGTTTTGGGCGTCAGGGAAAATTCGGAAGCGGCGACGGGTTTGACGCCCTCCTGGAGACGGACATCGATCGTTCGTGGCTGGTTGATTTTGGCCGAAAGTATCATCTGGGAATTTGCCTTTTCGATATGGGTGGAGCAGCCTGCCGCCAGACCGAGGATGCACAGCGACAGCCGGGCGCAGCGGATTTTTTTCGTGCGCCACGCAGAGAGTGAATGGTAATTCCGCATAGAATCACCTCATGGGATTGAGTGATGCTGCTGACAGGTCTGGACGATTATTGGAACCCCCTGGCGATGGCATCATCGCAGAGGCTGCACGACAGTGTTACCGGATGCAAAGCAACGGACCGGCACGGAGAGATTCTCTCGCCTCGATCAGCTCGACTCCTTTTGCGCCTCGTGCGGCCTCTGCATTCCGGCATACAGCAGTCACTTTTACGTACGATCGCACGGTTTCAAACCCGCATCACGAATTGCCCAGCACCTGGTCGAGCGCCTTTTCCGCTTCCTCGCGATCGCTGAAGGGGATGGTGCGGTCTTTGAGGGTCTGCGTGGTCTCGTGGCCCTTGCCGAGAATCATCACGATATCGCCGGGCCGGGCGATGCGGATGCTGTGGAGAATGGCTTCATGGCGGTCGATGATTTGCGTCACCTTGGCGGCATCGCAGCCGGCGGCGATGCCGGCGAGAATCCGGTCCGGATCCTCGGTGCGGGGATTGTCAGCGGTGAGGATGACCTGGTCGCTGAAGCGCGAGGCCACGCCGCCCATGATCGGGCGTTTTTCCTTGTCGCGGTCGCCGCCGCAGCCAAAGACGGTGATCAGCCGGCGCGGATTCAAACTTTTTGCCAGGCTGAGCACGTTCTCCATGCCGTCGGGCGTGTGGGCGTAATCCACCACTACGGAATAGGCCTGGCCCTTGTCGATCATCTCCATGCGGCCGGCCACGCGGATGGGCCGTTCCAGTCCGCTTTTGATGGTTTCGAGATCGATGTTTTGCGAAATCGCAGTCGCCACGGCGGCCAGGGCGTTATAGACATTGAATTGGCCCACCAGCCGGGTGTGGATTTCGATGTTGCCCTTGGGGGTCACCAATTCATAGGTGGTGCCGTTGATGGCATAGTCGATATTGCGGGCCATAATGGCCGCCGCTTTGTGGATGCCGTAGGTGAGCACATTCGCCTTGGTGGCGTTGACGAACTGTTCGCCATAGGCATCGTCGATATTGATGGCGGCGTAATCTTCCTCGCCGAGCCAGCGGAAGAGTTTCAGCTTGGCCTTGAGATAATTTTCCATGTTCTCGTGGAAATCGAGATGATCCTGGGTGAGGTTGGTGAAGAGGGCGACGCGGAAGCGGCACCCCTGCATGCGATGGAACTCGATGCCGTGCGAAGAAGCCTCCATGGCGCAATAGACGCAGCCTTCGTCGGCCATCTTGCGCAGGATCGCCTGAAGATCGGGCGGTTCGGGCGTGGTGTCCTTGGATTTGCGGATTTCGCCGTTGATTTTGTAATAAAGCGTGCCGATCAGGCCCATCTTGTATTTCTGGATCAGAATGCTTTCGATGATGTGGGTCGTGGTGGTTTTGCCGTTGGTGCCGGTGACGCCGATCAGTTTCAATTTCTGGGAAGGATAATGATAGAAGCGGTTGGCCATGACGCCCAGCGCATATCTGGAGTCCGGAACCACCACTTTGACGATATTGGCAGGTACTTCCATGTCCTGCTGCAGGACGACGCAGACCGCGCCTTTTTTGATGGCATCCAGCACCAGGGGATGACCGTCTGGTATCTCGATTTTATCGAGCTGGGTATAGATATTGATGGCCACATAGATGAAACCGGGTTCGATGCGTAATGGATCGTAAGCGATGCCCTTCACCGTGATGTCTTGCGGATTCCCGGTGACAGATTTTTCGGAGAGGTCGTCGAGGTATGATTGCAGTTCCATATCGATTCCTTGAATTGTGGTTGGATTGCTGATTTATTGACTGCTAATTTAGGCAATTTATTCTTTTCAGTCAAGAGGCAGCATGACCGATCGTTGGGATTGCGGATGGTCTGGCCGGTTTTTCTCTCGTTTCAGATCGGAGCGGTTTCATGGTTTGAAATCAAAGACGCCTGAGCGGTTATGACCCGGGGCTTGCCTGCCTTCTCAGATCGAACGCGCGTTATTAGCCTGATTTCGAGGTGGCCGGCGCGGCGATGACCACGAGATTCCGGTTATTTCAGAGCGAACCCGGTTTTGTTGCGGAGGCGAAGGCCGCTCTCTTTCAGCGCAGCGATGACTTCCAGTTCATAATGCCCTGCCATTTTTTTATTGAGATCCAGAGCCAGATACTCGGCCGAAAACGGTTTACTGGAAAAACGCTCCACCAGATTGGAAGTCTCTTCCTGTTGTCGCGAAAAGAGGCCGGTGATCTGTTTGAAGACGTTTCCCGGCTCTTTTTTGAGCAGTTTGAGGCGGTACTGGATGGTGTAGTGCGCGGTGGTGCTGGAATCGGCCGGCAGGTTATAGAGCTCAAAATAGACATAAACCGGCTCTTTTTTATCGAAAATCCGCGTGGCGTTGGGCATCACCCGCAAGCCGTTCCAGGTGAACTCGTCCGCCGACAGGGCAGGCCGCACCGATTCGGCGATGATGACGTCACTGATGGCGGTGCTGTCTTTCGCGAAGCGCTTCACCGGCAAGTCGAAGCGGTATCCGCCCACTTTATCCTCTTCGGGAATGCGCACGAAGAGGCTCACATAGACGGTGGGGTCCGCGGTCTCGAAGCTGAATTGCGCCGGGAAATAGCCCAGGGAGTCGCTCCAGCTCTTGATCTGCCCGGCCTCGAGGTGGCGTTTCTGGCTGAGAAGGGGTTTCCAGCGTCTGTCAAAGACCGCCATGCCCATGTGGAGCGGGCGCTCCGGGCGGTAGCCTTTGCCGCCCTGCCAGATCTGCCCGGCGCGCAGCGCGATGCAGGCGTGGTAGCGGGTATTGTCCCCCTCGCCTTTGAAGGCGGCGAGGAAGAAGGGCATCTCCAGGGGCGTGGTCTGGCGCGACCAGCTATGGCGGTCGCTGTTCATGCCGACAGCGACGGTTTCGCGGCTGAGCTCGGCGACGTCGTGCTCATAGCGCAAACGGTCCATGGCATCGGCCATGTAGAGGCGTTGAAAAATCGGATCAATCATGAGCCGGTCTTCCACCATCTTGTCGGTGAGTTTGGCCGTCAGGCGCCAGTTGTTGCCGGTGGCGTTGTCATCGATGACGAAATGAAAGATCAGTTTGGGTTGGCGGCCGTCTCCCGGATAGACCCAGGTTTCGTTGTTTTGCACCTCCGCATCCAGGGTCGAGATGCGCTCGTGGGGCTCGCCATGACGGATATGGACCAGTCCCTTGTCGTTGAACTTGCGGTTCAATGCAAAGACCTTGGGGAACTTTAGATAATGCAGTTTGTCCGGATTGTTGAACTCGAGGCGGAAGCCGTCGTAGCGGAAGTGTTTCTCCGCATAAATGAGGCGGCGGAAATGATCCATGAGCCGCACATTGACCGGCGCCGCGGGCAGCGGATCGCGCTGTATCCAGATGATGCGGTAAAAGTCGGCGATATCATCGCGCGTTTGCAGCCGCTGCAGATAGTCGTACTCGCGGTCCGAGAGGACGTAGTGCATATCTTCAAAGAGAAAGCGCCACTCGGCTTCGTTTTGCATGGCCTCGATGCCCTGGTTGTAAATATCCTGCGCCTCTTGCTCGCGATTTTGGGCCAGGCGCAGCCGGATGAGGGCGAGGTAGAGCGGCACGGCGTGCATCTGGCGCCCGGGATTATCGAGCAGCAGGGCATAAAGCGAATCGGCTTGGCGGAATTGTTCCTTACGGCGAAGCAGTTCGGCGAGAAAAAAGCGCGCGCGATCGTCCGGGCGCCGCGCCAGCCAATCGGCCGCATTGGCCGCGGATTCGTTTTCGATGAGGACGTCATAGGAGCGGTGCAAGTCCACTTCGGCGTCGACCGCCTCCGGGTGGTAGAGCAGCTGCCGCTCTCCCAATTCGACCGCCGAGGCATAGTGCTGGCGATAGCGCTGCAGGATGGCATACTGGGCGAAGACGTCGCGAAAAGCGGGATTGCGGGCGAGGATGTTTTCAAAATAGCGGCGTGACTTGCGCCAGTCGATGGTGCGCAGCAGCATGGCCTTGTATTTGCCGCTTTCCCGGTAGGCGATGCCGAGATAATAGTACGCGTCGAGATTGCGGGGTTGCAGCTTCAGGGCCTGTTTCATCCACTTGCGCACATTGCCCCAGTTTTCGCGTTCGCACTCGATGCGGGCGAGGAGATGCAGGGCGTCCAGAGAGGGCGTGCCTTCGGAAACCGCTTTTTCCAGCAGGCGCACAGCCTCCTGGGCCCGGCCCTGCTGCCACAACTGTCGTGCCTGTTGCACCTCCTGGCCGCCCGGCGGTTCCTGGGCCAGGCACAGGGAGGCGGCCAGCAAAATCAACCAGGCCGGCAGCCGGCGCAGTCTGCGGCGGCTCAAGCGGGTAACAGAGATCATAGTCAGCTAATCCTTCCGTGCCGTGAACCCTGAAGGTTATTCCCATGTGGATTCACCGCGTTTTCCGGGTCGTATCCGGTTTTCATATTTTTGCGACCCCGTTTTGCGACCCCGGCGTTACGGCGGTTTCTGTTTTTGTTGATGCGAGTTCCCCGGAATAGCCGCAGGCATTGTGGCGATATCCGGGGTCAGTCCGTTTTCACACACCCTGTCAAAAACCCGTGGTGATACGCTGTTGGTATTCCGGCATTTTGCGCATGGAATGTGCTGCGGCAAGAATAGCCATCAGTCGATGCTGCGCAGCGCCAGCCGTACCACCTGCGGCCGGTGGTCCGAGACATCCAGCGGCAGGACGCGCGCTTCGAGCGTCCTGAAATGTGCTGAAGCAAAGACATGATCGATGCGCAAAAAATCGAAAAGAATGAATTTCCAGTGCCTGGACACGCTGCTTTTCAGGCTGTAGTGGCCATAGGTGGTGCCGAGGCCCCAGCCCGCCGTGGCGAAGGCGTTTTGCAGATGTTCCGAGAAGAGGCGATAGACCGAGCTGTTCGGCGTATCGTTAAAGTCCCCGGCCACGATGACCGCTCCGCGCGCGCCCGCGATGAGGTGATGGAGTTGTTCCGCCTCCGCCTGACGGCGCCGGTAGGCCGTGCGCGTATGATCGATGAAACTCTCCAGGGTGCGTTTGCCAAAGATCAGTTGGATAAAAGCGTGTCCGGCCGGATAGAGATGGCAGTTGAAGAGGTGGACATCCTGCCCGCGCACGCGAATGACCGCCTCGTTGATATTGGTATGGCCGGACATGAAAGGTGTGGTGATATCAATATTACGGCTGTTTTTGAAGGGCAGTTTCGACAAAATCGCACCGCCGTTATAATTTTCGCGCCGGTCCGCCCAGAGCTGGTGCGGATAGTTTTCGCCGAGCGTGCGCAGGAAGAGTTTGCGGTCGTTGCTGTTGATTTCCTGGATAAAAACCAGATCCGGGTTCTCGCGTTTGATGAGATCGATGATGGCGCTGCGCTGTTCGCCCTGTCCCCGCATCGAGATGTTGAAATCGAGTATTTTGAGGTGGCCGGTTTTTGTGCCGGTGAGCGGCGGAAGTGTTGGCAAGAGCTGCGGACCGTAGTTGATCACCATGCCGGCGCACACCGCCATATAGGCGAGGACGTTGGCTCTTATCTCTCTGGTACGGCGCACGGAGCGGATGGTTACAAAGATCAGGGCCGCGAGGAGCAAAAAGAGAACGCGGAAGTAGCTCAGCATATCGCTGAAGGCCCAGAGCAGCAGCGCTGCCGCCGCCGTGATGAGCAGGCCGTAATGGAGCGCACGGTGCGATGTCTTGAGGAGGAAGGCCAGCAGATAGAAGGGCAGGGCCAGACCGATGGGAATCCACAGGGTATCCTGGAGCACGCTGGCGGTCATGTCGACGACCGCCACCTGGGGCAGGAAGAGCGGACGCAGGTTGGCCCAGAT
>DCUM01000250.1:21392-39240 GCA_002327255.1 bacterium UBA2214 | reverse complement strand
GGCAGACCTCGATGACTCATCGCCAGGGTAGAGGTCCATGCTGCCTGCAGACCTGCGCGATTCGCCGGGACGCGCAAGCGTCAAGGCGAGCCAGTGGATATTCACCGTTACCAGTTTTTGGCGATCTCCGCAAAACATTCCACCCCGCTGGGAATAACGGCGCCATAGCCGTGGCCCATTCGCGACCACGCGCCCGCCAGAAAGAGATTTCTGACCGGTGTGGCGTGCCCCACACGGGTATTGCCCGAATTGTTGACCGTCTGATCCCAGCCGTAGATGGCGCCGCGCGGGTGGCCGGTGTAGCGCCGGTTGGTCAGCGGGGTGCCGATCTCTTTCACCTGAATGGCTTTGGCCAGTCCGGGCAGCAGCGCTTCTTCCGCTTTGGCGATGAGGATATCCGCCATGCGCTCTTTTTCCCTGCGGTACGCTTTTTTATCGCCGGCCAGATAGGCCTTTTCATGTTTTTCCCAGGGCGCGTACCCCTGCAACGTCATCAGATTGATGGTGTTCTTGCCCTGCGGAGAGTAGAGGGGATCGATGTTATCGTAGAGCGTGATGCCGACGCCGCCGCTTTCCACATCGCCATTCAGGGCACCCACATAGGCCGCCTCTGGGTCGTAAGAAGTCTCGACGAAAATTTCCGAATCGGTGATATCCAGCTTTTTGACCAACTCTTCCTTGAGGCCGAGAAAAACCTGAAAGCAGGAGAGACTGACGCTGTATTTCTGCCACTTGGCCTCTTCCGCTGCCAGGATGGCCGGGTCACCGAGCAAGCGCCCCAGCGTCTCGTGGGGACTGGCGTTGGAGACGACCGCCCGGGCTCTGAATTCCTGGCCCTCTTGTGTGATCACGCCCGCAGCCGCGCCCTCTTTGAGGAGGATTTTATCGACGCGTGTGTTCAACAGCAGCTTGCCGCCGCGTTCTTCGATATACCGGACAAAAGCGTCAGAGATATCCTGAGAGCGGCCCCGGGGATAAAAGCCGCCGCCGCTGAGGTAGCCCATGAAGGGGAGCGCATAATAAATGCAGGAGAGTCTGGAGGGCGGCAGGCCATAATAGCCCCATTGCCCGGAAACGATGGCTTTTAATTGGGCAGTGCGAATGCGCGTGTCGACCATCTCGCCCCAGGTTTTGCTGAAGAATTTATGGAGAAAAGGAAAATCATTGGCAAAATTGCTGTAATCCACCTGGCCTTGTTTGGCGGAGAGACGGCCTATATCGTTAGCCAGACCGCGCATGTCCTCGAAGAGTCCCTTGATATTTTCGGTTTCCTCGGGGAAGAGCTGGCACAGTTGTGCGATGTAGGCGCCGGGATCGCGCTGCGCCACGCGCAAGTCATGATCGGGATAGATGGAACGGAACAGCGACGGATGGAGGAGAAAATCGACGCTGGTGATTTCCGGAAAAGCGTGCATGAGGTTGAAACGGCCGTCGCGTTCTCCGACGGTGGTGGAATGCAGGGAGACATCGAAGACAAAACCACCGGGGCGTTTGAAGGCGGTGGCGAATCCGCCCGGCTTGTCGTGTTGTTCCAGGACCAGCGCCTTGAATCCCTGGCGCGCGAAAGCGGCGGCGCAGGAGAGTCCGGCGAGCCCCGAGCCGATGACGATGACGTCGTACTCTGATTCTTTTGAGTCAGTTTTTCCCCGGGGGAAGGCGCTCCAGTCGAGGGCGGCCACAGGAAAGGCGCAGGCCACCATTTTTAGAAAATCGCGGCGCGGTAATGGATGCGCGTTCATAAAACCTCCTTGGGTGTTATTGCAACGCCAAAATAATAACCTCTCGGGATGCGGTTTGTCTGTCCTGCATGGTCCCCCTTTTATGGAGATGAATTCAGAGGGATTGCCGGCATTGGCCGCACCATGGTGTTGAGAAGATGTTCCAGCACCACCTCCGGATGCGCGCACCAGCCGGTGTGCACCGGCGAGGTCTGGAGGATGGTGCTCCTGGGCGCGATGAGCCCGTTGAATCAATCGCACTGCGGCAATTTCCCAATGACGCCCGCCATCTCTCCGGCGACCAGTTCGGCGATCAGCGCCTTGCTGCCCTGTCCGGCGCCGCGGAATTTGAGGACATACATTCCGTCATCATCCGCCTCGATGATGGTTGGAAGACTGCCGCCCGCTTTCAGGGGCGTCGCATAGCGCGTGGCTTCTACACTTTTGATCGTCAATATTTCTCCTTTGCCAGCCCGTGGAGGCCGGGGGCGGAAACAGGTCCGTCTCGAAAGAACGCGGAGCCCGTTGAACCGATTGCCCGAACGGCACTGCGCCCGTCTGCCGGGACTGCGGGGGGNNGCCAAATGGAAATCGAGGCTGTCATGCTGCCGCATATACTGGTGCAGGCTCACCAGCGCCGTGTCTGCGGGTGTCAATTTGCTGCCGCCCTGCTCACTGTAAATGGCATAATTCTCCGGATGGAACTGCACCGCCAGCACATTTTTGAAATGCTTGTGCGTCAGCGCTTCCACCACCTTGCCGTCCAGCGAAGTGGCGGCGACCTGCAAATCCCTGCCGAGCTTGCGCACCGCCTGGTGGTGGCTGCTGCACACCAGCGGCAGCTCCTTCGCGTCCCGTTTCATCTCCTTGACAAAAAAACCGTCGGGTTTAAAACGGATGGGCTGGAAATGGCACCAGAAGAAATTGTCGTGCGGCAATAATTTGCCCCAATAGTTATCGTGCTGCCGCGCCGCATCCAGCTGCAGGTAATCCTCGACGTAACGCAGTTTGTAGATTTCGCTCGGGATGTCCTGATACATGGTGCCGCCGGTGGCGACGTTGAGCGTCTGCATGCCGAGGCAAAAGCCGCGGATCACATAGTCCGGTTTCTTCTCCAGCAGCGGCGTGAACGCGGGATTCTGCGAACCGCCCAAAAGGTGGAACAGAAACGAGAGTTCGAAAAAATGGCGCTCGGGTGTGACGATCCCGGTGAGCAGATGGGTCTTTTGCCCGTAGACCACCGGGGGAATATCGGCGCCGCCATAAAAGAGGGCGGCATCGCTGCCGGCAAAGAGGCGCTCAAAGGCCGCACTGCAGTCATTGCGCTCGTAGAGATTGCCGGCATGGAGTTGGCCTTCCACCACCTCGAAACGGATGAAGCCGATCGCCTCCCCGGCAACCCGGCTTAGGATTGCTTCCCGGCGGCGTTCCACCGCAGCGCCATAGACGGCGATCAACAGGGGATTTTTCAGCGGGACGACACCCTGCTGAACCATTTTCGCCATATCGATCAAATCCCCCTGACCCGGGTTCACCAGTAAAATGCGAACGCTGTCGGCTGCGACTGATTCCTGGGCCGGCGCCTCGCCGGTGAGTATCGTGAGGCATATGATCCATATCCAGATAATCGCTTTTTTCATTTCGGCCTTTCGAAGTTGGGTGATGGAACAAAACTTTTGGTTTTTCAGACTGTATATTCGCGAGCGCCCCTGTTTTCACGCCGCCGGTCTTGCGTCCGGAAGGGCAGGCGGAACAGGGTTTTAACAAGGTGCGCGACCGTTCCCGTTTTCACGCCGCCGGCCTTGCGTCCGGAAGGGCAGGCGGAACAGGGTTTTAACAAGGTGCGTGACCGTTCCCGTTTTCACGCCGCCGGCCTTGCGTCCGGAAGGGCAGGCGGAATTGGCTTCTGGCAGAGAATGTGGGCGCTCCTGTTTTACTATTACATGATGGACGTCGGATCGACATCGATGATAATCTGCACGCCGCGGCTGCGATGCTGGTCGCGGTACGTATCCAGGGCTTTGCGCAGCGCGGTTTTCATGGTGTTTCCACCCAGGTCGTTCTCTTTCAGACTCATGAGCAGCATCTGGTAGCGGTAAAAGCCCTCGATGCGCGCCAGGGGCGCCGGCGAGGGCCCGAGCATGCGAAAAGCCTCTCCCGGCTGCAGATAGCTGGCGAAGCGCTCGGCGACGCGCTGCACCGCGGCTTCCTCCTCGCCCTTGAAGAGAATGTGCACCATGCGGCTGAAGGGGGGATACCCCAACGGCTGGCGGCCCTCCAACTCCGATTTGAAAAAATTGGGATAATCGTGGCTGCGCACGAAAAAAAGCGACGGGTGGCCCGGCGAATAGCTCTGGATCACCACCTCGCCGAGCCGATCCTTGCGGCCGGCGCGTCCCGCCACCTGGATCAGCAGCTGGAAGGTACGCTCGCCGGCGCGGAAATCGGGGAAATAGAGTTCCGAGTCGGCGGAGATCACCCCCACCAGGGTGACGCGCGGGAAATCGAGGCCCTTGGCCACCATCTGGGTGCCGAGGAGAATCTGATATTCGCCGCGGCCGAAGGCGCTGAGAATCTGATCGTGGGCGTGCTTGCCGCGCGTCGTGTCGAGATCCATGCGCACCGCCTTGACGCCCGGGAAAATGAGTTTGAGTTCTTCCTCGATGCGCTGCGTGCCGATGCCGCGGAAAAAAATATCGAGACCGCTGCATTGCGGACACGCCTCAGTTGCCCGGCGCACATAACCGCAATAGTGGCATTTGAGCAGCCGCCCCTTGAGATGGTAGGTCAGCGAGATGTCGCAGTTCTCGCACTTGGCCACATAGCCGCAGCTGCTGCACTTGAACAGGGTGGCGAAACCGCGGCGGTTCTGGAAGAGAATGATCTGCTCGCCTTTGGCCAGTTTCTCGTCGATTTTCTGGCGCAGGAAGCGCGACAGGATGATGGGATCGGTGCGGCCGATGATTTTTGGCTCGCTGCGCATATCGACAAAGGTGATCTGCGGCATGGGCACATCGTCGATGCGGTTGGGCATGGAAATGGCGATATATTTGCCGGTTTGGGCGTTGTAATAGCTCTCCAGCGAAGGGGTTGCGGAACCCAGCACCACCACCGCATTATTGAGTTTGGCGCGCATCACCGCCACATCGCGGGCGTGGTAGCGCGGTGTGAGGTCGTGCTGTTTGTAGGAGGGCTCGTGCTCCTCATCCACCACGATGAGCCGGACATCGGTCAACGGCGCAAAGATGGCCGAGCGCGGTCCGATGACGATGCGGTGTTTGCCTTCCCAGGTGGCGCGCCAGGAATCGTAGCGTTCACCCGGCGACATGCGGCTGTGAAACACCGCCACCAGACGGCCGAAATGGGAGCGGAAACGCCGCACCATCTGCGGCGTCAGGGCAATCTCCGGCACCAGTACGATGGCCGAGCCGCCCGCCGCGACGACGCCGGCGATGGCCTCGATGTAGACCTGGGTCTTGCCGCTGCCGGTGACGCCGTGAATCAGCGCTGTGGCGAATTTCCCTTTTTGCAGCTCATCCCGGATGGTGTCGAGGGCGTTGTGCTGGCCGGGATTGAGGATGAAATGCTGCGGGGGAGCGACCTCCAGTTCGCCGTAATAGTCGCGCTGCACCGCCGCCTGATGGCGCCTGAGGATGCCGCGCACCTCCAGAGCTTCGATGATGTTGAAGCCGACGCGGGCTTCTCGCGCCAGGTCGCCGCGGCTGAACTCTTCGCCCACGTGCTGGCAGAGATAGTCGAGCAGTGCCGCCTGACGCGGCGCCTGCTTGCGCACCTCCTGCGCCAGGGCAAAGAGGTTTTCATCATTACAAGAATCTGTGGTGCGGACAAAATTTTCGAATTTTTGGCCCACTTTGGGCCGCGGCAGCATGAGTTCGATGCGCACGAATCCGGCCTGACGCAGCTTGCTGAGGCTGGCGTCGATGCTGGCGGCTGCGCAACTCTTCTTCAGCTGCACCACTGCCTGTGGATTTTTGGACGCCAGCAGACGGACGATTTCGGCCTGCCGCGGGGCGCGCTTTTCCAGCAACTCGGCCAGGCGCGGCGGATCATCGTGGGTGAGCCGTGCCACCTTGATGGAGTTTTTGTGAATGCCCGAAGGAAGCGCGGCCTTGAGCACTTCGCCCCAACCGCAAATATAATATTGGGAAATCCAGCGCGCCAGTTCCAGCACCTCGGGCGTGAAGAGCGGTACGGGATCGAGCACTTCTTCGATCTCTTTCAATTCCCCGCGGTCGGCGGTGTGGGAGAGCGCGACGACAAAGCCGGTGGATTTGCGCGGCCCAAAGCCCGCCAGGACGCGCATGCCGGGCTGGATGTCGCCGCGAAATCTATCGGGAATGCGATAGGTGTAGGGATGGTCCACCGGGACGGGAAAGACCACCTGGGCAAATGGATGTTGTGGCTGCGCACCATTCATAAGGGGAAATTAGGAAATATTCGCCGGGTTTGCAATGCAAAAAATGAAGGTTGAGTCTTCGCAGCTGCAAGGAAACTGCTGCGGGCCGCAGTTGGGCTCCATCTTGCGGATGGGGCCCGACTCAGGCCATCTTGCGAGGTGTGCCCCACCCAAAGACGCTGTTGAAAAAGCCCAATCAACCCCGGGGTCGCCGTTTCCTGGGACCCCGGGGTTCCGTATGCGACTGTTTTTATGGATGCAGACTTTCCGGATTTGCTGCATAGACCGTAGCAATGCCAGGAATAACCCTTTTTCAACAGCCTCAAAACAGGTGGAGCCCACCCATCGGGCTCTGGAAATCCCTGCATGACACATGGAACTGAAAAAATCCTTGCGATTGAGCGCTTTTTTTTGTATCTAATAAATCGATAACCACCGCAAAACGGTGTAAACCGGCACAGACGATTGAAGGAGAACCCCATGAAAAAGTTACTCATTGTGACGGCCTGCGCTGCCATCCTCCTGACGGGTTGCGGCAAAAAGGAAAAAGCGGAAACCCGGCAACCCGCTGCCGCCCAAAAACAAACCTGTGTGGCGCTCAGCGACGCGGAAATCCAGCAGCTCCTCGAAAAAGTGAAGCAGACTCCCATGGAACCGGTCGAGGCCAACGAAGTGGCGCACCTCGAAACCAATCACGGCAAAATGGTGGTGACGTTTTTCACCGACAAGGCGCCGATGACCTGCACCTCCTTCAAACGCCTGGTCAACGCCGGCTATTACGATTGCACCCAGTTTCATCGCATCATTAAAAATTTCATGATTCAGGGCGGCGATATCAACAGCAAGGACACCATCGTCGGCAACGAAGGCATGGGCGGCCCCGGCTACTCCCTGCCCGCGGAATTCAATGACACGCTCCACGACAAAGGCATCCTCTCCATGGCACGCCGCGGTGACGACATCAACAGCGCCGGCAGCCAGTTCTTCATCTGCCTCTCCCGTGAAGGCACCAAAGGACTGGATAACCAGTACACCGCCTTCGGCAAAGTCATCGAAGGCCTCGATGTTCTGGAAAAAATCGCCATGGTGGAAACCAAAATGTCGGACATGGGCGAAATGTCAGCCCCCGTGGAACCCGTGTACCTGGTGCGCGCTTATATGGAAAAAAGATAATTGCATGCAGACTAATCGCCCGAAATCCCTCTTTTCAGGATCAGGGTTTTTCGTCCTGATCCTGCTTTTTGTCATGTCGACCGGCAGCCTGAAGGCGGATGAGCGCTACTGGTTTTTTTTCACCGACAAAGGCCCGGTCACGCTGCAGAAGCACCATGAAGCCGAAGCAGCCGGCCGGATCAGCGAACGCGCGCAGGCACGGCGCGTCAAATCCAACCCGGGCGCCCCGCTGATCGACCCCAGCGACTGGCCGGTGCACTCTGATTACATCGCGGCCCTGCAAGGACTTGGCATACAGCCACAGATCGTCTCACGCTGGCTCAATGCCGTCAGCGCGGTGGCTTCTCCCCAACAGGTGCACAGCGCCGGACAATTGCCCTGCATCGGTCATATCCAAAGAGTCGCAACCTTTCGCAAACCCCTGCCCGATGCGGCGCTCTCCAGAGAGGCGGCCGTGCGCTACTCCGACACAGATTACGGGACGGCGTTCATCCAGAACGATCAGGTGCAAATACCCGCCCTGCATAAAATGGGCTATCTCGGGCAGGGCGTCCTGATTGCTGTTTTTGACACCGGGTTTCGCCTCAACCACGAAGCCCTTGATTCGATGAAAGTGGTCGCCCAGTACGATTTCATCAACAACGATTTCGTCACCGACAATCAGGCCGGAGACCCCAATTCCCAGATCAATCATGGCACCTGGGTGCTCTCCGTCATCGCGGCCGAGCAGAAGGGGAAAATGATCGGCGCCGCCCCGAAGGCTGAGTTTCTGCTTGCCAAAACCGAAGATGTCAGCCAGGAAATCGAGGCCGAAGAGGATCACTGGATCGCGGCCGCGGAATGGGCCGAAGGACTGGGCGCGGATATCATCACTTCCAGTCTGGGATACATCGACTGGTACACCTACAGCGACATGGATGGCAACACGGCGCCCATCACCCGGGCGGCCGATCTGGCGGTGAAAAAGGGCATTGTGGTGGTGACGTCGGCGGGCAACGAAGGCAATGGTCCCTGGCAGTATGTTTCCGCACCGGCCGACGGCGACAGCGTTCTCGCCATCGGCGCGGTGGACCGTACGGGCAATCTCGCCAGTTTCAGCTCGCGCGGCCCGACTTATGACGGCCGCATCAAACCCGATATTGTCACCATGGGCGTCGGTGTCACCTGCATCGCGGTCCCTCCCGCGGAAGGCACCGGCAGCGGCTATATGACCTTCTCCGGCACCTCGGCGGCCTGTCCCATAGCCGCGGGCGCTGTGGCGCTGCTTTTGTGCGCCCATCCGCAACTCCAGCCCATGGAGATCGTCACCGCGTTGCGCACCACCGCCAGCCGCAACCAGCAACCCGACAACGACTATGGCTGGGGTTTGGTGCAGAGCCTGACGGCCTATCGCGCGCTCATGCCTGCGGTGGAGATACCAAAAGAGATACAACTGCTCTCCATTTATCCCAATCCACTGCGCGGCGATGGCTCGCAAATTTTAACGGTGCAACTGGACCTGGTGAAAGAGACGCGCGTCGAGATCGTACTTTTCAATATGCTTGGACAAAAAGTGGGCGACTTGTTTCAGGGTCCGGTGTTGGCCGGAAAAGGGCGGATGATCAGCATGACCATTCCGAATGATCTCAAAAAGAGGCTGGGCAGCGGGACCTATTTTATGCAGGTACAATACGGCGGACGCGTCGATTATCGCGCCGTGACGCTGTTGAGCGGGTTTTCAATGACGCGTTGAACAGAAATTATTGAGAAAAGTCTTCACATAACGACTGAAAGGTCGGTTCGTCGAAGAGTTCGCGTTGGTACATCCGCTGCGCCAGCAGCAGGCGCTTGTTGCGCATGCGCTTGCTGGCGTTGCTTACTGCGGAATAACGATGCGGATTGATGATCACCGACACCAGCCGGATCGCCTCGGCGGGCGTCAACTCGGCGGCTGCTTTGCCAAAACAGGTGCGGGCTGCTGCTTCGGCACCATAGAGTCCATCCCCCCATTCGATCACATTCAAATAGAGTTCCAAAATCCTCCGTTTCGACAGCGTTTTTTCCAGTTTCCGTGCGATCAGGGCTTCCTGCAGCTTGCGCCACGGCGTGCGGGCAGGGCGGAGGTAGAGATTCTTGGCAAGCTGTTGGGTGATGGTGGAACCGCCGCGCACCACCTGCTTGCGATCCAGATTCTTCTCCATGGCCTCGCGCATCTCTTCCCAATCGAAGCCTTCGTGCTGGAAAAATTTGTCGTCTTCGGAAATCAGGACGGCCTGAATGAGCAGCGGCGAGATGCGCGACAGCGGCGCCCAGTAGTGGATGCGACGCAGCTTTTTCCCCTTCTCTTTGAATTGCGCCTCGCGATGACGCATGATGGCTGTTTCTTTGGGATTCCGCTCGCGTACTTCTTCGACATTCGGTAACGTGACATAAATGATGCCGGTAAAAACCAGGATCAATAAAAGTACACCCAGAACGGAAAATCCGGCTATCTTGCCCCAGGGCCTTCTCTTCGGAGCGGGAGCGACAGCTTCCGCGACAGGTTTATCTTCCATTTCCATGAGCACGATCGAAGCAATCCTCCATCATCGCAACAGAATCAATTTCCGGGTCTGGGAGCGTCCGCCGTGCTGCACCCGCGCCAGGTAGAGGCCGCTGGCCTGGCCATCGCTTTGCCAGGTGATGGCATGCCGCCCGGCGGGCATCTCGCGATCCACCAGGAGGGCAACGGCCTGTCCCCGGGCATTGTAGATGGTCAGCCGCACCGCACCGTTCTCTTCGAGATCAAAGGGAATCGTGGTGGCGGCGTTGAAGGGATTGGGATAGGAGGGCAACAGGCTGAAGCCTTGAAGCGTCGTTGTCATGTCGACGTATGCCGAGGCGATCTGCATCGTGCGGCCGTCAAGATCGATCTGGAAGAGCCGGTAGCCGATGCGTCCTTGCGCGACGCCGGGATGGTCCCGGTGGGCATAGGCTTGCGGCGTCGCGGTGGTGCCGTGGCCCGGGATAAAGGCGACGTCCGACCACACACCGGCTTGCTTGCGCTGCAATAAAAAACCGTAATTTTGCGTTTCACTGGCGGTTTGCCATGAGAGCAGGACGCATCGTTCCGCCGCCCGCCACGCGGCCGTGAAAGCGGTCAATTCCACCGGCAGGCCGCCGTCGCTGGTGCGCAGGATGGTGCCGAAATCTCCCGCGGTCACGCCGTTGAAGGAATCGATGAAATCGATGCCGCGCAGGGTGTTGGCCGTGGGACTCTGGAGGACGCGCCAGGTGCGGCCCGCATTCTCGGTGCGCAGGGTGATGCCGCCGCCCCCGCAGATATAACCCACCTGATCATTGACAAAAATCACCGTCTCGAGGGTCAACGCCGCCGGGAGTTCCGGCACGGTGACTGTGCCCCAGGTGAGCCCCTTGTTGATGGTGCGGTAGATCGAGCTGTTTTCGCCGACGACGATGCCGCTGTCCGCATCGGCAAAGGCGACCGAGTTGAAGGTCGTGAAGATACTGCTGCCGATGCTGATTTTGGACCAGGCCACGCCGCCATTGGTGGTGCGCAGGATATATCCCAGCGTGCCCACTGCAAAGCCGGTGTCGGGATGCGTGAAGTGAACGCCGTACAGCGCAGTACCGGGGAAATTGGTTTTGCGGTCCACCCAGGAGGCCCCCCCATCGCTCGTGCGCCACACCGCGCCGAACGTGCCGACGGCCGTGCCGATGCGGCGGGTGACAAACTGGACATCGAAAAGTTCACTGCCTCCCGGCATGGTGGCGCTGCTCCACGTACTGCCGCCATTGACGGTACGCAGGATCATGCCGTTGCGGCCGACGGTGATGCCGCTGTCTGCACTGACAAAGCAGACATCGTGAAAGACGGTATTGGCGCTGCGGTTTTGCACCGTCCAGTTGAGGCCGCCGTTGCCGGTTCTGAAGATCATGCCTTTGCCGGCGGAATCGCCCACGGCCGTGCAGACCGATTCATCGACGAGATCGATGCCGCGCAGCGTGGCGTTGGTGAAAGAAGAGAGCAGATTCTGCCAGTTGCTGCCGAAATTATCGGTGGAGAGGATGGTGCCATTGGCGCCGACGATGGTGCCGTTGCCGGCGTTGGAAAAGGCCATGCCATGGAGATTTTGTGTCGTGCCGCTGGACTGCAAAGGCCAGCTCAAACCGGCATCGCCGGTGGTCAGGATGGTGCCGTTATCGCCGCACAGGAAGGCGTGCGTCGCATCGGTCAATATGACTTTCCGCAGGGGCACGGTGACGGGTAATGTTGTCAACTGCGACCAGTTTTTCCCCTCATTGGTGCTGCGGTATATTTTGCCGCCATCGCCGGCAGCGATGCCGAGCTGTGCTGCGCCGAAGGCCAGTGTGCGCACCGGGGAATTGGTGAAAGCGGGGGCGATGGTGCTCCAGGTGGAGCCGCCGTCCTTGCTGCTGACGAGGATGCCGTTGGCGCCTGCGGCGAAGAAATCGCCGACCATATTAAGGACCACTGCATACAAGTCCAGTGTGGTCGAACTGGAGGCGCTGTTCCAGGTGGCGCCACCGGTAATGGTATGCAAAATGGTACCCTGGGCACCCACCACGACCACACCATTATGATCATAGCCCTCGATGCCGTAAAGCGTCAGTGAAACAGGCGTGGTCAGTCGCTGCCAATGCTCGCCGCCGTCACGGGTGCGCAAAATGGTGCCCGTAGCGCCGACGACAAAACCGGTATCCGGATTGAAGAATTTGACAGCGTAGAGATCGGTGGTGGTGCCGCTGGAAAGGAGATGCCAGGTCACACCGCGGTTGTCACTGCGCAGAATCGTGCCCTGCCTGCCCACTGCATAGAGCAGTGAAGGGCCGACAGCCTGAACGGCATGGAGGGTGTTGCCCTGCGGCAAAGGATTCTGCCAGTACCAACCCTTTTCCGCCGAACCCGTAGCGATCCAGCAGAGAAGAAGTAGCGTGATGGTTTTTCTATGCTTCATGGGACAACTCCTTTGCGTCTTGCCTGGAGATGCAGAGGCTGCAGAAATAGAACGGAATATAAGCGATGCGCTCCTGGTACTTCGTTCCCGCATGGGAAGCAAAGAGATGAGGCCGCTTTCGGGGTCGCCGGCGGGAAATCAGACAAGTGCGCGTTGCGGCTCGGGGCGCATCCATCCTGAATAAGGGAATATGCAAATTGTTTCCATTATTTCAAATAAAAAGTTATCCATTTTGTGATTTTTATTGATAACTATTCTAATAATGGTTAAGTTAGCCGGGAAGCAGAGGTTGGCATCAGAGAGAGAGTCCTTCATGACGGTTAACAGCATCATCGCCAAAAAACGGGATCGCAGAGCGCTTTCCATCGAAGAAATTCGTTTCATGATCAATGCCTATTGTGAAGGTCAGATCCCGGATTACCAGATGTCCGCATTTCTCATGGCGGCCTATCTTTGTGGCATGGATTCGCGGGAGACCGCTGCGCTGACGCAAGTCATGCTCGATTCAGGCCGGCGCATCGACCTTGCGGACATTCACGGCGTCAAAATCGACAAGCACAGCACGGGCGGGGTTGGCGACAAGGTCTCGCTGATCCTCGCGCCCTTGATGGCCGCAGCGGGCATCAAGGTGCCGATGATTTCCGGACGCAGCCTCGGGCACACCGGCGGCACCCTCGACAAGCTCGAATCCATTCCCGGTTTTCGCACCCAATTGACAGCGGATCAATTTCACGACCAGGTGCGCGATATCGGCGTCGCCATGATGGGGCAGAGCGACGATATCGTTCCCGCGGATAAAAAAATCTATTCGTTGCGCGACAGCACGGCCACCATCGCTTCGATCCCCCTCATCACCGCCAGCATTCTCAGCAAGAAACTGGCGGAAGGCGTTGATGGACTGGTGATGGATGTCAAGACGGGCCGGGGTGCTTTTATGGCGGAGCCCGAGCAGGCCGAAGCCCTGGCGCGCAGCATCATCCGTACCGCCGCTCTCCACCACCTCCCCACGGTGGCGTTGATCACGGATATGAGTCAACCGCTGGGATTCGCGGCGGGCAACTGGCTCGAAGTCCGCGAAGTCCTGCAGGCGCTGCAAGGACATGGCCCGGAAGATCTCATGTTATTGACTTATGCCCTGGGTGTGCAGATGCTGTTCCTCTCGGGATTTCAGGGTACCACGCGAGAGGCCGCCGGGACGCTGCAACGCATCCTTACCGGGGGAGCGGCCTTGCAGCTGTTTTTCAGGATGGTGGCGGCTCAAGGAGGGGATGTTTCAGCCCTGCAGGATCCGGGAAGTCACCACCGCACCCTGCTGGAACAGCACATACGTGCCGGCGCATCGGGTTTTATCGCGGAGGCCGATGCGCTCAAAATCGGCGAGGCGGTGCTGCATCTGGGGGGCGGACGCAAACATCTCGGTGATGTGATCGACCCCGGGGTCGGTGTGGTTTTGCATAAAAAAACCGGCGATGCGGTGCAAAAGGGGGAAATATTGGCGGTCATTCACGCCAACCAGGCGGGGCGCGCCAAGGAAGTATTTCCAGTGGTGCGCGGCGCCTTCAAGATCACACCGGAAGCGGTGAAAAAACCCAAGCTCATTCTCAAAATCATCCGCAGCAGCAAGACCTCTGCCTGAGCACGCCATCCTGCAGCGTGCGTGCCTGGCGTTCGAGGGGCGTTTTTCTCCCGGAGCAGGTTCACGTTTGAAGGTTCCGCGCCCCGCAAGCAAGTACTTTCCTGTTCCGGCCGGCGCCTCGCTGTCCGCCGGATGTTGGTTTTTCCAAGCTTCTGCGTTCTCGATGTTTTGGCCCCCGATCAGGGAAAATTATCTCTTGACATTTTATCATATTTTGTGTAAATTTTTGAACGTTGCTCAAATTAATTCAGGTGTAGCTCAATCGGCAGAGCGGGTGGCTGTTAACCACTAGGTTGGAGGTTCGAGTCCTCCCACCTGAGCCCTACTCAAGGCTTCCCAAGAAGCCTTTTTTTTATTTTCGCCTCTCCCCATATATTTTCTTGATTCCAACCAAAAAACCTTGTATCTTTTCCGATGTGCCCCGATATATCATCTGCCGTACCAAAACCTTTATCAACATGAAAGGAATCCTGCCATGCGCAACTTTTCCCTCGTCTTCTTGTTGGTAGGCCTGCTTGCAGGTGCAAGCATTTCTCAAATAGAGATCATCCTCGATAATGATACCCCACAATTCGCCATGATCACCACCGGGAGCATCACGTGGACCTACAAATCCGTCCCGGAAGCCGTCGGCGGCTCCGTCCGCTACAAGGCCCGGGGAACCGGCGCCAACAGCGTCAAATGGTTCACCGGCCTGACCTGGCCCGGCCTCTACAGCATCGATATGCATGTGATCAATGGCAATTATCCGGACAGCGTTTTTTGCACCATCCACACCCTGGACAAAGATACGGTTGTCAGTGTCAATCAGCGTTATCTGACCGGATGGCAACCCTTGGGCACATTTACCCTCGGAGACACGGTGTGGATCGCGATGCCGGACAAAGCCGCCGGCAAAGGCAATCTGATCCTCGCCGATGCCATTCGTCTGCGCAGTGACATGGCCACCTATCCCGTCTCCGGAGAGGTGCGATTTGAAGACGGCAACGATCAGATCACCTGCCGTGTGAACTTTTATACTCTCCATAGTCCGGATGTCCTGCTCAGCTGGATTTTGACACCGGATGACCGTACTTTCACGATTCCCGAAGCCGTTGACGGCTGTTACCGGCTGAGCTGTTCGGCGCATGGTTACGATACCGCTATAATCGATTCCTTTTGTGTCGCCGGCGGCGCGGTGACGGGTCTGGAACTGCTGATGAAACCGTCGCCGGGGCTGCGCTATGCCATCCGCGGTACGCTGGCACTCAGCGACTCGGCGCCGGCCCCGCAGGTCCGCGTCACCGCCTTTGCGGCGGGGAATCCGCTGCCGGTCGCTCTCGACTCCGCGGGCCATGGCGGCACCTACACCCTGGCCAATCTCATCCCCGGAGAGTACCAGCTGCTCTTCGAAGAGCCCGGTTATCTGACCGACAAGAGCACCTTTGCCAGGGTTTCCATCACGAATCAGGATATTCTGCTGCAATCCCTCAAGATGTACCGCTATTTCAAATTCGCCTGGATCACCGACTCGCACATCGGCGCCGGGACCGACAACGCCCTGTTCCAGATCGTCGACCGCATCAACCTCCTCAAGGAAGAACTCGATTTCGTCATTCACAGCGGCGATATCACGGAGAAGGGCTTTGAGAGCGAACTCAATCAGTACAAAAATCTCATCAACAGGTTGCAGATTCCGATTTATCACGTACCCGGAAACCACGAGAGCAAATGGTCGCCAACCGCCATGAGTGCCTACGTTAAAGTGCTGGGCGAAATGCACTTTTCTTTCAGTCACCTCGGTTTCAAATTCATCGGCGTCAACAACGCCATCCCGATGCGCGGCGGCTGCGGCTTTTTCGATCCCGCCGACTTTGCCTGGCTCGATGCCGAACTCGACGGGCTCGATTTCGAAAATCAACCGCTGGTTTTTATCTGCCATCTGCCCATCGATGTGGGCGGAGCGCCCAACTACTGGCAGGTGCTGGATCGTTTGAAGCGGCATCGCACCGTATGGATCATGGTCGGACACGGCCATACCAACCGGGCCTATGATTTTGAGAGCCTTCCGGGCGCCATGGGACGCGACACCTACAGCAACGACCCGGGGTTCAATATCGTTACCCTTTCCGAAAAAGAGATCCTTGCCGAGACCTGTACCGCCGCTACGGGGAATATCGCCGCCGCGTGGTACAGAAAAGCGACGCCGCAAACCATACAACCCGCCATCGAATTCGTCAATTTACAGGCGTATGAAAAAATCAGCGGCACCAGAACCCTGGAAATCCACACCAGCGCCGCGGTCGGCAACGGGCAGTGGGAGATCACCAGCGCCTCCAACGGCATTCAAAACCTCAGCGGCAGCGGCCAGGACTGGCAGGCGGAAGTGGCTACCACAGAGCTGCGCAACGGCTACCACACCCTGCAGGTCCGCTTCGTCTCCGCGGCTGGTCAGACCATCTCGTCCACATGCGCTTTTTATGTCGACAACGGCTATCCAGGCGCCCAATGGATTTACAACTGCGCTGCGCAAGTCCTCACCAAACCAGCCTGCGATACGGCGGGCGTCTATGTGGGCACGACCGACGGCCGCATCATCGCTGTCGCGCTGGCGGATGGACAACCGTTATGGCCTGCGATTCAGACCGGCGGCGCCATCGCTTCATCGCCGCTGCTTCATGGCGGGCGACTCTATAGCGGCAGCGCGGATGGCAAGCTCTATGCCATCGATACCGCGACGGGCGCCGTCGCATGGACCTTTCAGGCGCAGGGTTCGATCCTGACGGCGCCGGTGATTGCCGACACGCTGATCTATTTTGCCGGCGGCAACACGTTTTATGCGCTGGGATTGAGCAACCGGCAAACCCTCTGGAGCACGGCCGTCGGCACGGTGGAATGCAAGCCGCTCATACATGGCGATAAAATCATTTTCGGTTCCTGGGATGGCTATGTGCGCGCCCTGAACCGCTTCACAGGCACCCAACTCTGGGCCTGGGTCCGCAATACCAATTTTTACTACGCCCCTGCAGCGTGTTGGCCGGTGGCAACCACGGATAAAGTCTTTGTCACCGATCCGGAGCGTTATATGTCGGCGATTGATCTGCAGACCGGAAAGACGGTCTGGTCCAGCAAGACGCCGGAATTTTACGATTCCGTCGGTCTCTCCACAGATGGCGCCCGGGTCTATGGCCGCTCCCTGAATGGCAGCCTCTATGCTTTCGATGCCGCAAGCAGTACCCAGACACCCCTGTGGAGCACCAATCTCGTCTATGGTTTTGATACCATTGCTTCCATGCCCGTTGAGGTCGAGGGCCGCGTCTTTTCCGCCGGGAAAAAAGGCTTTGTCAGCGCGGTGGACGGCGCAACGGGCGCTTCCTATTGGCAGTACAACGTCGGCGCCTCTCACGTGCCGACAGTGACGCCGCTGGATCGCGACCGCGTCCTGGTCACCTCTTTGAGCGGATTGCTCATCCTGGTTCAGGGCGATCCGGCAACCAGCGTGCAGACGCCCCCCCCGGGCACCGCCCTGCCGCAAGAGAGCCGCCTCGATGCGCCTTATCCCAATCCCTTCAATGCGGTGACGCGGCTGCCCTTCACGCTGCATAAAACCGGTGCGGTGAAAATGGATGTTTACAACATCCGCGGTGAATGGGTGGCCAACGTACTCGACCGGACGCTTGCTGCCGGAAATCACGATATCACCTGGCAGGCTGAACATCAGGCCTCGGGCGTCTATTTCGTGCGCATGCAGGCACACGATGTGATGAGGCAGAAAAAAGTGGTGCTGGTCAGGTGACCGGCCGCCAGGGATGGCCTTATAAAATTCGCATGCAAAGCTGTAAAGACGTCAAAAAAAGACAATAAAGCCAAGGCCTGTTTTCAACAGTGGTCTTCCTGGAAGGCTCTTCTCTGCGCCTTGGCGTCCTTGCGGGAAAATCTCGCGCGGCGCCGCGGAGGTAATAACGAC
>DCUM01000250.1:5395-21332 GCA_002327255.1 bacterium UBA2214 | reverse complement strand
AGGTATGCAGCACCCTTGAAATCTGCCAAGGGCTCTTGTTCCCGTCACTCCCCGGAGATACGACGTGGAAACAGAGCCCTTTCCATTTTCCGGATCGTCATCACAAAAAGAGTGTTACAAAACGTCTCATAATTACGTAAACAGGAATGATCCACCCATAAGGATGATTCACACGCAAGGCACTTCCAATCATATCTCTTTTTATCCGCCATGAGAAAAGGCCGTTTAATTCTTGTTCTACTCATTCCGGCAGCGCTCCTCGCCGCAGGTCCCCTTCATGCCAAACCGGCAGAATCGATGCCTGGCTATGCGTATCAGTTTGAGGAACTGGCGCAACTGGAACATCGTTTCGAGCGCCTCTCACTGGAACATGGCCTGTCGCAACTGGCCGTCTATGCGATCCATCAGGACCGCCAGGGATTCATCTGGTTCTGCACGGCCGATGGCCTCAACAAGTACGACGGCTATTCCTTCTCGCTCTATCGCAACAATTTTCGCGATGCCAACAGTATTTCCCATAACTATGTCCAGTGCATTTGTGAGGACGACAGCGGCGCCTTGTGGCTGGGCACGATTCAAGGCGGCCTCAACCGTTTCGATCCCGAAACGGAGCGCTTCACACGCTTTCGCCACGATCCCCATGATCCGTGTACCCTGGCGGATGATGTCGTCAATGTGATCTGTCAGGATAAAGGCGGCCGATTGTGGATCGGCACCGAGTCGGGACTGGATCAATTCGATGCTGCGAAGCAAACGTTTATTCACCACCGGCCGTCCGCAGATCCCGGCATGCTGGATCACCGCCGCGTGCGCGCCATCACCCCGGGGTCGTTGGGCCAGCTCTGGATCGGCACCCAGGGGGGCGGTCTGGATGCTTTCCATCCGGAGAGCGGCGTATGGGAACATTATCATCATCAACCCCTTGAGGCGAAATCCTTGAGTCACGATTCGGTGCTGTCGCTTTGTCAGAGCCGCGATGGTTCGCTCTGGGTCGGCACCGAAGGCGGTGGTTTGAACCGATTCTGTGTGGATGCGCAGGGGCGCCCCTGTTTTCTCCACTACCGCCAGCAGGGGGGACGGTCCAACGCACTCTCTTGCGACATCATCAATACCCTCCATGAAGACAGCAACGGCCATCTCTGGATCGGCACGCGCACGGGGGGATTGAACATCTTCAACCCTTTCACGCGCCAGTTCATCCATTTGCGCCATCATCCCGCCGATATGCACAGCCTGAGTGTCGATAATGTCTACTCGCTTTACGAAGACCGTTCCGGGGTGATGTGGATCGGTACCTGGCGCGGCGGTATCAACAGACTGAATCGCACCAAAATGCAGTTCAGTCACATCAACGCCATTCAGGGCAATCCCAACAGTCTCAGCGACAATTTTATCTGGGCACTCTGCGTGGATGACCGCGGTCTGCTCTGGATCGGGTCTTACAGTGGCGGTGTCGATGTCGTCGACAGGTCGCAAAAGCGATGGTGGCATTACAAATATGATCCCGCGAACCCGTACAGTCTCAATGAAAACCGGGTCCGCGTCATTCATCAGGATCGCCGCGGCCGCATGTGGGTGGCCACCGACGCCGCCGGTTTTGCGCGCCTGGATCGTGAGACAGGGCGCTTCACCCGGTTCCAGCATCATGCATCCGATGCCAATACGCTCAGCCATAACCGCATCCGGTGCTGGTATGAAGACAATGAGGGCATTTTCTGGATCGGCACCGCGGGTGGGGGGGTGAACCGCTTCGATGCGGAACGCAACCGCTTTGTTCATTACCGCATGGATACCGAGAATCCGCAGGCGCTTTCCAGCAACCATGTGCGCGCCCTGTTGAAAGATGACGGGGGGCAACTGTGGGTCGGCACCGAAGGCGGCGGTCTCAACCGCATGGATCCTGTCACGGGCCGGTGCGTTTTATACCGGGCAGACCCTCTGCATTCCGGGAAGTTGAGCAATGATTTTATCTTTACCATTTTTCAGGATTCCAGAAAGCGGATCTGGATCGGCACCTGGGGCGGAGGCCTGAACCGCTATCATCCACACAGCGACTCCTTCACCTGCTATGCCTGGGAACAGGGCCTGGCGGACAATGTCGTCTATGGCATTCTTGAAGACGCGTCAGGATGTCTGTGGATGAGCACCAACAAGGGATTATCGCGTTTTGATGCGGAGACGGAAACCTTTGAGAATTTTACCGTGGAGGACGGCCTGCAGAGCCTAGAATTCAACGCCGGCGCTTATCACAAGAGCGCCGCCGGGGAATTTTTTTTCGGGGGGATGAATGGAGTCAATGCATTTTTTCCGGAAAAAATATCCAGGAATCCATGCGTTCCAGCGGTGGTGCTGACCTCATTTCGCAAATTGAATCAGGCGTATCAACCCGATCGCTCCATTGCCTGCGTCAAGGAGATCGAGTTGACGTATGCGGATTATTATTTCACCCTCGAGTTCGCGGCGCTGGATTTTCGCGCACCGATGCGGAATCAGTATGCTTATATGCTCGAGGGCCTCGATCCCGACTGGATTTACACCGACGCCCGCAAGCGCTCGGTGAGTTATACCACCCTGGCACCGGGGGACTATCGCTTCCGCGTCAAAGCCTCAAACAACAACCGGGTCTGGAATGAGGCGGGGATGTCCGTGCACATCATCATCCATCCACCGTACTGGCAGACCTGGTGGTTCATCTCGTTGCTTCTCGGCATCGCCGCGTTTCTCATCGCCCTCGGTGTCCGCCTGCGCCTCAAAGCCCTGGCCGCTGTGGAACTGGTGCGCGGCAATATCGCCGCGGATCTGCACGACCACATCGGCTCCAGCCTCACGGAAATTTCCATCCTCGGCGAGGTCGTGCAAAAGACCATGGACCGCGATCCCCAGGCCGCCGGTCAGCAGGCGGCAAAGATCAGCGACATTGCCCGGACCCTCATCGACAATATGAGCGATATCGTCTGGCTCATTCATCCCAGACGGGACACGCTGTACGATCTGATTTTGAAACTCAAGGACACTTACCACGACCTCTTTCTTGCGCGCAATATTCTCTTCACCACCAGCGATTTGAGCGTGCTGAAAGAGGTACACCTCGGCATGGAATATAAACATCAGCTCTATCTGTTGCTCAAGGAGGCATTGAACAACTGTCTGCGGCACAGTCACTGTTCAGCGGTGGACCTGATCGTCTCCCATGAGAATAAAATGCTGGAGATTAATTTAATCGATGATGGCCAGGGGATTTCCGCTCCCGAAGGCCATGGCAACGGTCTCCTCAACATGCAGAAACGCGCTGAAACGCTGGGTGGAAAACTGGTCATCGCGACGAAAGCCAATACCGGCACGATGATCGTTTTCACCGGCAAACCGCGGAAGAGTTTGCGGCGCAGCAAAAAGGGCGTGCGACCTGCCTGAAAATCCGCCTGCGATGCAGCGCGCTCCTGGTTGTTTGGAACCCGTACATCTCTTCGCCCCCGTTATCCATAAAATGATGCCGTCACGCGCCGGCCGGGCTGGAACGATATTGGCTTCCGCCCCGGTTTCTTGCCCGCGTACACAGTCCCGCATGGTTCCACCCCTTTTGAAGCTGTTGAAAAAGGCCGAACAACCCCGGGTGTCGCGTTTTTTGCGACCCCCTTTTTGCGACCCCGGGGTTCCATGTGGGACTGTTTTATTTGACAGGATACATTCACAGTTACCACAAAAACGCGGCAAAATCACCTATAATACCTTTTTCAACAGCCTCCTTATGGGGCCATTCATGATCTCCCGGTCATTTATTCCGGATCGAACTGCCGGGCCACCTGGAGATAGGACCCGGCGCGCTGTTTGCCCACGCCGCGATAGGCCTGGTAAACGGCCTCAAAAGAGTGGCCCAGAAGCGTGGAATCGTTCCCGGTGAGGTGTTCGCTGCTGCCCCCCAGGGGCTGCAGGTGCAAAATCTGGCCGATCTCGATGCGATCCGGATCAGCGATCAGTGTGCGGTTGTGATAATAGATCAAAGGCCAGAATAATGGCTCGCGGTAAAAATCCGCCGATAACGCCCACAGGGTCTCCCCGGCTCCCACTTTGTGGGTTTTGGCGACCGGCGGCGTAGCGGTCATCGCAACAATTGGTGCAGACGCAGACGCGGCCGGCGCTACGATCTCAGCGGAGGTCTCTGCGAATGCCTTGACCCGGGCGGCCGGCGCCTCCGGGACTGTCTTCGCAGGGAGGGGCATGGTATTATCAGCCGGTGCGCCGGGGAATCCGCCTGAACGCAGCAGATACCACAGTAACGGCATGGCGAGGAGGAAGAGCAACAGCCACACAGGCCACAAGGCTTTTCGCCTGGTCCGGGGAACGACGTCCGCGGGAACGGCGGCCTGCGGCGCCGGCGCAGCCGGTTGGTCTTTGAGCCATTTCGGCTTGAGATGGGCATAACGCCGGTTTACCAGTTCGCGCAGTGACTTTTCCGGTGTGAACTGCACTTTATTGTGCGCGGGAATGAACAACGCTTCGCCGGTTCCGGGATTCCTCCCGGTGCGCGCCTCGATGCGGCGCGTCCGGAACAAGCCCAGACCGCGCACCCTGACCTCACCGTCGCGTTCGAGTCCGGCGACGATGACCTCGGTCAGCTGTTTGAGAAATTGCCGGCTGAAGCGCTTGCTCCACTTCGTAGCGGCGGCCAGGGCATCAACCACTTCCATGACGCTCATTTTGTCGCTCATGCTACCTCCCGCGGTTGAGTGTTTCCTGGAGCTTTTTGCCTGCCCGGAAGGTCAAGCGCATCTTTGGCGGCAGCATCAGGTAGCGCTTTTGCACGGGATGAAAGGCGCGGCGTTTGTTCCGTTCACGGATGCGCCAGGTGCCGAATCCAATGAACGAGAAACCGCGGCCTTTGGCAAATCCCCGGCGCAAAACAACTATCGCTTCACGCCACCCCTTTTTCAACTCGACCTGTGGTCTGTTCAATCGTGCTGACAATTCGGCCAACACCTCTTTGCTGTTCATCCTTGGACCTCTGATTGGTTATAATGCACAGCGATTAGCAGCAAATCCATCCAAAGCCTGGTTCCGCCCTTACTACGTTCGGGCGGAATCGCGGCGCTGAGTATTGAGTGTCTGCGCTCTCGTGATGCTCGGGCGATACCAGGCATTCGAACAGACGCGCCCTTTGCGGGGGCTGCTGCTCGGCGCCGCGATTGATTGACCTGATTCGAGTGAGATGAATAAATCCGTCTGCAGCGACACCCGAGTTTCGGGATCCCTTTTTACCGGAACAATGGCTTGATTGTTTAATATCAAGCCTGTTTTTTTATTACCAGACGCTGCCTATCTGTCCCATAGTTGGCAAACGGCATAAGCAGTGCCATGAAAAACTGATCTGTTAATGGATGGAGCAATAAGCGAGCGCGAAAATAACGGCTCCCTTCCAGGAGTGACAAATTCATTGAACAGAAAAAATGATCAGAAGGAGACCAGGAAACACCAAAAAAGGGGAACGGCACCTGCTATAATGAGCACCCACAGAGGTGATAGTCGCCATTTCCTGGTGGAAAAATAACGCTGCGGTGCTGAAAAGGGCAACGACGCCGCCACCACCGCCGTCTCCGCTACGGTCTCAAAGATAAACCCCCTGGATAAGCCCTGGTAAAGGCGTATCAGCCAATCGCGGGGGGAATTTTCCCTGATGAACTGCACGGTGCAATGCGCCGGGATCAACAACGCTTCACCGGTCTGTTCGTGCCGGCTGATGTGCCCTTGCACGCGTCGCAAGTGAAAAAATCCCAAACTGCGCACCCGGATTTGGCCATCGCGTGCGAGTTCGCCGGCGAGAATCTCTGCATATTGACGCAGATACTCCCGGCTGTAGTGCCTGCTCCAGGATGCCTGTTCAGTCAGCAAATCCAGAACGTTATTTAGGATTGATCCGTCCTTCATGGGACCTCCTGGCGGGAGTGTTTTACTACAATTTTTGCACGTTCGCTTTATTTATTCAGTTTTTCCATAATGCAAAGGCAGCCAGCAGAAATAGGGTGATATGACCAGATTTTCGTAAAATACCCACATTTTGTCAATTGGTCTGCATGGTACAGCCGCTCAGGATGCCAGCTCTATCCCATTGATTTATTATAATTACATCATTATTCGGGGCACATTTCAGGGGATAATTTCATGGCGCTGACCCCTTCATGGCCCAACAAGCAAAACATATGCCAGATTCGCGGGAGATTCTACCCGCGGCGTGAGGTTGAATTGCTCGGTGCAAGAGAGGAGCGGCGTCTGGCAGGGGGGCTTGACAGCGAGAAAGCAGCTTGCACTTATAAGGACAACGGAATAGTATTTGATGGACGCTAGATGGCGGGACCGATAAATCAGCGGTCAGCTTTGAATGGATGCCTGGGTGCGGATGAGATCGTGGAGCGTTATGATGCCCGCTACTTTTTCCGTGTTTCGTTCGACAACGATCAAAATATTGGCGGGAGATTCGAGGAATTTGTTGCCAACTTCGCGTACTGTCTGCTCCGGAAAACAGGTGATGGCCGGGTGGACGTGCGGCGATTGCCCTGCCGCCAGGGCGGAAAGAATTGCTTCCCGGCCGACAACACCCGTTAAACGGCCGTTCAGGATCAGCGGAAAATAGGCATAAGGATGCCCATCCACGGCTTTTTTTAGAGTATCGGCATCCAATTCCGTCAAAACAACCGGCCGGGGATTGGCGATGGCCTTGACGGGGAGGTTCTGCCACCCTTGCAGATCAAGCGGCGGTCGCACTTTGTGAATCTCGTGCCCATCCTGGAGCAGCAGGGCATCATAAAAATTATGATTGCCGCCCAACCGGGCCACCGCCTGGCTGATGACTGCACCGATCAAAAGACCTGGCACCAGAGAGAACTGGTGCGTCATCTCAAAAACGATCAATATACACGTCATTGGTGCGCGGACAATGGCCCCAAGGCAGGCACTCATCCCCACAGCAGAGAGCACGATACGGTCGGCCGGCGTCAATGGCAGCCATTGACCAAAAACGCCCCCAATGAAGAAGCCGCTCATGCCGCCAAGGAAGAGCGACGGTGCGAATATGCCGCCGCAGGCGCCAAAACTGTAACTCACCACGGTGGCCATCAGCTTGGCGACTACCAGTACGCCCGCTATCCGCCAGTCGAAGAGATTATTAAGCGCATGGGACAAATCCTGATAGCCAAGTCCAAAAACGCCAATTTTCCCGGTAGTGAGAAAAGCCGTCACCCCAATGCACCAGGTGAGAAACCCACCAAAAACAGGCAGCAGCCAGGCGGGAATACGGTTTTGGTGCCCGAGTTTTCCTCTCAGCTTGAGAGTGAAGCTTTGAAAGAACCGGCCAGCGCTGGCAGCCACAAACGCCACGACGGGGACCACGGCATAATGTAACCACGTCACGTCTTCAACGGCAGGCAGGTTGAACGCCGGTTGGCGGCCCAGAATTCCGTAAACTACAAAGGCGCCAAGAACCGCACCCACGACCACCCTGCCGAGGAAACGGCTGTTCATGTCGCCGGTCACTTCCTCAATGGCGAAGGTAATGGCTGCCAGAGGTGTATTGAAGGCCGCGGCCAATCCCGCCGCCGCCCCGACAATCGCCGCACCGCGGCGCTCGCGTTTAGGTGTGCCCAAGGCGCCGCACAGATTGGATGCCACCCCCGCCCCGATGTAGATGGAAGGTCCTTCACGACCCACGCTGTGGCCGCCGCCGATGCTGAGCACTCCGCCGATGAATTTGGCCAGCACCGACCGCAGCGGAATCCAGCCCAACTCTTTCCAAAAGGCGGATTTGACCTGCGGAATACCGCTTCCCGCCGCTTCAGTGCCAAATACCCTGAGGAGCAGACCGACTGCCAGGGACGAGACCATGATCATTAAAAAACTGGCGACGACAAAGTAAGTCTTTGAACGCGCGGCGAAAACGACATAACTCCGGGTAAAGAGAAAATGCGTCAGAAAAAGGAAAGCCACGGCCGACAGACCTGCAGCCAGGCTGGTGATGACTGTGTGTACAGTCAGCCGCACATTTTCGGGCAGATTTATGATAATCGCACGGGTGAAGGGCCGATGGTGAAAAGAGAACTTCAATGAGATTCAATCCGCTTTTGCTAAAAATCGTTCGAATGTTATGAGTGAAAAACGGCATCTGCAAGGATACCTGTGTATCCCTGGATTCTGATCAGCTCTTAAATGCCCCGAAACGGCTGATACTTGCCGCGTACGGGTTTTTTCTGGCCGTACCGCAGCGGGGACAGTTCCGTCATGAGCCTGCACATTTGAAAATGATCTTGCGGCGCAGAACCGGCAACCAGGTCAGCCTTTTGCGCCGGTTGTTGCGCCTATGACCAGGCCAGATCATTGGCCGACAGCGGCAATCTGCGCACGCGAATGCCCGTGGCGGCGCAAATGGCGTTGCACAATGCCGGCGCCACCGGCGGCACGCCCGGTTCGCCGACACCGCCCGGCGCCAGGGTGCTGTCGACGATATACACCTCGATAGCGGGTGTCTCATGGATGCGCAAAAGGTCGTAGGTGTCGAAATTCTGTTGCACGACGCTGCCGTTTTGCAGCGTGATGGCTTCACGCATGGCGCCGGATAAACTGAAGACGACAGCGCCTTCCATCTGCTGCCGCACTCCTTCCGGATGGACCGCCTGTCCGCAATCGATGGCGCAGACAACGCGGTTCACGCTGAGGCGGCCCTCCGGCGTCACCGTCACCTCCGCCACATGGGCGGCATAACTGCCGAAACAGGCGTGGCAGGCGATGCCGCGCCCGCGGCCGCGGGGCAGTGCTTCGCCCCATCCCGCTTTTTCCGCGGCCAGTTGCAGAGCGCCGCGCAGCCGGCTCTCCGCCGGCAGCAATTCCAGTCTTAACGCCAGGGGATCCCGGCCGGCCGCATGCGCGAGCTCATCAAGAAAGGACTCATTGACAAACGCATTGGCTGAATTATAGACAGAACGCAGCCAGGTGACCGGCAGCGCCGTATTGGCCATGACATAATCGATCGCGATGATGCCCAATCGATAAGGCACCTGCGCCGCACCATCCACCAGATCGGGATTGCCGCGCCGTTCCTGGCCCGGAAACAACTGGGCGGAAATGGACGGCGCCACGATGCGGTGCTTCCAGGCCGTGATCCGGTGCTGATCGTCGACGGCACCCTCCAGGGCATGGTAACTGCCGGGACGGAAATAACCGTGCTGCAAATCGTCTTCCCGGCTCCAGATGACCTTGACCGGGGCTTTGAGACGCATGGAGAGATCGACAGCTTCTTCGGCATAATCCACCATGAGCCTGCGGCCGAAACCGCCGCCCGAGAGTGTGGTGTTGACGAAAACCTTCTCCAGCGCCAGACCGGTCACTTCTGCCGCCATGCGCTGTACCCACTGCGGATTTTGTGTGGGCGCCCAGATTTCGACGCGGTCGGATTGCACGTCGGCCACGCAATTCATCGGCTCCATGGGGGAATGGGAGATGAAGGGAACATGATACTGCGCCGTGATGTGTTTCGCCGCTGCGGAGAGCGCCGCAGCGGCATCTCCTTCGGTGCGCACCAATGCGCCCTGCTCCCTGCTTTTTTCGAGAAAGTATTGCTCGATCGCCGCGCTGTCGAGGTTTGCATTTTCTCCTTTATGCCATTCGACCTTCAACTGGTCGCGACCCTGCAGGGCGGCCCAAACGGAGTCGGCGATCACCGCGATGCCGTGTGGCACCTGGACGATCTCTTTCACGCCTTTTAGCTGTTTCGTAGCGCTGCCATCCCAGCTTTTCACCGTGCCGCCCAAAACCGGTGGGTGGGCGATCGCGGCGACGGCGAGCCCCGGCAGCATGAAATCAAAACCGAACAGCGCCTTGCCAGAGAGTTTATCCGGCGTATCGAGCCGCGCTTTTTGTTTGCCGATGATTTTATAATCCTTTGCATCCTTCAATTTCACTTCTGCGGGAACGGGTAATGCAGCGGCTGCCCCCGCCAGTTCCCCGTAGGTCAACGTTCGGCCGCTGGGAATGTGGTAGACGATCCCGTTTTCCGTCCTGCAGGTGGCGCGCTCCACGCCCCAGGTTTGCGCCGCCGCCGTGATGAGCATCTCGCGCGCGGTGGCGCCCGCCTTGCGCAGCGGTTCCCAGCCACGGCGCACCGTGGTGCTGCCGCCGGTCTGCATGCTGCCATATTTGCTGGGATGCGCCAGCGCCGGCATGATGCGGATCTTTTCCCAGTCCGCATCCAACTCCTCGGCCACCATCATCGGCACCGCGGTGCGGGCGCCCTGGCCCAATTCGGATCGCGCCACCCAGATGGTCACGGTTCCGTCCGGATCGATGGAGAGGAATTCGTTCGGTTTGAATACTCCGGATCCCTCTTGCGTTTGCGCGGGCGCCAGACGGAAAACGCCGAGCGTCAGGCCCGCCCCCCCCGCGCCCAGAACCTGGAGGAATTCACGGCGATTGATGTGCATACGCCTTTTCATCGGCCACCTCCCTTCCGTTGGGCTGCCCGGTGAATCGCCTTGCGAATGCGCGGATAGGTGCCGCAGCGGCACAGCACGCCGGACATGGCGTCATCGATCTCCTGGTCCGTAGGGTGGGGTTTTGCATTCAAGAGCGCGGCCGCCGAGAGAATTTGTCCGGGCTGGCAGTAGCCGCACTGGGAGACCTCCTCTTCGAGCCAGGCCTGGAGTAGCGGATGTTCCTTTTCCGCGGTGATCCCCTCGATGGTGGTGATCTGTTTGTCCGCCGCATCCTCCACCGACAGCGTGCAGGCGCGGACAGCTTCGCCATCCAGCAGCACCGTACAGGAACCGCACAATCCCTGGCCACAGCCGTATTTGGTGCCGGTCAAGCCGAGGGTTTCGCGCAGAACCCACAGCAGCGGCGTATCGGCTTCCACCTCCACCAGCTGTTTTTTCTGGTTGACAAAGAGAGTATATGTGGGCATGGGGACTCCTCCAATCGATCGACGTGCCACTGCATCATTTTCTTCTTAATAATAATGGAATATTATCAACAAATCAAGCAAAATTGGGGTCGGACCTCAGCCGATTCATATTTATTAAATACTTATGAGCTTAAAAATGGCATAAATCGGCCTTAACAGGCGTTTTTTATGGGGTAAAAAGAGGCAGTTAAGGCCTATTTTTTCAGGAATCTTCTCTGAAAAATAGGTAGAGTGCCCCGGGAGGCTGTTTGCTCTGACTGCAATCAGCAGGGGGAATTAACCGCCGGGAATGCGGGATGTGGGCCGTAAGAAACCCAATAAACATTGTAGATCTTCGTTCAGCCCGGCTGAAAATGCGACATACTGCTTCAGCCCGGCTCATCTTTCAGACTGTGACAAGTCAACTCCGGGTTGATGCCTCTATCAACAAAAAACGCAGCTTGACACCGCTCACAGAAAATATAAAAAGAGCGCTTTACCCAAGCTTTGTACTTGCGTTTGGCGCGGGCGATGTGTATAATGAGTAAAGAGAAAGCTACTACACATCAGGCCTCAGCACCCGTTACAGTCCAAGACTCTCAGGCACCCAAATTCTCCTACACATTCGGCCTCGGCACCCGTTACAGTCCAAGACTCTCAGGCACCCTAAATTCTCGTCTCTGCATTCCAATTTAAACCGGAGGTGTATCATGTCCGCCAAAAAACTTTGCACCTGGGCAGGCATCGTTTTGTGCCTGCTGTTCATTGATTGCAACAAAAAGGACTCGACCACGCCTGTCAATCTGGACATGCAGGAAGCCATCAACAAGCTCACCAAAGAGGTCTTGCCGGAACAGCTGAGCAAGGACGCCACCTATTGCTGTCTGCGCATGGATTCCGTAATTCACAAGGGCAGTATCATCGAAGAGGATGCGCCCAGGGGTACGCTGCAGAAGGAGGATGTGGAGCGTCTGGCCTCGGTCGCGCTTGATGAAGACTCGTACCTGTTTTACCTCGATCTCGAGCCCGGCGCCATGTTTGCGCACGACTTGAAGTATATCATCATCGGCAAAAGCGGCAAGACCAGAGTGCTTCCGGCACAGTGGTGGCCGCGGGTCGATGGCGAGATAGTGCCGGAATTCAGCAAACAGGTGCCCAGCGCCCAGCACATCGTCGCCACCAATGCCATTGTTCAAATGCCGATCGGCAAGCGTTTTCTCTACCGTTTCCCGGGTCAACTCGTCATTCGCAACAATGAGGGTTTTATCATCGTCCAGGGTTTGATGCCTTCTGAAAATCTCTACAGTTGTGTGGTCGATACCTACGTGAATTTGCTCGATCTTTTCCTGGAATACAAGAACAACTGTGTCGGCGATGTGGAGGTGGAAGGATTGGTGGAGGGACAGGCTGATAATGTTCTCACGGAAATTGACAACCAGGTGGTGGCGGGCAGAAATCCGATCACCATCTTTATTACGGCCCATGGCAACACTAATTACGTTCGTCTTGGTGGTGTGGCCATGTATGCCAGTCAGTTCCAGGCGAAAATGGCGGCTCATCCGACGGTACGCTTTAATTTTTTCCTGTGTTCGTGCCACAGCGGCAGTTTTATGGATGAGATATCCTCGTTATCCAATGTTTATACCGCTCATACGGCGTCACAGCCTGAGGAGAGCGCCTGGCCCGATTGGGATACCCATTGCGGTCTCAACGATCACAATCCCAGTGATACGGGGGCCGAGTGGATGAGTTCGCTGGGCGAGGCGGCCAACAGCCTCGCTAACAGCACCACACACTGGTCGACGATAACGACCTCGGCGGCCGCGCAAAAAGTGCCGGTCACGTCGATGTGGTTGTATCATGCTGCCCTGGGCGGCATCGGATCGGCAGCCTTGATGGGGTTGAGCCAGGACTTGGACCTCGCGCACCGCTGCAATTCGGAAAATCCGATGAGTTACAAAAAATGGTAAAATGGGTGGGGACATACCTCAGCCAATATCATTTTCTTAAATACTCAGCCTTGTATATTGAAGTTGAAGAGAATGGGTATAAAAAACCCTTTGCCAAGTCATAAAAGTTTATTACCTGCACGAATCTCCGCTGGGAACTCAGGCGGAGCACATAAATGCATAGCCATAGCTTCGTTTGTAAAGCTGATGTTGAAACAAGAATGATCAGATCAAGATTCATTTCATAATACCATGGGATGCTGTCCGGCGATCTTTGCACATGCGGCGGTTTATTCTATTACGCCAAAAATTTCTTGTGCTTAGTTAAATTTTGACTCGTTTTAGAGCATGATATGAAAGATGGTGTTTGTTTGCGGCCATCAGGCGGCGTTATGCACTGATCGGGTTAGGGGCTTTTTAATGGCAAAATCGGCCTTAGCAGGCGTTTTTTATTGGGCAAAAAGAGGCAGTTAAGGCCATTTTTGAAGGGATAATGCTATCTAACATGTTGTATTTAATAAACTGGCTGAGGTCCGACCCCAATCGCCCAATCGCCACCGAGCGGGCATTTTTCGCTTGACAATAGTCCCTGCAAAGCTTATGTTTAAATGAGGCCGCATTTCCATTCCAGCCAGAGTCTGTTTGACAACGCCAGGTCTATGCATCAATCTCTTTTGTAAACAGATCAACCATCCCAAAATCGTGCCATTGTATCGATCTGAACTCCAGGAAAGACCATTTCTGCATACATCAATGTCAATATGCAAGAGACTGTATCATACGCAGGATCGCCCCGCCCGGACCTGCGTACTGGAGAGGGCATTAACACCACGGTAGCACCCAAAATAGGCCCATTCGATTTCTCAACAAGAGGTTGTAATGTTCCTCTTTCACCGGAAGCGAACTGCCCGCTGTTTTTTGTTTTTTCTGATTTTTTTAATCATCTCTGCTCCTCCTGCTGCACGAGCGGGTGAAGTTTATGAAGCCGTAGAGCTTTTATTCACCGGCGGTGCGCATGCGAATCCCTATACGGACGTGACTTTTTCCGCGATTTTCACCGGACCCGATGCGCGCTCTTTGACGCTGCAGGGTTTCTGGGATGGCGGCCAGACCTGGAAGCTGCGCGTCGCCCCTCTGTGTGAAGGCAACTGGACGTATACGACCTCTTCGAATGATCCCCTGCTGAATGGTCTGACGGGCAGTTTCACGGCCGGCGCTGCAACGGGCAGAGGCTTTGTCGTCTCCGACGGATACGGTTTCCGCTATATGGATGGCACACCTTTTTTCAGGATGGGGGACACCTGTTACCGCCTCTTCCGCAGCCGCAATGCCGATTATGACAGCCTCTTTATCCCCTATATCGATGCGCGTGCATCACAGGGATTCAACTGTATCTACGGCTGCCTGCATACCTCCGGCTATCCCAGCCTCAATGAAGGCGGCAGTCTCTGGTACAACAACACGGATTTCAACCGCCTGCAGCCGGATTATTTTCAGTGGGTGGATCAGCGTATCCACTATATGCTCGAAAAAAATATCGTACCGGGTTTGATCATCGCCTGGTCCACGAGTATGGATGATTTTACCCAGGCTCAGTATGAGCGCTTTGTGCGCTATGTCGTTGCTCGCTATGCCGCCTATAACGTAATGTGGCTGGTCAGCGCGGCGTATAATTCAACCCTGACCCCGAATGACTACCACTATCACGGTTTGATCATAGAACACAACGATCCTTATCATCATCCCGTCTCCGTCATACCCTCCGCCAACCATTCCAGCGCCGAAGATTACGCCCTGTTTGCGCCTTGGATGGATTTCATCAGTCAGCATTTTAGCGGCGGTCTCGCGTCTTTGAATGCATCTGTCATGAATGACAGAATCTATCAGCTCCCGGTGAGCAATGATGAATTCGGTTACGAAGGACCGCTGGACCCCGCCGATCCCTATTATTATTACAACAACCGCTCCGAGGATGAAATACGCAAAACGGCCTGGGCCATCGTTTGCGGCGGCGGGTATTTCACCTATGGCAATATGTATACCTATACGGGACAGGAATTCATCATCCGCCTCGACAAGCTCGCCACCCTGGGTGCGCTCTATCTGGGCAAGCTCGCCACTTTTTTTGTCGGCATCGACCCCTCGGTCCTGGCGGCCCACAATGTCCTGGTGACATCGGGAAATTTTTGTCTGGCAAGACCGGATTCGCAATATGTCATCTATCTGCCTGTCGGGGGCGCTGTGGATGTGAATTTGAAGGGGTGTCTCCACAACTTCACCGTAACCTGGTACGACCCCAAAACGGGCGTAACAGTCGATGGCGGCACCATCGCGGGCGGCGCCATCCGCCTTTTCACCGCTCCGTTCGTGGATGACGCGGTCTTGTATTTGATCAGGGATATGAGTGTGCCGCAGGTCTCCATCGTCTTCCGCACCGCACCCGTAGACCTCAATCTGACCATCGATGACGAATCCTGGCCGACGCCCGTGCAGTTCTACTGGCCTGTCGGGCAGTCGCACGAGATTGCTGCCCCGAGTCCACAGGCGATTGACGGCATCATCTACAGTTTCACGCAGTGGAGTCACGATGCGGTGCAGAACCACACCTTGACCGTGCCCGATTCAAACGTCACGTATATCGCCACTTATGACACAACCGGGCACTATGTAGCGGCAAATTTTAACGCTGTGCCCATTAGCGGCACGGCGCCTCTGGCGGTGCAATTCACCGATCAGTCGGTGGGAGAAGTGGATACTTGGGCATGGGATTTCGGAGATGGCAGTGAAATCGTCACGACGCGAAATCCGTCACATGTCTATTCAAACCCGGGCTACTACCCGGTGCAACTCACTGCAACAGGCGTTTATGACTCCGATACGGCGATCAAAACGGACTATATCCACGTCCTGGCCGACAGCGTCACTTTTTGCGATGATTTTTTCGATGGCGATATCGGCGACTGGCGCATCGAGGCGGAGTCCTGGTCTGTCATCAATGGCGATCTCGATGGATCGAACCCCTATGGCCAGGCGCTGATTCTCAGTCCTGTGCAGAGCGTCTTTGACGGACTTT
>DCUM01000250.1:5169-5351 GCA_002327255.1 bacterium UBA2214 | reverse complement strand
CTGGCCATGTGCGAGGGCGCCGATTTGTGGAAGCTGGGCGAGGTCGTCGGCGGCGCCACCATCGATCATGTCATCTGGAACCAGCCGATCCAGAACGGAAGATTTTATCATGTGGACGTTCATATTTTCGAAACCGGCCAGGTCTCCGTTTTGCTCGATCAACAAATTCTCTTTACCTATCC
>DCUM01000250.1:0-5113 GCA_002327255.1 bacterium UBA2214 | reverse complement strand
CTTGCCGGCTATGCACCCCTCACGGTTCAGTTTTCTGACCGTTCCACCGGGACGATCACGAACCGTACCTGGAACTTTGGCGATGGCACGCCATCCTCCGATGAACTCAACCCTCAGCATGTCTACGCCGCCAGCGGTTGGTACACGGTCACTTTGCAGGTCTCCGGACTGGCGGGCACGGATACGGTATCCAAATCCAGCTATATCGAGGCGCGCGTGCTTCCTCCCGCGCCCGGCGCGGATTTCACGGCCGACACCACAACCGGCCCTTGGCCGCTGGCCGTGCATTTCCAGAATCTTTCCACCGGAGTCATCGACAGCTTGCGCTGGGACTTTGGCGACGGCTCCAGGTTGACCGGACTGGCCAACCCCTGGCACGTCTATAAATCGCCGGGATTATATGCCGTCACGCTGCGCACCATCGGCCCGGGCGGTACCAGTGAGATGACGAAAACCGGCTTTATCGAGGTCACAGATACCCCCGCCGCCACCGCGGCCGGCCTCTATGAAGCCTTTGATATCCTGCTGGACGGCGCTGTGCATCCCGACCCTTATCAGGACGTCACCCTCTCCGCCACTTTCTCCGGACCGGGAGGCACTGTTCTGAATCTGCAGGGTTTCTGGATCGGGGATAATGGCTGGAAAATTCGCTTCGCCCCCACCCGGGAAGGAACCTGGCACTATGCCACCGCATCCAATGATGATTCGCTGCACAATCGCAGCGGCAGCCTCGAGGCGACGCCCTCCGCTTCCCGCGGTTTTTTCACCACCAGCGGCCATCACTTTTATCATTCCGACGGCACGCCCGTTTTTCGCATGGGGGACACATGCTGGCGCATGTTTCGCAGCAAGAATGCGCCCTTCGACAGTCTCTTCAAACCCTATGTCGACGCCCGCGCCGCGCAGGGTTTCAACCTCATTTACGGGGTCATCCACACCATCGAGGAGCCTTCTGTCAATGAAGGGGGCAGCCTTTGGTTGAATGACACCGATCTCGATCATCTCCTGCCGGGCTATTTTGACTGGGTCGACAAACGGGTGTCCTATTTGCAGTCCCGCGGCATCTGCGCCGGTCTGCTATTCACCTGGGCGCAAAATTTTGAAAAATTCACCCAACAGCAGTTCGAACGTTTCGTCCGTTATGTGGTGGCGCGGTACAGCGCCCATCATGTTCTCTGGAACATTTCGGGTGAATATTCCGAGACCAGCACGCCCGCTGCTTACAGCTATTTTGGCAATCTGGTCAAGACGCTGGATCCCTATGNNGTGTTCTCTTCGTGGCTGGGCTATCTCATGCAGCAGATGTTCGGTGCGCCCGATTTCATTCATGCGCAGCTGCTGCAAGACCGTTCATACGGGTTGCCGGTTTGTAATGACGAATTCGGCTATGAAGGGCCCACCAATCCGGCACACCCGGATTATTTTTATTCGAACCGTACCGCGGACGGTGTGCGCGAGATGATCTGGACCATCGCCACGGCAGGCGGCTATTTCACCTATGGCAATTACTATACCTGCACCGCCAAGGAGAAAATCATCCATCTGGAGGCGTTGCATTCAACCGGGATCGATTATGTTGGTCTGCTGCGACAGTTCCTGTCCGATCAGGCGCTCCCCTTTTGGGAGATGGCGCCCGACACGACGATCGTGTTTGCTGACAGCGCTTTTTGCCTGTCAAAACCCGGTGCGCACTATCTGGTTTATGTGCAGGGAAGAGATTCTCTTTCGCTCGATTTGCGCGGGGCCTCCGGCTATTTCGATGCGAACTGGTTTGATCCAAAAACCGGCGCAATGCAGTTCGATCGCACGGTGATAGGGGGTGGTAGACTTCTTTTCCTGCTGCCGTTTGCGGGGGACAACGTCCTCTATCTGTCGCCCGCGCAATCGCCGATGATGCAGATCGATGTCTGGCTCGAGGGCGGCTTTGACGGCGCTGCGCTCGCCATGACAACGGCATTAAAGGATTCAAATCTCATTCCCCTGATGTCACCCTATGCAGAAGACATCCAATCCGTCACCGTCATCCCCGACAGCGCCGTGGACTGGATATTGGTGCAGCTCTATGAGAGCGGCGGCGGTTTGGTTTACAGCGCCGGTCATTTTCTGCGCCGCGACGGGCGGATCATTCCCCTCTATGGCGCTGAGGATTTCATCGCATTCCCCGGCGTCGCAGAGGGTCCCTATCATCTCGGCCTCAAACATCGTCACCATCTGGCTGTCCGTTCAGCGAATCCGGTCAGCCTGGTCGGTGGTAACCTGCATGCCTTTGATTTTCGCAGCGCTGCGGCGCAGTATGCGGTGCCCGGGGCGGCCAAACAGCTCGGGGATGGCCGCTTTGGTCTCTGCGTCGGCGACGCCAATCAGGACGGCCAGATTACCACGCGGGACTATGTGACCTGGTTTCACGATTATCGGGCGGCAGCGAAGGGATATTTAGCGTCTGATTTCAACTGGGATGGCATCATCACCCTGGAGGATTATCAGCTCTGGCAGGCCAACGCCCAGGCGGGAAAATAATTGGGGTCGGACCTCAGCCGACACATGTTTATTAAAGAAATAAAAGCCCTAAAATGGCCAAAACAGGCCTTAGCAGGCGTTTTTTATAGGGGAAAAAAGAGCAGTTAAGGAGGAACAAGCCATGCCACGCGCGAATAGACACTTCCTGGAAGGGTACGTGTATCACATCACCCATCGTTGCCATGATCGCGAATTCTTGCTGAAGCACAAATGGATCAAGCAACGTTGGTTGTATTGGCTCGCCGAAGCCAAAAAACGCTTCGATGTGTCGATTTTTAATTTCTGTCTCACCAACAACCACATTCATTTGCTAGCATCTGCGCCTTCTTCCGGGGATGCCTTGGCGCAAATGATGCACCTGGTCGCCGGCTGTACAGCGCAAGAATACAACCGCAGGAGAGACCACGGTGGTGCTTTTTGGCAGGATCGCTATCATGCGACCGCCATCGATTCAGAAAGACACCTGCTCAATTGCATGGTTTATATCGATCTCAATATGATTCGCGCAGGCGTGGTGACAAATCCTAAGGACTGGCCTTATGGCGGGTTTCATGAAGTCATGGGCAAAAAAGCGCGCTGCCGGTTCATTGACCGGGACAGACTCCTGCGATATTTAAGTATGCAGGACGCCACCAGGATGCAAAATATGTATAGGGATATTTTGATGGAAAAACTTGCGGCACAATCCATGCGTCAAGCCTATTGGACCGAGAGTCTGGCGGTTGGGGAATACGCATTTGTACAGCAATATGAGCACGCTTTGGCTGGCCGTGCGGGGAGACGTGAAATCATCAAAGGAGATGAAGATCATTATCTGAAAGAGGCCTGTGGGGAGTACAGCGCAGTGCCAGCATTGAAAATTCATATTTTATCGGGAGATAACGCGTTTCCGCTGGGNNCCATATATAAGTAATTGTATTTTAACAATCCGTTGAGGTCCGACCCCAATTATTTCATCAGTAAAAGCTTCCTCACGCTCACGGTTTTTGCGGTGCGCAGGTGGCAATAGTAGATTCCGCCGGGGAGATGATCCAGCGCAAGGTGCAGGGTATGATGTCCGGCGTTGCGGTATCCCTCGATGGGGGGGGCCGCCTGGCGCCCGTGGACATCGCATATTCTGATGGTGACGGGTTGATCCTCTTGCAGATAAAATCGTATGACGGTACGGCTGTTGAAGGGATTGGGGTAATTCTGTTCCAGAGAGGCCGTTGCAGAAGGCAGGGCCGCCTGCACCGGATCCTGCGCCGCCACGCCGGTCGTCCCGCTCCAGCCCGCCAGCCGCGCCCACAGCCACCAGATCGCATACGCCTTGCGGTTGCCGTTGACGTGCTCGGTATGCGCCGGCCAGCACTCGTACCAGTCGACGCCCTTTGTATGAGCAGCCTGCCATGTCTGCGCCCAATTCCCGCCAGAGTAGTAACATTCATCGGTGACGTACTGGTCGCCATAGTAATTTCCGTCCGGATCGTAGCACTCGATGTCGTAAAAATCGAACAGGATTTTATTATTCTGCAGACACCAGGTGCGGATGGCCTGGTTGTTACGGTGCAGCGTGCCCTCCAGGCCCGAGCCGTCCGCGTGGCCGGTCATATAGACGAATTTTATCCCCGGATAATCCGTTTCGAGCTGATTCATTTTGGAGAGGTAGTTGTTCACCACTTCAGCGCTGCTGTACCACGACAATTGGCCGCACCAGGCCCACATGATCACATTCATCTCCGGATGTTTGCTGCCGCGTCCGGCGCCCGTGGGGGCTCCCAGATAGGCGCGCGTCTCGTCGACCCAGCCGGGATAGTAGCCGGCATCGTGATCGAGGTCGCCGCTGCCATAGCCGTCGCCCTCGTAGAGGTGCAGGGCGCCGTTGGCGCCGCTGCGATGGAAAGCGAAGAGGTCTTTTTTATAGCCCTTTTTGTTCATGAATTCAACCAGTCCGGTCATCCCGGAGACGATCTGGCTGCCGTGGGAGGTAAAGCCATAACCGATGTGGAGATCGGTCCTGGCTTTTTCGATGGCGGAGACGGGAATTGCGAAAATGTCGGTGCAGGAGTGATCGGCGATGATCGCCTGGGCCAGCACGGCATTGCCGGTACACAGAAGCAAGAGTGTGATGACGGCATAGATGGTTTTCATTGGCGTATTCCTTGATAAGGTTTGTCCCTATTTGCAGAGTGTTTCGCAGTTGATTTGCTCTGTCCATAAACCGCAGAGTACGCGGAGGTTGAGGATTCGCATATTGGCCTTCTGGATGGACGCCTGATCAGATTTTTCGGGCCACGATTTCAGGGGATCAACGGAAATCCTTGCCAGGTTATTGTTCGTTTTGCGTCCTTCGGTGTTCCCGGCGGTGAATAATGCCATCTAAATGAATGTACTCATCGCGTCTGCAAAGCGCAACCTGATTGTTTTCTTTTTGTGATCGAACGCCAACGGGAGGGGAAAAATCCACACGGCGACGGGGCGATGCAGTAACAAATGCGAAGCGGAAGACGTATCCTGGGGTAAAAGCCCGAAAATGGAGGAATGACTGCATGAAAAGAATCGTGATACCGTATTTTTGGGGATTGTGTTGTGTCCTCGTGGCGCTCGCCTGCAAAAA
>DCUM01000152.1:8660-12139 GCA_002327255.1 bacterium UBA2214 | reverse complement strand
AACAATCGGCCGCACCGGACGCGGGGCAGCCGGTTGAGGCCGCAAGGTATTTATCGTCGCTTTAGGTGAATTGAGTTCGCTAGTCCCTCCTGCGCATGCCCCGCACCGGTGGGCCGTCTCGTTATGTGGGCAACTTTCATGGCAGATTATTTTTTGTAATCGGTTGTGAACGTGACTAAATTCTTTTAACTTTGTCCCAAAATTTCATTTATCACTAAAGACTAGAGATGACAAATCAAACATGTAAACTTTGTTTAGAAACCAAAGAATTACGAAAATCCCACATTTTTCCCGAATTTTTGTATAAGCCCCTATATGATGAGAATCATCAATACAAAGTATTGATTACTAAGAATGATCCGAAAGATCGTTTCAAGGGTATTTACGAAAAGTTATTTTGTGAGAATTGTGAAGCAATCCTCGGCGAATATGAGGATTATGCCGCTAAAAATCTATTTATCAATCCATTGTTAGAATCAGAAATTAAAAGAACAGACACTGGATTTGTCATCAACGATTTAGACTATTCGAAATTGAAACTATTTCAACTATCATTGCTATGGCGTCCATCTTTAACAATAAGGAATGAAGTTAGAAGAATTAATCTGGGACCGCATGCGGAAAAAATCAGGAAAATGTTACTTGAAGGTAATCCAGGTAGATATTTTGAATATGGATGTTCAATATCATATCTGCCCAATCGTCCAGACTTATTGAGGGGAGTTATAATCCCACCTCATCCTCTTGAAGAAAGGATCGAAGGGCATCGAGGATTCCGAATATTTATAAGTGGTTACTTTTGGATTTATATTACATCTAGTCATACCGAACAGTACAGCATGAAGCCACTTTTTCTTAATGAGGACGGCACCTTACCAATTTTCAATTCAAATTCAATGGGATGGAATTTTATGATAAAATGGGCAAGAGAGCTCGAGAGTGCTCAATTATAAATTACAGCCGTAATATCACATAACACCAGTGCGCACCCGACCTTCGCCCGCCTGTCGCTTACGCGGTTCCTGTTGAGATTGCAATATTATGAGCGACGTCAAAGATTATCTTTATGCGGCTCGGCGGGTGGCACTCCGCGTTGGGCGGCAGAAGTACTTGCAAATTAATAAAATTCGAACTATTTTTAAACAATACAAAAAATGGATTAATACATGCTCCTGGATATTCAAAATAAAGTATTAAGCGATGATTTTGAGTTTTCAAAACATGCGGCTGATCAATCCATTCTGCGGAATATTCGGGTAGAAGAAATACGTCAAGCTTTATTAAGTGGTGAAATAATAGAAGATTACCCAGAGGACAAGTACGGCCCAAGTTGCCTGATATTTGGATATACAAAAGCTAATCGTCCTATACATATTCATTGCAGTTACCCAACTCGTACAATATTGAAAATTATTACGGTGTACGAACCAAACAGTGTTGATTGGATCGATTTTAAGATTCGTAGGAGATAATATCATGTTAAGAGAAGAACATTTAATTGATGAAAAAGTAACCTATTCGATTTTCAAGGATGGTAAATTTATCATCATTGAAAATGTTCCAGCGAGGGTTAATCAAGAAACAGGTGAGCAATTTTTTTCTCCCATAACCGTTGAAAAAATTCAACAACTTATTCTTGGAAATCCGAAGCCCCAAAGAACTATTAAGACTCCAGTTTTTGAGTTTTCGTGATCATCGGTTCGCCCAACCCATGTGTTCACCTGAACGGCACCGCCTTTCGTTTGTCCAATTTATTGCACAATAAGAAAGGCTTTGTCGTTTTATAATAACTTTTTATGCGCTGCCGGCAGGTGACACTTTTCGTTCGGCTTTGGTGGGCTGACGCCCACCCCGATCCGCTTCGATCCGCGGACATGGAATCTTCCGGCAAGTTCAGTCTTTGTCGCTTCCGTTACTCGCCATTCCAAATTTGGCAAATAACCGGAATTCCACCAAAACCTGCCGGAAAATTTTCCTTATTTGACCATCAGCATGCGCTGCACCTTGATTTCACTGCCAGCCCGGGTGCGCAGAGAATAAAGGCCGCTGGGCAGCGTCCTGCCAGCATGGTCCCGTCCATCCCAGCGCACACGGTGCATACCCGCCGTCATCTCACTATCCAGCAAACGCCGCACCATCTGTCCCAACATGTTATAAACCTCAATGCACGCGTGAGTTGCTTCGGGCAGGGCCAATTCAATGGTGGTTTCCGGATTGAAGGGATTCGGATAATTCCGGACGCTAAAATCGCGGGTCATCGCCAAGGCCGCTGTCGTAGCGGACGCCTGTGCAGCACCAGCAGGCATTTCAGCCGCCAAAATCTCCAATTCTCCCAACTGCTTCCAGCCACTTGCGGGCGCATCGACGATAAACTTGACATACTTGGCCGCAGTGGCGACAAAACCATGTGTCTGCCAGCCGCCCCGGGTCTGAGTGCCTTTGTAAACCAGGGTAAAATCATCTGGCTCGGTCCCTGTGGAGGAAACCAGGATGCGAAACGCCCTGACCCAGCGCTGATCATAACCCACACCGGTGTCGGTGATCAGATTCAGCTTTTGTACCATTTTGGCCTGGCCCTCGCTGAAAGCAAAAATGGCCCACGGTTGGTCGGGGCCAGCCGTGACCGTACCATCCCAATCCGTCTCCACTCCGTCAATGGCATTATCCCATCCTTCACCGTAGTAGGCGTTGGAGTGATCGACCAACACCAGACTTGCTTTCTTGAGCGAAGCCGGATTGAAAACCACGGGGTCCTCACCAATTTTGATGCCGTCGACATAGCAGGTGAAGGTATGCACACCCGCCACAGTGGAGGTCATCTGCACGGAATAGACACCCGGAGCGGTTTCACGGATCTCGGAATATTGCACCGCTCCTGGATAGGTGATGAAGTGAAAATCATCCCAGGTCAGTCCGGAAATCATCGTGCCGGAACTCTCTTTTACCGTCAAGGTCACAGTTGCCGCATCGATGCCATTGGCCAAATGCGGTGTGGAGACTCTGGTTTCGGACTGATTCGGATCAGCGTAGCGCCGCACCGGGCAGACCTGGAATTCACCGATCTGCCGCCAACCCAAAGCCGGTGTATCGACAACCAGTTTGATATAACGGGCGAGAACCGGAGAGAAGGTGAATTCTTCCCAACTGCCATGCTTCTTGTGGCCGGCGAAAACCGTGACAAAATCAGCATCTGCCAGGCCGGTGCTGGAAACCTGAACATGAAATTCAAAGGCCCAGCGATCCGGATAGCCCATGTCCGTATCTGTGAGCAAACGAATGCGATCCATGATCTTGTCGGTGCCGTCTTTGAATTTAAAGACGGCGTATGGCGGATCTCCCTTTACACTCGCCGTGCCGTTCCAGCCGCTGATATCCTCATCGATGGCGTTTTCCCAGGTTTCTTTCAAATGCGATTCACTGCCGTGGACCAATTCCAGGGTCGCATGGGGCTTGGCGGCATACCCATAGACCGTGATCAG
>DCUM01000152.1:0-8622 GCA_002327255.1 bacterium UBA2214 | reverse complement strand
GTCTGGCCGTCGCCAAATTCCCAAAACCAGGAGGTGGCTGCCAGGCCGGATACGTCTTCAAATTGTATGATCCCATAGGGCCAAACCGACGTGCGCGTCGCCCAGAAGAGCGGTTGCGATGCGGCTACAATGCCATATTGGTGCACCGTAAAGGTCTGCCCGGCGATGGTGATCGTACCCGTGCGCATCGTGGCCGTCGGGTTAAAACTCACCGCATAATCCACCGTGCCATTGCCGCTGCCGTTCGCGCCGCTGGTGACGGTCAGCCAGGAGGGATCGTTGCTCACGGCGGTCCAGTTCATTCCAGCCGGCGCCGTGACCGTGACGGTGCCTGAGCCGACAGCAGCAGAATGATAGACTTCTGTGGGCGCGATGGTGGCGCCGTAGAAGGGCGTGGCACGCCAGGGGAAATAGTCCACCGTGTTGTTGCTGACCAGATTGCCAAGCAGTCCCGCGGGCGCGGCATTGAGCAGGGGGGCGGCACCGCCTGGATCCACATCGCCAAGTGCAACTTCGGTCGTGCCCGTGGGATCTTCAGGCCCTTCATTGGAACCCCACCAGTTGTTCTCCGCATTTACTTCTGCCGCGGCCGCGTTGGTCATATTGTAGGGTGTGTTGTTATAAATGTCGTTGTCGTAAATGGAGAAAGTCGCCACATTGCAGTTCGAACCGATGAACACACCTGCCGCCAGCGGCGTTTTGGCCGTCGACAGGGTATTGTCATGAACCTTGTTATAGCGGAATGTGATATTGCTGATGGCAAAATAAAAATAGACCGAGCCGTTCTGGGAATAGGCATTGGAGCAATCATTGCCCTCCAGCAGAACGTTGCTGGTATATACACAAATGCAGTCATCCTCATTCGGTCCACCTACGTGTTCAATGGTGTTGTTCCGGATCACGCCACCATGCAAGCCTGCATCCGCACCGGATTTATTGCCAAGTTTGATGCCCTCACCATTGACAAGATGGTGGATGTAATTGCCTTCGATGGTGGTATTATTGGATGAATAGATATAGATCGCTGCATTATCCGTATTGATATTGGTGAGTTCGTTGTGACGGATGATGCCCCCTGTCGATGAAGCCAGGTTGAGGCCGTCTCCAGCCCAGGCGATATCAAAGACATAGTTGTATTCCAGGAGCGCATTGGTGCTGTTTACCAACTGGACGCCTTCATCCCCATTGCCATCATGAATAATACAATAACGGATCATGGTTCCGATATGGGCATTGCTCTGCCGCACCATATCCACCGGGCCGGTACAGACTTCGAGACCGTTCACCTCGACATGGTCGGCAGCGATATAGATGATGTTCACAGAACCCGCCAGGCTGGCGCCGGAAATAATGGCTTCGTTGACCGAGCCGGCAACGCGGGCGCTGCCCTGCGAGGGTCTGGGGTCCACATGGGCTTGCGGGCCGTACAACTTGAGACCGCTTTTATTCAAATTCAGCGCGGCAGTGGATGTGTAGGTACCCGGGGCAATATGGACGATGTCGTTGGCGGCCGCGGCATTCACAGCTGCCTGGATCGTCACTTTGGGCCCATGGGTTCCATCCCATACCGGCGCCAGTCCATCGTACAGATCATCACCAACGGGACTCACATAATAATCGGTTTGCGCCAGGGCGGGCATGGCGGCGAATAATATCAAGATGATCCAAATCCAGTGTCTCATTTTTCCTCCACAGAAGTTACCTGCATCGTGTAAAAAGCCGGCCAGACGCATTGCGCGGAATTCGATCGCATTCGCGCCCAGCACCATCTGCGATATTTGTGCGAGATTGTTCCCTCCTCTCTTGCGGTTGATCATTCAAGACAGAAATTGAAACCTTTTTCAAAAGAATGTTTCAGGAACACGATAACAGCCTAAACAGTCATCGCGAGCATTCGGTCATAGAACGCCACGCAGTTGCCGTCGGCTATCCGGAGTTGAAAGACGCCTCAAACAGTCATCGCGAGCGTTCGGTCATAGAACGCCAGAATGCAGTGAAAATTGAATACGATCAGATCATGGTGCAGAAAAGCAGCAGATGCCGACAGGGGTGCCAGAGTACATTCCAATGTATACCATGCATTACGATAAAAAGTGTTTGCCCCAATGCGTCGGATGGTTCCCCAGGTGACAAGTCTCCTCATGAAGAACAGGCATTCTCCAGACTTGGAATAATATAGCAATTATTGGCGAAATAAAACAACTAAATTTTATTCCCAAGGAAAAAAAAACGATCTGGTGCTGTCAAGTGAGCCGGTATCCCGCTCCGTGATCAGTCACGACTTCATTTCAGGAGTTAACACCGAATCAGAGGAAAAAACCAACTCCATGTCCGGTCAATCACCCGGATGCGTGTTTGCGAGCGTCTATTATCCGCAAAGGGAATGGCCGTGGCTGGCGTTTCACGAGTATCTGGTGGATCCCGGCCATGCCGATCCGGTGCGGCGCGAATCGACACGGCTGACACCCCTGCTTCCGTGCCGTCCGTGTATTCCGCGGTTCGGTTTTGCCGGGCTGACGCCCACGATCCCGGGGCGCCGGGCGCCGGCCCGGCTACGACTTTTTGTGCCTGTGTTTATGCTCCTCCCGCCTGGAGCCGGAGGATATCCGCCAGCACACCGGCGGCGGTGACCTCGGCGCCGGGGCCGCGCACGAGCAGCGGCACCTGGCGGTAACGCCGCGTGGTAAAACGAATCAAGTTCTCTCCGGGCACTCGAACAGCCCCCGCGGCGGGGAGCGTTGCGCAACGCCACGATGAGCAAGGTTTGCAGCGATCCGTATCCATGGTGTCAGGGAATCATCTGGCTTGCGTGAACCCTCCGCATCAGCTCGACTATTTCCAGGGGTTCCCCCTTGCCAGCATCCCGTTGCAGCTGCAAAGCGTGTTGCTGGCAGACGGAGACGCAGACGCCGCAGCCCATGCAGCGATCCGCATCCACGTGCAATCGTTTGGCAACGAGACGCAGGGCAGTGAAGGGACATTTTTTCACGCACAGGCCGCAATCGCTGCAGCGATCTCCGTCGACGACGACCACATACCCCGAGGACGCCAGCATCGGCGTCCCCTGTCTGAACGATTGCATGGCCACGCAGCAGCAGGCGCAGCAGTTGCAGATGGCGTAAAAACGATTCAGCATGGCATCCTTGAAGAAAGCATGCTGCACATGGCCGCGCTCATGTTCCGAACGCAGAATGTCATCCGCCTGCTGCGGGGAAATACGACGGCTGCGGCGCGGATGGTGTTCGAGGACGAACGATGCAAAGGGCTCGCCGATGACCAGGCAGACGTCCAGCGGCAGGCAGGGATGTTCGGCGACGGCGCGGCACGCGCACTCGAGCGCGACGATGTGATCCGGATTCTTCAGCACGATATCGCGCGCATGCGTATAGGGAATGACGCGCTCGAGATCCCCGAGGGTGAGGGGCTTGTCCAAATGAACCAATTCCCGCGCCTGCTGCAGCGGCACTACCTTGCCGTGGTAGCCGTCCGCAAAGGTTTTTGCCGCTGCACGGCCGGGTGATGGAGCCCACCGCATCCGGTGCAGCACTTTCCAGGCGCGGCGTCCGGCGCGCGCCAGCCAGTGCTTGCCGCTGCCGACGTGAATATAGAAATAGAGCCAGCGCGCATAGACATATCCGTGCAGTCCATCCAGGAAGGAGTAATTTTTGGTCCGTTTCGCCTCGCGAAAAAAGGCCCGCGTTGAGGGTTTGATGAGTCTGTCCAGCCATTTTGCCATGTACGCCGCACTCTTTTAAAAGAATTTCAAAAACGTCATGCGAAAGACGCCGCGTTGGTCGCGGTTTTGACCGTAGAAGAGGCCGATGGTGCCGGCGCCGGCATCGATATCGACATGGCCGCCGAAATAGTGGTCCGGTTTGGCATCGGGAAAAAGATAGCCTTCGATCTGGGGACCGAGGGCGAGCCATTTGCCGGCGCGGCACAGCAGATGATCGCGGTAGTAATAGAAAGTGGATGGCTCTTCGTGTGCTTTGATAAAACAGAGATTCCAGCTTTCAAAACTCACCATCGCACCGGTATGGATCGCATAAAACTCCGGCACGATGTGTCCGATGCGGGCGCCGTCTTGCGACGATTCAAAAAAGTCGATGCCGACCTGGGGAATCAATTGCCAGTTGCCGAGATGAAAAACCGGTCCGATGTCGATCTGGGCAAATCCCTGCGTCGACATCTGCCACACCGTCAGCAGTCCGACGTTGGCCGATAAGGGCACTTCGTAAAAAAGCCAGGGATTGAGCGCACCATACTGGTAATCGAGGCGGAACAGAGAGGCGGGTTGAACGCCGCTTTCCTTGCCAAAAGAGCGGTGCGCGCTGAACGCCATCACCAGAGTCAGTACTACCAGGATGGAAAATCCCTGTTTTTTCATGATCCCTCCGCTGCAAGATGATAAAATGGGGCCTATCCGTATGGTCCGGTTGTCCCTAAAAACACGCCTAACCTGATTAGTAACTATAAATTGGTCTTGTTTGATTTCAAGTCGATTCCACCTGAAACAGAATCCTGTCTTGCATATTATCCAAAGGATGTTTAACCATGATTTTCGCAATAACCGGACACCCCTGAAGGCATATATGGAGTAAGGCAAGTGATGAGGTGTCACCGGCATCAGGCTCCGCAAAAGGGCCCCGATGGCAACTAGGTTAAAACATCGCACCCGGAACGTCCCAGGCCGGCAGGGCAGTGAGGCATCCTGTTCACCGTGCGCTGCTCAGGCGCGCTCGTTCCACGCAATCCGCATCCGCGTGAGTTCCGCGTCATCTGCAGTGCGCACGATGGAGTGGTTCAATGACAGCGGATGGTCTGCAGCGGCAAAAGTCCGGATGGCGATGTCATCGCCCAGACGCGATTCCGCCAGATAATTGATCTCGACGCTGCGGGGTTGATGGCGCATGATAAAATCGATGTCATAGCTGTCGACCGTCCATTGCAGATATTTGGCGTTGTTGGCGTGGAGGTTGACATCGAGGTCGCTGATGCGCACGGTATGCAGCGGTGTAAGCGGGGCGCCGGCGACGGCTGCTTCCACCTTGCCGGCGTTTCGCGGCAGCGCATTCTGCGCCACTCCACCGAAAAATGGCTGTGAGAGAATCTGGTCCGGCCGCTGAATTTTCCGGCTCCCGAGATCGATAACCGCCCAGGAAGAGGTGGCGGCGCCGATGGGCGCGCCATCGCGCCGGGTGATCAGGAAATCGCGCAGTCCGAAGAGGCGGTCGCTGCCCCTGTGCCAGGTCTTGACCTTGAGCTGCTCTTCCCAGGCGGGCCAGACGCTGATTTCGGCATAGATGCGCGACAGGACCCAGATCACGTTGTCCTTTATGAGATCGTCGCGTCCGAAACCCATCTTATTGGCATGTTCCGCGGCGATGTCCTGGAGATAATTGAACAAGGCATACAGGCTCAGTCTGCCATCCGGGCCGGTGTCGTAGACATGAACGCGGTATTCTTTTTCGTACATGGCGCTCCTGCGATATTGCTGTTTTTATTGTAAATATTAAACCGTCAGGAGAAAAACATGGACGAGCTGACGAACTGTGGCAAGCGAACTTTTGGTCAAACTGCAAATCTGCTTCACGCCCCCACCCCTTTGGCCTTGAAAAATTTTGTGGCCACCAGTTCAATCAGCACCCCATAGACCACGCCCATGACCATGGTGCCCACGGCGATTTTGGGATCACTCAGTACCGGAACGGCCATGATGATGCTGGTGATGATGCCGAGAACGATGCCATGCAGCCACCAGTTCAGGCGCAAGGCGCTGATGCCGATGGTGAAGCCGAGCATGGTACGGCCGAGGACGATCAGCCATTTGGTATTGACGGAGAGTGGCGCGGCGTTGGGATCGCTGCTGGCCAGAAACATGCAAAAAAGGCCACAGAGCGCCCCGCACAGGGTGGTGATGATGACGCGTTTGCTGGTTAACATGGTCTACCTCCGTGAAGTTTTCAGCAGACTCCTTTCACAGACGACCCCGTCCACCCTGCTTTTCTGCGAACGGGGTCGTTCGTGATTTAAAAGGTCTGCATGGTTTAAAATTTTGTGACGTCCGTACTTTCCCGGTTTGTCTCCATAATCAATACCAATCATCGCCGAAAGACGCAGAGTAAACAATAAAACAGCGTTATCTTCATCTGGTACCCTGACGTTGGAAAAAATCATACCAATAAATATCCTTGACGTCAACGGACGATACCCGTTATTTCTGCGCACCTGGCGTTGATGACACTGGGGCAGATTAACAGATTCCGTTTAGTCCGTGTATTCCGCAGTCTGTTTTCTTGCGAAATCCGGCTCATCCGATTATTCGGCGGTTTTTTCTGAATGGATGAAATTCCGCCCTGCCGGTTATTTGAGCCACTGATCCAGCCATCCGATTACGGTCTCATGCCACAGGATCGAATTGGCCGGTTTCAGCACCCAGTGATTCTCGTCCGGGAAATAAAGAAATTTGCTGGGTATGCCGAGGCGCTGCGCCGCCGTGAACGTCGACATCCCCTGGGTCTCGACGACGCGAAAGTCCTGTGCGCCATGAACGACCAGTATCGGCGTCTTCCAGTTTTTGACAAAATTCACCGGATTGTGTTTCTCATAGCCGGCGGGATTCGTCCACGGTGTACCCATATGCTCCCACTCCGGAAACCACAGCTCTTCGGTGTCGAAATAAGCCAGCCTCTCATCGAGATTGCCATCGTGCGACACCAGGCACTTGAAGCCGTTCGGCCAATTGCCGGCGATCCAGTTGATCATATAGCCGCCATAGGAAGCGCCCAGGGCGCCGCAGCGCGTCCCATCCATCCACGGATATCTGGCCAAAGCGGCTGCCAGTCCCTTCTGCAAATCGACCAGGGGCTTGCCGCCCCAATCGCCGCGAATGGCGTCGGTGAAGGCCTGGCCATAGCCGGTGGAGCCGTGAAAGTCCACCATCACCGCGGCATAACCGGCGCCGGCATAGGCCTGCGGATTCCAGCGATAGTGAAAGTGATTGCCAAAAGAGCCCTGCGGCCCGCCATGGATCAGAAACGCAACCGGATACTTTTTCGCGGGATCGAAATCGACCGGCTTGACGATGTAGCAATAGACCGTCTCGTCTTTCCAGCCTTTGAAGGCAAACTGCTCGAAATCGCCCATGCGCGCCAGCGCCAGTTTGTTGGCGTTGATGCGCGTCACCGGTTTGGGATCGCTGCCATCGGGATAGACAGACCACAGTTCAACCGGCGATTTGAGGTGATCCAGCGCGTAGACGATGCGCGCCCCAGCCACAGCGGGCGCTGACACACTGCCCTCCTTGACAATGCTTCTGACCGCGCCCGTCTTGACATCGACGGCAAAGAGGGCGCTCTGGCCGATGTGATCCGCGGTGACATAGAGGGTTTTGCCATCGCTGGACCAGCACAGGGAAGAGGGCGAACGATCCCACGTTTCAGTGAGAATCCGCTTGCTGCCGTCATGCCACTGATGCAGAACGATGCGATAACGGTCGGCTTCGTAGCGGGGACGCGACATGGCCAGATAGGCCAGGGTTTGACCGTCGGGCGAGAAGAGCGGCTGCGTATCCCAGGCTTCGTTGGCTTCGGTCAGGCATTGGGGCGCCCCGGAACCATCCAGGGGTGCGTAATAGAGATCGAAATCGGTGGACCACGCCTCTTCACGGCCCACCTCTTTGGCGGTGAAGACGATGCCGAGGCCGTTGGGCGTGAAGGCGATCTCTTCGCTCCCGCCGAAGGGTTTGGAGGGCGCATCCGCATCCATCTCCGCCATCACGTCCATTGGCGTGCCCTCTTTGAGCGGCAGGACGAAGAGATGCGAACGCCGTCCGTCTTTCCAGGTGTCCCAGTGGCGGAAAAAGAGGCGGTCATAGATCACGCCGGAGCTTTTCTGTCTGGCCCTGGCATCGAGAATTTCGCGGGTTTTGTCGATGGATTTCGAGTCGACAAATACGTCCAGGGTGAAGGCGAGGTGGTTGCTATAGGGGGATGCGATGAGATTGCCGACGTCCAGCGGCAGATCGGTGACCGGAACGGCCTCGCCGCCGTGAAGCGCGATTTTCCACACCTGCGAGGAACCGGAACGGGTGGAGAGAAAATAAATGGACTTGCCGTCGCGGGACCACTGCGGATTGAAATCGCCGGCGGGATGGGTCGTCAGCCGGCGCAGATTTTTGCCATCGGCGTCCACCAGCCAGAGATCAGTGCGGCCGCGGTTGGCCTCGAGATCGGTTGTGCGCAGGGTGAAAGCGATGGTCAGCCCGTCCGGTGAAACCTGCGGATCGGAAATCCGCTCCATGGCGAGCATGTCGTGGATCGAGAAGGGATGGCTTTCCTGTGCGAACAGGGGGATTGCGCTGCAAAGTACGCTGAGGAAGATGATCAAGGTACGTGTCATGACAGGCTCCTTTTTAATAATATTGATTTCAAATAATATTAAATAATTCGGAACCGGTCAAGTATTATTTATTCTGATTGCCTTTTACCATGCCCCGCAATGCCATTTCCCGATTTTCCGTGGGGAACGCATACCCGCCACGACACGTGCCAATGCGGCAGGAAAAAGCCGGCGAATAACAGCCCGGCCCGGGCTTTACGATCTACATCCCCTCATTCCACG
>DCUM01000154.1 GCA_002327255.1 bacterium UBA2214 | reverse complement strand
TCGGCCTCAGGAGAGGCCTCCTACAGATGGATTTTAAAACGCATTTGTAGGAGCGCTCTCCAGAGCGCGAACTCTTCAGAGCGCGATTAATCGAATTATTTGTGTTATGGGAAAATTATTCCAAACCATTTCCAATCAATCCAATCGGTATACTGGGGATTTGCCGTGGAGTAAGGCCAATTTTCAGCAATTTCTACCAAACCTTTTCTGACTGGATTCTGATGAATGTATTCCAAAGTACCGCGATATTCGACGAGATTTCGATTACAATGATCAAAAAATCCTTCTTGCCAGAACTTTCCTTTATTATTTAAAAAACTGTTTATTCGCCGGGCTGTGAATTTATCCAGGCTCTCCATAACTTGACCAAGCGTCTTCTTTTCGGTTAATCCAATTATTGCATGATAATGATCGGGCATTACCACAAATCCACCAATTTTGATTATTTCCTGTTTCCTGAGCCAATCAAGGCTGGAAATCAAGATATTTGCATTTGCTTCATTCGCCAAAACAGGATATGATTTATCAAAAAGACATTTTGTCACATAATATACATGGAAAGGTAAAGATTTCCGGCCTTTACGAAGGTTTTTTTGATGGGGGGATGCCATGTTACGCTCCTTGTTTTTGTCAAAGGATCTACCACCCTATTTAACAAAATTATAGTATATCTGCGCAAGAGCAAAAAACGCTGCTACATGTCGGCCTCCGGAGAGGCCTCCTACNNGGCCTTTGCAAAATCGTTTGACTTTCGCAGGCCGATTCTCTATATTTTTGTGATGAAAACAGGAACCAACATATCCCACAAAACCATCCTCACAGGAATGACCAAGGCGCAGCTTCAAGACTATGCCGAATCCCTGGGCGAAAAAAAATTCCGCGGCCGGCAGCTTTTCAACTGGATTTATGTCCGCAAGGCGGCCACCTTTGAGGAAATGAGCGACATATCCAAACCACTGCGCCATCGCCTTGAAGCCACCGCCGCATTGGGCTGCCTGCAGGTGCGGGAGAAATCCATTTCGCCCAACAGCGGCTCGGTCAAATATCTCTTTGGTCTCAACGACGGCCACGCCATCGAATCGGTTTACATCCCCGAAGGGGAGCGTCGCACGCTGTGCGTCTCATCCCAGGTCGGATGCGCACTCGGGTGTACGTTTTGCGCCACCGGCGCTTTGGGGTTCACCCGCGACCTCAGCATCGGCGAGATCGTCGATCAGGTCCTCCACGTGGCGCGCGAAATCGGCGAGCCGCTCACCAATGTCGTCTTCATGGGGATGGGCGAACCTTTTCTGAACTATGACGCCGTCCTCGCCGCGGCGGCGCTGCTGAACGACCCCGATGGTCTGGCCGTCGGTCACCGTCACATCGTCATCTCCACCGTCGGCATCGCCCCGGCCATCGTGCGCTATGCCGACGAAGAACGACCCTATCGCCTCGCCATCTCGCTCCATGCCGCCAGTGAATCCGTGCGCAGGAGGATCGTTCCGATATCCAAACGCTATGGTTTGGACGAACTCATGGAGGCTATTCGCTACTATGCGAAAAAGAGGCGCCGCCGTCCGACCTTTGAATATGTGCTGCTGGCCGGCGTCAACGACGGTGAAGCGGATGCCGCGGCGCTGCGCCGTCTGCTTGAACGTGTACCCTGCAAGGTGAACCTCATCCCCTACAATACGGCGGTGCCGGGATTTCATCGTCCCGAAGACGACCAGGTGCAGCGTTTTGCGTCGTGGCTGGCGCCGTTGCGGGCGCCGGTGTCGGTGCGCTGGAGCAAAGGCGCGGACATCGACGCCGCCTGCGGACAGCTGGCGGGAAGAAATTTCAATTGACATTGTGGGCTTTTTTTGTTAGTATATTAGTCGCCCCATTTAATCCCGCTGACAGGAGCCTTATCAGGGAGCATCTTGATGAAAACCATCATCGGCATCCGCCGCGAAGATAAAAACCAATGGGAACGGCGAGTCGCCCTCACACCGGAACAGATACACCAGCTCCAGCAACAGCACGCCATGGATTTCATCTGCCAGCCCTTTGCGACGCGCGCTTTTTCCGACAGGGAATACCGGGACGCCGGCGCCACCATCGCTGAAGACCTCTCGGCGGCTTCCATCATCCTCGGCATCAAGGAGATTCCCGAACATCTGCTGCTGCCCGACAAGACCTATCTTTTCTTCTCCCATACCGTCAAAGGGCAGACCTACAACATGCCCATGCTGCAGCGTCTCCTGGCGCTGAAGGCCACCCTGATCGACTATGAACTCATCAAAGACCGGAACGGCCGCCGTCTGGTTTTCTTCGGCCGCTTTGCCGGTCTGGCCGGCATGGTCGATACCCTGCATGCCTTCGGCGTGCGCTTGCAAAAACAGGGCCTCGAGACACCCTTTGCGGAGATCAAGATGTCCTATGCGTACAAGGATATTGCGGATGCCAAGCAGCACATCCGCGAAGTGGGACGAGAAATTTCCGCGAACGGTCTGCCGGCGTCGCTGTCGCCCGTGGTGGTTGGTTTTTCCGGTTACGGACATGTTTCCAAGGGTGCGCAGGAGGTGTTTGATTTGCTGCCGCACCAGGAAATCGACCCTCAGGAATTGCCGGGTATCGCCAAAGGCCACGACAAAATTCTCTACAAAGTGGTTTTTGCCGAGCGTGACATGGTCGAGCCCGTGGCACCGGGCGCCGTTTTTGAATTGACCGATTATTTCAATCATCCGGAAAAATATCGTTCGCAATTCGAACGCCACCTTCCGCATCTGAGCGTGCTCGTCAATGGCATCTATTGGGATCAGAGATACCCGCGCCTGGTGACGAAAACGTATCTTAAAAGACGCTGGAGCGAAAATAACCCCCTGCGTCTCCAGGTCATCGGCGATATCAGCTGCGACATCCACGGTTCCATCGAATGTACGGAGAAAGCGACGGCATCCGACCAACCCTGCTTTACCTATCATCCCCTCTCCGGCGCGGTAGTGGATGGTATAGATGGCGAGGGCATCGTCCTCATGGCCGTGGACAATCTGCCTGCGGAGATTCCCCGCGACAGTTCCGAGGCTTTCGGTCAGACGCTGGCGCCATTCATTCCTGCACTGGCGCAGGCGGAGTTGCGCCGGCCGTTCGCGCAATTGGCCTTGCCGCCGGAAATTAAAAATGCAATCATCTGTCATCAGGGCGAACTCGTCCCTGACTATGCCTATTTACAGCAGCATTTAACCCAATCTTAAGGAGAAACCGTATGAAGAAGGTTCTGGTTCTTGGAGCTGGTCTTGTGTCCAGGCCCCTTGTACGATATTTGTTGGATCAGCCGGAAACGGAAGTGATCATTGCCAGCCGCACAGTGAGCAAGGCGGAAGCGTTGATTGAAGGTCATCCCAAAGGACGCGCCGTGGCTGCCACGGTCCAGGAAAAAGAAAAACTGGAAACCCTGGTCCGGGAGTGCGACGTCGCCATCAGCCTGCTGCCCTGGACGTATCACCTCCAGGTTGCTGAATTGTGCCTGCAACACAAAACGCATATGGTGACCACGTCCTATGTCAGTCCGGCCATGCGCGCATTGGACCAACCAGCCAGGGATCAGGGACTCCTCTTCCTCAATGAAATCGGCCTCGATCCCGGTATCGATCACATGTCGGCCATGAAGATGATTCATGCCATCGAAAAACAGGGTGGTAAGGTGACCTCCTTCGAATCGGTTTGCGGTGGTCTGCCCGCGCCCGAAGCCAATGACAATCCATTCGGCTACAAATTTTCCTGGAGTCCGCGCGGCGTGCTGCTGGCGGGACGTAACTCGGCGCACTTTCTCAAAAACGGCCAGGATATGCAGATCGAGAACAAGGACCTTTTCCGCACCGTCTCGATCAAGGAAGTGGAAGGATTGGGCAAACTGGAAGTCTATCCCAATCGCGACTCCATGCTCTATCAGGAACTTTACGGTTTGAAGGATGCCCGGACGATCTTTCGCGGCACCTTCCGCAACCTGGGGTGGTGCGAGACCCTGGAAAAGATCGTCAACCTCGGCTTCCTCAATGACGGCGAACGTCCGGAAATGCTCGACTGGACCTGGGCGCAGTTGACCGCCTCGCTGATCAACGCCAATCCGCACGAGGTCAAGGCCGCCATGGCGAAACATCTGGGCATCCCGGAATCCCATGGCATCATCGCCCGATTTGAGTGGCTCGGTCTCTTCTCCGGCGAAAAAGTGCCGAGCAATCCCCCCACGGTGCTGGACGCCCTGACCCATGTCATGGAACACAAGATGGCCTACCAGCCGGGCGAGCGCGATATGATTGTGCTGCAGCACGAATTCATGGCCGAATACGCCGGCGGCCGCAAGGAGTCGATCACCAGCCTGCTGGTGGATTACGGCATCCCCCATGGTGACACCTCCATGGCGCGGACGGTCAGTTTGCCCGCCGCGATTGCGGTCAAATTGATGCTTCAGGGCCAGATCACCCTCACCGGCGTGCAGATTCCCGTCATGCCGGCCATCTATGAACCGGTTCTGGATGAATTGGAATCGATGAAAATCAAGTTCGTCGACCGGGTACGTCCGCTATAGGAGCGTCCCCTCGCCGCCGCTGACCCGATTGTGGGCCCCATCATCGCGATGGGGTTGTTCCTTTTGGCCGCCTTGTTGTTGGTGGAAGCGGCGAGAACGCTGCGGCGGGTTCTATGAACAGACAAGAGAATGGATGAAAAAGGGCGTATGCAGACTTTGCAGACGGTTTTAATCACGGGCGCTTCGTTTGGCATCGGTTATGAGCTGGGCAAAGTATTTGCGCGGGACGGCTACGGGCTGGTCCTGGTGGCGCGGTCGCAGGAAAAGCTGCAACAGGTGGCTGCGGAGTTGGAAGAGCTCGGCGCGGCATCGGTGATGATCCTCGCCAGGGATCTGGCGGCNNTTGGTGAACAATGCCGGATTTGGGGGGCATGGTGCGTTTGCGGAGACGGCGTGGGCTGTGGAAAAAGAGATGGTGCAGGTCAATATCATCGCCCTGATGCATCTCAGCAAACGGTTGCTGCCGGGCATGCTGCAGCGCCGGCGTGGCCGCATTCTCAATGTCGCGTCCACGGCCGCCTTTCAACCGGGGCCTCTGATGGCGGTCTATTATGCCAGCAAGGCCTTTGTGCTTTCCTTTTCCGAGGCGCTGGCCAGTGAGTGTCACGGCACAGGCGTCACGGTGACGGCACTTTGTCCGGGACCGACGGCGAGCGAATTCCAGGCCCGCGCCAATATAGGGCAGACCAGGCTGGTGCGCGCCCAACTGCTCAAGATGATGGATGCGGCGACGGTTGCGCGCATCGGGTACCGCGGCATGATGGCGGGGAAACGGGTGGTGATACCCGGTTTGATGAACAAGACCGGCGTCATCAGCAACCGTCTTGTGCCGAGAAGATGGATTACGCGGATTATCAAAACGATACATCAGAAGGAATAGCCGTGGTGCGCTGCAGCCCGGTCGTCGAAGCTGGCGGGCTGAAGACCATCCTGCAGGAGACGTCAAGCTGGCGGATTTAAGCCCGCGCGCCTTTTTCAGCAAGACGGGCAGGCCGTTTCTATCGTGCCGGGCAACCCGGACAGCAGATTTGTGGCAAAAAGTCCGCTTTCCGCAAATCGGCGCAAGGTCAGCACGTTCCAGGCAGGCTCTCCAATCCCGGTCTCAAGCGGCGTACGCCAGAAAAGAGCTGCCGATGTCAATCCGGTAGCACGCGGGAGGTCAGAAGAGCGGCCCGCACGGCCGTTCGGGCCAGCCGATACGCCCGCGCGCCACTTCCGCGGCCAGTTTGAATCCCAGCATTTTGTACACCAGGCGCGCCGTCGAAAACGCCGAAAAACGGTCGGCGGGATCGTAGGCCAATTCCACCACATCGAAACCGGCCACGCGGCGGGTGTAAAAGATCTGCTGCAAGAGTCCAAGCGCTTCATCCCAGGTGAATCCGCCCGGCTCCGGTGTGCCCGTTGTGGCGATGACGCTGAGGTCAAAGGCATCGACATCGACGGTGATGAAAACCGGGTCCGGCAACGCCGCGATCGCCGACTTGACATCGAACAGACCATGGCGGAAATCGTGCATGGTGCAGACCTGCCAGCCGTTGGCGGCGATGGCCTGCGCCTCCTCGATGCACATCGCGCGAATGCCCAGCTGCAAGGCATGGGGTGTCATCTCGCGGATGCGCGCCATGACGCTGGCGTGGCTGAGAGGACTGCCTTCGTATTCGCGACGCAAGTCGGAATGGGCGTCCAGTTGGATGCAGGAGACCTGTCCATATTTCTCCACCAGGGCTCTGAAGGTGGCGCTGGAGATGGAATGGTCGCCGCCGAGGACGGCGATGAATTTGTCATCCTGCAACACGGCGCGCGTGGCTTCGTAGAGGGTCTGGATCATCTCTTCGGGCGCGGCGGGGATGGCAGGCGCCGCCAGGGTGGCAATGCCCATACGATAGGGTTCCGCCTTGAGCACTTCATCGTAGAATTCCACATAGGCCGACGCCTGCAGGATCGCTTCGGGCGCCTCTCCGGTCCCTTTGCCGTAGGAGACGCCTCCCTCATAGGGAAACGGCAGGATGGCTGCAGCCGCTGTTTCGTAGTGGCTGAAGGGCGCCTCGGGCGCCAGAAAAGTCGTGCCGTTTGTTTTCATCGCGCCTCTCCTAGTTTGGTGATGATATCCGGCATGCGCTCGACGATGCGTTTGGGTGGACGGTCGTGGCATTGATCGAGGACAAAGGCGGTCAACAGGGGAAATAGGACGCTGTATTCGCCCCAGATCTGCACCAGCTTGTCGTCGCCGGTGGTGCGATACTTGCCCCAGGTGACGGCTTCGCTGAAGGTGCAGGAGGAGAGGCTGCCTTCGCGTTCCACCGCGGTGCCGATCTGCAGGCCGCGATCCGCGCCCTCGAATTCAACGCCGAGAATCTGGCTGATGGTGGGGCCGGTCTGCTGGATAAAGTTTTTGGGTCCGCCGCCGCCGAGTTCCACAAAACCCGTCCCGTTGGCGTTATAGCTGATGGCCGCGGAATCGAATATATCTTTTTGACCGGATAAAATCACCGGGAAGCCTTCGCGATCGGTCCGCGCCAGATTCATGGCGATGGAATGGTTGGAGAGTGAATCCCAGAAAATGGGAACGCCCGCCCTGGCGGCAGCGACGACAAAGCTGAGCTCCGGATGGGGTGCCGTTTCCGCAACCCACCGCCCCAATTCATGATTGAATTCCCAACTGCTCAGGGTTTTGCCGCGCAGACGCTCATGGCGTTCGCGCACAAAGCGCCGGATGATCTCATCCTGGGCTTCCAGCGTCTCCACTTCGCGGATACCGATGTCATAGATGCGCGTGTCGCCGGCCGCCCGCAATGCATCGTCATCCATCGCCGGGCTGATGGCTTTTACCGGCAGGGCATAGGCGAAATGAAGATCGTGGTAGACCTGTGCGCCCGTTGAACAGATGATATCGATAAAGCCCGCTTCGATCAGCGAGATGACGCCGCCGCCCATGCCGCCGGCGATGCCCGCGCCGGCGATGCCCAGCCAGATGGTATCGTTGTCGTTCACCATGCGCTTGAAGAGGTGAGCGCCGCGCTGGACGTTGCGGGCCTCGAAGGAGGTTGCCCCCATGGCATCGATCAGGGCGCTGATGGAGGAACCGCGTTGATAACGCTGCGGAATGATATCCGGCGCATGTTTGAAATAGGAGTGTTTTTTTGCTGACATAGCGGTGGTTCCCTTTTTAACCTGCGACATTCAAAAACCCAAAAGGCCATGAAGAACACGAAGCGAATGGATCGATCAGGACTTGCAGGCGTTCAGCGTCTCCGGTGAAGCGTTGCCGACTGTGATAAATTATAAAGATTGTCCCAGCAAAGCAACCCTTTTTTAGAGTTGTTTGATCAGCAGGGGTTGCAGATAGCGGCCGGTGATGGAGGCGTCGATGCGCGCAACTTCCTGCGGCGTCCCCTGCGCCACTATCTCACCGCCGCCATCGCCGCCCTCCGGACCCAGGTCGATGATATGATCTGCGCACTTGATCACATCGAGGTTATGCTCGATAATGAGCACCGAGTGTCCGGCGCTCAACAGGGCGTCGAAGCAGTGCAACAGATTCGCGACATCGTCAAAATGCAATCCCGTGGTGGGTTCGTCAAAAAGATAGAGGATGTGTTTGCGGTTTTTTTCGCCCAGATGGCTGGCCAGCTTGACGCGCTGCGCTTCGCCGCCCGAGAGGGTCGTTGCCGGCTGCCCGAGTTGGAGGTATCCCAATCCGACTTCTTTGAGGAGACGGAGTTTTTTGAGCACGGCGGATTCCGCGGCGAAAAAAGTGATTGCTTCGTTTACGGTCAGATTAAGCACCTGCGAGATGTCGAGTCCGTGATAATGGATATCGAGAATGTCGCGGCGATAGCGTTTCCCGCCGCACGCTTCGCACTCAAGCAGGAGGTCGGCGAGAAATTGCATCTCGATTTTCACCACGCCCGCCCCCTCGCAGGTTTCGCAGCGGCCGCCGGGCACATTGAAGGAGAAGGAGCCTGATTTGAATCCGCGCACGCGTGCGCGATGCGTTTCGGCGAAGAGCTGGCGGATCGGATCGAAGGCTTTGATATAGGTCGCGGGATTGGAACGCGGCGTGCGGCCGATGGGACTTTGATCCACCAGAATCACCGCATCGATGAACGCCGTGCCGCGGAGTTGTTTGCAACGTCCCACCGGTCGTTTCCAGGCGCCCTTCTCCTTTTGCAGTCCTGCATAGAGCACATCGTGCACCAGGGTACTTTTGCCGGATCCGGAGACGCCGCTGACCACGACCATCATCCCCAACGGGATATCGACATCGATGTTTTTCAGGTTATGTTCCCCGGCGCCATGGATTTGCAGATGCTGACCGTTGCCGGGCCTGCGGCGATCCGGCAGGGGGATCATTTTGTTGCCGCGCAGATAGGCGCCTGTCAGCGAGCGGCCGTCGCTGCGAATTTCTTCAAAAGTTCCGGAAAAGATGACTTCTCCTCCCAGCGCACCGGCGCCCGGCCCGAGATCGATGATCTGGTCCGCCTGGCGCATCATCTCGCGGTCGTGCTCCACCACCACCACGGTGTTGCCGATATCGCGCAGGGCTCTGAGAACGCCCACCAGCCGTTCGCTGTCGCGCGGATGCAGGCCGATGGTCGGTTCGTCGAGGATGTACAGCGATCCCACCAGTTGTGCGCCCAGCGCCGTCGCCAGATTGATGCGCTGGAACTCGCCGCCGGAGAGCGTGGCAGTGCGGCGCTCCAGGGTCAGATACCCCATGCCGATGTCGTTCAGATAGGCGAGGCGATTCCGCAATTCCTGGAGAATCTGTCCCGAAACGGCGCGCTGGAAATCATCCAGCTGCAAGTCCCGGAAAAAAATCCGCACTGTCTCGAGATTCATCTGGTTGAGCTGGGCGATGTTCTGATCCTGAATGCGTACCTGCAGCGCTTCGGGGCGCAGCCGGGTGCCGTCGCAGGCCGTGCAGCGGACATAACCGCGGTAACGGCTGAGAAAGACGCGGACGCCGATTTTATATTTTTTGCCTTCGAGAAACCTGAAAAATCCCTGAATGCCCGGGAATTCATCAAAACCATCCCAGATGAGCGTTTTGGCGGCCTGCGGCAATTCAGCGTACGGCTTGTAAATGTCTATGCCCTGTCCCGGCCCCGCCCGCATCAGGAGTTCGAGCAGTTCACGATGGCTGGGGGTATTCCACGGTGCAATGCACCCTTCGACGATGCTTTTCTGTGGAAAAGGGACGACCAGATTTTCATCGATGGTGATGATGTCGCCAAAACCGTTGCAGGCCGGACAGGCACCCGCCGGATGATTGAATGAAAAAAGTCCGGGGTGAGGCTCCGGCTGGATAATCCCGCAGCGCGCACACTCAAAACGCCTGGAGAAGGCGAGCCGGGGGCCGTCGATCACCTCAATGTCGAGATGTCCCTTGCCCATCTCAAAGGCGAGCTGGGCGGAATCGGCGAGACGGCTTTGATGACCGCTGTCTGTCTGCAGCCGGTCGACGAGGACATCGATGCGATCTACTCCAATATCTGCCTCTGCCACATCGCGAACCCTGCCGTCGCGCCAGATGCGATGAAATCCTTTTTGGCGCAACATCTCGCGATCGGTTTCACCGCCTGCATGCGGAAATGTCATTACATAGCGTACGCCCGCCGCAAACTGCGCCATGCGCACGACGACGTCGCTGACCTGATCTTTTTGTATCAGGACGCCGCAAACAGGGCAACAGGTTTTACCGATGCGGGCGAAGAGAAGCCGAAGATAATCCTGGATTTCCGTAGCCGTGCCGACCGTGGAACGGGAACTCTTGCTGGTGTTTTTTTGTTCGATGGCGACGGCCGGAGAGATGCCCCGGATCTGATCCACGTCGGGCCTGTCCATGCGTTCCATGAACTGACGCGCATAGGCCGAAAGCGACTCCACGTAGCGGCGCTGTCCTTCGGCGTAGAGGGTATCGAAGGCGAGACTCGACTTGCCCGATCCCGAAACACCGGTGATGACCACGAGGCGGTTGCGCGGAATCGAGACGTTTATATTTTTAAGATTATGGGTGCGCGCCCCGATAATCTCGATGCTGTGCGACATGCGTGCCTTTATTCTTGGGATGACAGAATGGCAAGGTAATGAAAAAAAAGGAGAATTCCAATAGTTTTGCCGGGATTTCAGAGAGCCTGGCTACTGAAAACAGGGTTGCGTCAGAATTAATCCAGCGCCGGCCGGATGATACGGCGTTTGACGAGGAGGTCGTAGAATGCCAGCGCCATTCCGCCGCCGATGAGCGCCGTGAGCAGTTGCGGGAAGGTCATCATGGCGATGAATTTTTCCGGCAAGGCAGCGGAAACGAAGATCTGAAGCAAAAAGCGCGCGGAGATGAAGAGCCAGGCAAATTTGGCCAAAGCGCCGATAGCAATACCCGGCCAGGCGGTGGCAGTGTGCCAGGAGGTACGACGCAGGCGCCGCTGTAAAACCGAGAAGAGGAGGACAAAAAGAGCATTGCCGAGGATGATGAACGGAACAAAGGCCGCCAGGACGGGGGGGAGTTGGCCGCGCAGCAGCGCGATGAGCGGCGTCAGGGCGCCCAGCGCCATGCCGCCATAGACATTGGTGACCAGCGTGGTGAAGATCAACATCATGTTGACCAGTGGTCCGGTCAGCGGTTGTGGCAGTCCGATCATCTCCAGACTCAGGGTGATGGCGGTGAGGAGAACCAGACGGGTCAGAAAAAGCGTTCGTGTTCGCATGGCAGCCAACTATTCGGTTCGATTGAACACCAGAGGCAGGTTGACGGTCACCGCACCCGCCGAGATCGCGTCGAACCGCAGTCTGCGGAAGAGAGAGAGCAATTCCCGGACGAATTCGGGATTTTCGATATTGGCGTCGGCAATCTGCACATTCGAAACCGCGCCGTCCGCCTCAATGGTCAAATCGATGTTGACCCTGCCGCGCATGTTGGGGTCGAGCCGCAAATGCTTGTTATAGATGTACATCATGCGCGCCTGTTGGGCGTGAATCACCCCCATCACCGACTCCGCCGAACGCTGCACCACCGCCTGTTCGGAACCGCGTATGGCGTCCGGCTGTTGAATGTTGACCTGTCCTTTTTTCTCGAGTTTGACGGTCTCCACGCCTTTGGAATCGGCAATGAGCTGGTCAACGCTGCCAATGCTGGCGATCTGGAACTCGTCGAGAATCACCTCACCATCGGCCTGGCTGGCTGAACTGCGGCCGCGGTTGCTGCCGTTGCCCTGGCCCAGGCCCAGACCGCCTTCACCCAGGCGGCCGTTGCCGCCCTGCATGGGGGTTTGTGACAGGAGACGATCCAGGTCGGCGAGCGAATGGTTGTCGATCAGATATTCCGTGCCGCTTTTCTTGTGTTTTTTCTCATCGACGGGAACGATGACGCCAAGGATGCCCAGATACCCCGATGTACTTCCGCCCAGCAGATTATTGCCGCCCAGGGGTCTGTTAAGGTCCTCGGCCAGGGAGGGAGGGGGTTCCAGCTCCATGTATTTGTAGATGCGGACGGTTTTGGGCGCATCCTCATCGCGGGTGAGGCTTTCGTGCAGCCAATAGACGTTGATCGCCAGCAAGTGAACCGACGCCGCGATGCCGAGCGCCCAACCGAGATATTTGTGCGCGTTGCGTTTGAGTTCGCTGCGGCCATAGTGTTCCGGCTCCGGGATGCGGATCCGCGTGGCGGGCATGGGCTCATAGACGATCTTCTTTTCTTCCTCAAGGCGGGCGCTTAACCCGGAGATTTCCGCGTCGAGACGATGGATACCCTCTCCCAGAGTGCGCAGTTGGTTGAGGATGACTTCCAGCTCGCTGCGTGTGGTTGCAGCGAAGGGATGCGCCAGGCAGCGCTGGCGCACGGCATGATCCTGCAGCTCCTGACGTTTCTCCACCAATCCATGGGCATGAAATATTTCATACATCCGGTTCGAGAGTGCGGTGCGTAAATCTGTCAGTTGATGCCGCGTGCGTTCGATCTCTTTGCGCTGCTGTTTAACATTCTCTTGCATGAATTCCTCAATCGTTTACCAGGGCATGACATCTTTGCGGTCGCTGGACGGCCCTGGCGCCGGCCGCAGTGAAGCCCGTCCCTTGCGTTCGATGGGACGAAAAATATCTTCAAAAAAAGAGCGTTCGATGCTAAAGTCATCGATCTCCGGATCCATGCCGGGGATGATGAAAACGGCCTGCGGTTTTTCCAGCTTGCCTTCCACTTCGATTTTATCGAGGAAGAGTCGCACCGAGGTATCGTCACTGCGCACGGAATCCGCCAGGGCCGGCGATGTCAAATGCACCTGGGTCGATTCTGCGGGCGCGAGGGATAGGCGCTCCTGGCCTTGCACGACCGGGCCTATCCCCATCACGGCGAGGATGATCATATTCAGGGTGGCTGCTGCTCTCATGATGGCGTTTTCTCCTCTGCATCAATCAGAGTGTCCGCCGGCGCCGGTGCCGGAGAGAGGCCGAGTTCGCTGCGGAGTTGCTGCAACCGTTTGCGGCTCTCTTCCACCCAGTTGTTCTCGATGGCCGCATTTTGGGCCTGTTCCACGGTTTTTTCGTACGTAGCCAGGGCCTGCTCTTTATAGGGTTTGGCCGTTTCGATCATTTTTTGCTGATAAGCCTGGAGAGCGTCTCCCTTGAGACCGGCGGGTGGCGGCGACTCGATGAAGGCGCGGACAAACTCTTCAAAAGACAATCCGATCCGGTAGGAAGCGGCCGTCGACCAGTCGGCGATCTGATACTCGAGTGTCGACTTGTAGGCCTGAAAAACGTCGTTGAATTTGTTGACCTTTCTCTTCAAAGCGCGCTCGAAAGGCGGCTGCAGATTCAATTTGGCGTATTCGGCGAAGAGCATTTCCCCCAGCATGAACTGGGCCTGGGCCGCATAGTAGGGATCCAGGTCACCGCGCTGCTGCGCATGACGTTGATAAGCCTGCACGGTTTGCGCGAACATGCGGCGCGCTTCGCCCCAGTCATCGGCTTTGTAGGCCAAATCACCGGCCCTGGCGAGGCATTCGATCCACTCCACCAGGGAATCGGGATAGAGCGTGACAAAGCGGGAACGAGCCTTCCGGGCGGCAGCCCAGTCCTCGATGGTTTCAAAACAGAGCGCGGCGTTTTTCAGAGCTTGCATGGCGTAGCGGGAGTCCGGATAACGGTCACAGAGGAGGAGATAATTAGCGGCCGCTTTTTGCCATTCCAGATTGGTTTCCCGGAAACCGGCGGCGCGATACAGGGCCTCGTCGGACAACGCAGAGGGCGGCTGCTGGCCGGCCAGTTTTTCCAGTACCTCTGCCGCCTGGGACCATTGGTTCAGTTTCTGATGCTGCGCCGCGGCCTCAAAAAAGGCGCGCTCCCGTAAAGCCGGTTCGCTGCTGATGCCCGCAACCTGTGTCAGCAAACGCGCGGCTTCCTGCGACGGTCCGGATTGGCTCAACTCCGCGGCGATTTTGTATTTGGATAGCGCACTCAGACGCGTCGCCCGTTCCAGATAATAGACGGAATCCGGGAATGAGGTGATGAGGCGTTCAAACCATTTATCCGCTTCCACATAGCGTCCGTCATCGAAATAACTCTGGCCGGCATTGAGCGCCGCGCTGAGGAAGTATGGGCGCCCGCTCCCCAAATCGACGACCTGTTTGTAAATACGGGCGGCAAGCGCATAAACAGGCATGTCATGAAGGGTCTCAGCCATCTTCATGAGAATTTGATCATGCCATTTGCTATCCGGAAACAGCACGATAAAATCATTGCAGGCTTGCAGCAACGCCTGTTGTGATGGCCGGCTCACCGCGATCGTCACCGTATCGCTGCTGCCGAGAAAGTACGGCAGACGCCATGGCACGATCTCCGCATCGCCGTCGTGATTGAGCATCTGGATATGGCACAAAACCCGGTTATAGGCCGCATCGTGGCGGTAGCGCGTGGTGTCGTACCGGGTCAGAACGTTGGTATAGGCGGCTGCAGCGGCCGGGAAATCCTCGCGTGCATAGTGGCATTCCGCCAGCAAGTACTCGATTTCCGCGGCATCGCGCGATTGGGGGTATTTGCGCAAATATTCGGCATATTTTTCAATGGCTTTGCCGTAATCCGGCGCATGGCCGTTTTGCTGCGCCTGGGCCTGATGATGCATGGCGAGGAGCCGCAGGGTGAAGCGCGCGAGGCTGTCACCGCGCGCACGAACGACGGTATCGGCCTGGTGCAGCATCCACAGGCTTCCCGGGGCAAAATAGTCCACGATGCGTTCCTGCATCTGCAGCACCGCATCAGGAGGTCCACCGGCTTTATAATTGTCAGTCATCTGCTGCATGATATCGGGCGCCCTCTCATGGTGTGGATAGATCGACAGCAGGACCTGTCGCGCGGCAACGGCCTCCGGGTAATAACCGCGTTTCTCGTAGAGTTCCGCCAGTTTGAAGAGGATGGGTTGGGTGTACGGTTTTTCAGCACGGCTGGAGAAAAAAGCGCTGGCAGCATCCGGACCGCCGAATTCGGCATAGCAGCTGGCAATATATTGAATGGCCTCGACGCTCAGGTCCGCTTTGGAGCGGCTCAGCTGCTGCGAATCGGTGCGGTCTATCAGTGCCATATCTTCGAGGAGATAGATGAAACTGGAGATGGCGTGCGTGTAATTGCTCAGATTATAGTAGGACCAGCCGAGTTTGTACAGCGCCATATCAAAGTAGGCATTGTCCCACTGGTCGAGTAGTTTCTGGTAATGGGTGATGGCGTGGGTATAGTCGCGATGGTCGAAATAGTATTCGCCGATGCGGAAATGGGCTTCGGTGGCGGCCGCGGATTGCGGAAAGTCCCGGGTGATGGTATCAAAGCAGACTTTGGCTTTTGCGGACTCGCCGGTCTGAAAATAGCTCATGCCCAGCATGTAGAGCGCCTTGTCGCGAAAGGCAACTTGCGGATACGCCTGTACCAGGCGTTCCAGGTGCAGGATGCCGCGGCTCAGATCGATCTGGGGCAGAATGGGCTCCGCCGTCCGCTCTTTGCGCTCGAAGGCGAGCAACTGTTGTTCATACTGTTCCATCCGTTCCTGAAAAAGCGCATGGGCCTGGCGTTGGTAGAGTTGTGCCAATTGCAGGAGAGCGGTCGGCGTAAAGTCATTATCGGGGTACTTGGCCAACAACGCTTCGTGCTCGGCGATGGTTCGGTTGAGCTTTTCGAGATCCAGACCATTGGGAACGGGCCCGGTCTGCAGCTGTTGTGCCGAGACGGAATAAAACAGGGCGCCGGCGAAGGTCAGCAAAACGAAAAATTTCAGCAGGGTATGATTTTTAGCGGTTATTACCATGAAGCGAGTTCCCACTCAAGGTTGCATGCTTTGCATAAACAGGGCGCGCGATTTGCTGTATTCGGCATAGGCACGCCAATCCTGACGCGATTGTTTGCGAACCAGCAATTCACGCAGGTACTGTATCTCTTCGAAGGCGGCGTCGATTTTCATCCGTTCTTCCTGAATCCGGCGCAGGATACCTTGCCGGGACTCGATGATGCGATTGCGTTCGTTACCATAATAGTGCGGTAAAAAGTGTTCATCACCCTGCAACGGCAGCGCATCGAGAAGATTGCTTTCCATCACCAGAAGGTCGGTTTTGATATGCTCCACGGCGATGCTCTCATCGAGCAGGACGCCCTGCGCCTCCTCTTTGATGGCGGGCATGGTTTCGCTGCTGGGAAAGAGCCGAATGAGATGGTCGTAGATGCGGATGGCGTCGTCATATTGCTTAAGGCTCATATAACAACGTCCGAGGAGAAATAATCCTTCCTCCGCATATTTGCGGGTGGGGAATCTTTGCACCAATTCGGTCAAGGGCGCGATGGCCGCGGTCAGCTCTCCCTGCTGCAGCAGAGACCAACCCATTGCCAGCAAAGCCGCATCCTGGTTTTCGTGGATGGCGGATACCTGCAAGAACTCTTTGTGGGCACGATCGTAATATTGCAGTTCATAGTAGAGGTATCCGAGTGTGAGATGGGTTTCATCGATCAATGCCCGCATTTCATCATTTTCTACGGCCATGGTGCAAATCGTGCGCAGGGTCATGATGGCGCGCGGCACCTGTCGCATGCGCATCTGTGCCAGGGCCAGGGTATATTGACCATGCGGGTAATAGGAACTGGTCAGTGATATCCGGGATAAGAGTTCGATGGTTTTGGGAAAATCGCGCAGATGATAATAAGCCAATCCGGCAAAATAGTTGGCGGCATTGGCGACGGGTGAAGAAGGCCGGGAGCGGAAGATGGCCTGGTGATGATCGATGCAGCGCGTATAATCCTGGCGGTCATATTCGATGCGCTGCAATCCCAGCATCGCTTCCGGCAGCAGGGGACTGCGCAGGTGACGTGTGATCAGGTGCTGATAGAGGCGGGTCGCGCCCAGGGGCAGGCCGATCTCATAGAGGCATTCACCCAGCATGAAAACGACGCGATCCGTCCTGGCAAAGTCGGGATTGAAATCGAGAACGATGACGAGATCGCGGGCGGCAGCCCAATAATTTTTGGCGGTAAAATAGGTTTCCGCTTCCAGAAAGAGTCTTTCCGAAGATTTTTCCAACTCGGTGTCCTGCTGATTTCGGGGAAGCGCCAGGGCTGTTGCCGCGGCGATACAGAAAATCATCAGCAGGATCAGAGTGCACGAGCCTCTGCCCGGAAAGGTTTGCCGGTATGTCTGCCTTGCGAATGGATGCATATCGTTTTCACCATGCTGCTTTATTGCGGTGGTTGCTCCTGTCCTTGTTGCACTTTTTTCCGCAACGCTTCCAATTCCTTGTTGATCTGCTCGCGTTGTTTGCGGATGTCTTCGGCCTTTTGGCGTTCTTTCTCTTCAAAGAGGGATTTGGCACGTTCTTCCGGCGCGAGGCGATTGAAGAGCTGCGCACGGTAGGTGACTCCGAGAATGATCTTCCATTCCGCATATTCCTTGAGGAAAGGATTCGCCCTGGCGTCTGCGTCACCGGGGAGGTAATTCCCCATGCGCAAATCCGCTGCCACATCGAAAATCAGTCTCCCCGGGCCGACGAAGCGCACCCCCGGTGACATGCGGATGAGATTTTGCCGCAAAGAGATGCGATCGCTCTGGTTTATGAATATTTCGCCGGTGGTCTCCCAATAAATCAGGGAGGATTTGACGGGGAGCTTGAATCCGATGCCGGCCAGCAGTTGATCGTTGCGGGCGCTGAAATAGCGGTCTTTCCAGTCCATGTCGCGGTAGCCCAGATTGAGAGAAATTTTGAAGGGCAGGGCCATGGCCGTGGCGCGCAGATCGAGCGTCGCGAGGCCCATCAAGCCCCAGCCACAGGCATCGGCGCTGTAACTCTCATAGGGCACATTGTGCATGGGGGCTGTGGGAAAATGAACAAAGCCGGCGAATCCTGTCTGCAGCGGACTGCCTTGATGGGGGATGCGCACCTTGAATCCCAGACGGGTGTCCCCGATCGGGCCCCAGATGTCGCGCTGGTTATCCTGATAGGGTACGGCGTGGGCATAGATTTCCAGCAGACGCGATAATCCCGCGGTCAGACTGAGGTTGAGGGTATGGTCGGCAACCAATTCTTCCTGTTTACCGCTGATTTCACCACCGCTTTCATAATAGGTGCGCTGGACCGTTTTTAAAAAGACGCTGTAAAAGCCGTTGATGTATAAATCTCCGCATGGAACCGGTTCGGCGTCATGGAGGCGCAGATGACCGCGGCCGCCGCCGAGCGTCACCTGGGCGGAGGCCGTGCTCAGAGCCGAAAGAATCACCATCAGCGCCGTCACTACGGTCCAGCGTCTATTTTTGATTTTGCGAGGTATCATCCATTTAACCTGAAACAATCAGAAACCATGAAAGTTGAAAACATATTCTTGCAACGCACCCCTTTATAATAGCCCCATTTTCGATACAATGCAGACGGATAATTACAGCATGCCTTTGCGGCGGCGGATGAACCATTCCAGGCTCAACAGGAGCAGGATCAAGACGAGCAGCGGCATGCGATGCCAGACTTCCATTTCGCGCGTCAGGATGCGTTCCTGACGTTCACCGCTGATCGTGCGCAGGAGCGCCGCGACGGAGTCCGGTCGCGCGTATTGACCACCACTGAGCTGCGCCACTTGCTGCAGCAGCGCCTCCTGCAGAATGGTCTCACTGAGTTCCTGGCTGTAGGAACCGACGCTGAAGAGATGTTGTGCTTCGCCGATGACCTGTTCGCCGCGCCGCACCACCGCCTGCAGCTGATAATCACCAGCCCTTTCCGGACGGTAGAGCCCGGTGTAGCTGCCTTTACCCCCCGGCTGCAAAAAAAATGAATTTTCCGCCGCGTCGTCTCTGATGAAGAGTTGCACCTCGGCGTCTTCAACGGGTTTGAACTGCGCATCGACGACCTGAGCGGAGATGCGCACCTGATCGCCGTAATGATAATTGGACTGATCCGTCTGCACGCGGATGAGATCGGTGTTGCGTTCAATCTGCAGCCAGCGCACCAGATTTTGCAGAAAATTATGGTAGACTTCGTCGCTGTTGCCGATACCGGCCATCATGAGATGCCAGCGCCACAGCTCGGTGCCGAGAATGGCTGCCGATTTGTTGGTGCTGCTGCGTACCAGAATCAACGGCCAGGTATCCGCGGCGGATGCGGCCGCGGCGCCTGAAGCGATGCGCGCCTGGACGAGTATCTCCGCATCCGGCCACCAGGTGCGCAAGCGGTAGCGGGTGAAGACCGGTGGCAGCAGGGACCAGGCCGTGATATCGCGCGAAGGTATCTGCATCAGCGGATGCACCTGGCCCAAAGGCGTCAGCACGGGCACAATTTCCGTGCCCCCCATCGTCAGCGCATCGCTGCGCATGGGCAGGTAGAGATCGAGCGCAGCGTTTTTTGTCCAGTCCAGGGCTTGCCCGGCGATCCACAATATCGGGCGGGGGCGCCGCTGCAAACTCTTCTGCAGCTCGCCCAACAGCCGCGGTGATGTTTGCGGCGTCGGCAGCTCATACAATACCAGCAGGTCGGCATGATCGAGGCTGTCAATGACCGCGCGGGCCTGATCGGCATGATAGAAGGATCCATTTCCCGATTCGATCACCACCCGAATCTCAAACCGTTCGCTGACGGTGAGATGGCGGCGCAGGAAAGCGATGTCGGCGGACGCGATCCCCGCCAGCAGGCAAATGCGCAATCTTGATTTCAGGACATCGATATAGAATGTATAGCGGTTATTACCGCGATTTTTCTCCTCCTCCGCTGCGGAGAGTGACAGTGTCAGTTTTTGCCGGCCCTCCTGAAGCGGTTTGTAGCGCAAGGTCAGGACGGTATCCGCCGGATTGCGGCGGATCAGCCAGGGGACGCTTTGGGCCTCACCCTGGCCATCCTGCAGCGTCAATCGCACGGATAGATCCTTGTACCCATTATTGCGCAGGGTGACCTGGATGGGGGTGCTCTCGCCCGTGAAAGCGAAAGGATTGGACTCCACCGAGACGATGCCCAAATCGGGCATGCGCAGCGGCGATCCGATTCCAACGGTATTTACCGGAATACCCATTTCCGCGGCATAACGGGCGGGATCACCGCCATGGGTATAATTGCCGTCACTGAGCAGCAGGATGCTGGAGAGGTTCTGTTCCAGCAGCAGGCTCTTGACCGATTCGAGCGCCTGGGTGATGTCGGTGGCATCCCCGGCGTAGTGCAGGGAATCGAGCCGGCTGGCCGGGACATCGACCGTCTGATTGTCAAAGAGAAAATACTGGACGCGAAAATCACGGTGCAAATGCCGCGGCAGTTCTCTTTGCAGGACCTCACGCACCGATTGGCTGCGCGGCTGATCACCGTCGCTGCAAACCATACTCGCCGAATGATCGATCAGCACCGCCAGCAAGGGTGGGCGTTCCTCGGCCTGCTGCCACTGTGCCGTCAGTTCAAAGAGCACCAGAATCAGGAGCAGTAAGGCGCATCCACGCAAGAGGATCAACAGGTGCCGCATCCATCGGGCGACGATTGGATTGGTGTGCCGGTAAACGATCACAGTCCATACGATCAGGACGACGGCAACAAGGCATAGATAAAGATAGCTGCCTGTAATCAAAAGGTGTATTTGCTTGAACAAAGGGAGCATGGCTCTCTGATTTATCATCGGTTGCGTCTTAAACCCCGAATACATCGAGGATGTTCCAAAGGTACAAGATTTATCGCGCATTTCCTGTGTTACAAATCAACATTTTTACGCGTGGTTGCATGAACCGGCGATGACGGCCGGATTACAGCGAGAGGTTGGGAGCGACTTCGAGGGTGAAATCGGATTGTTCTCCGCGTACCAGATGCAGATACCCGGCATGGGCGATCATGGCCGCATTATCGGTGCACATCTCCGGGGCCGGAATGGCCAAGCGGATGCCCCGTTTATGACACGCCTGTGAAAAATGGGCGCGCAACGGTTGGTTTCGCATCACGCCCCCCGCCAGAACCAGTGATTCGCACCGGTATTTTTGCAGCGCGGCCAGGCTCTTGTGAAAGAGCACATCGATGACGGCCTTCTGGAAACTCGCGGCGACGTCCGCCGACTGCCGGACGGCTTCGCCCGGCGTGAGGGATTGGGTATAGTAGAGCACCGCTGTCTTGAGACCGCTGAAGCTGAAATCGAGATTACCGCTCTCCCTCAGGGCGCGTGGGAAGACGATGGCCTCGGGATCACCCGTTGCTGCGACGCGTTCGATGGCCGGACCGCCCGGGTAACCTAATCCGAGCACCTTGGCGACCTTGTCAAAGGCCTCGCCCGCCGCGTCATCGATGGTACGTCCGACGATTTCATATTGCAAAGGCGCCGGCACCCGGACCAGTAACGTATGGCCGCCAGAGGCCACCAGGGCAATGTAGGGATAACCCATATGGGCGTTTTCCGCCGCGGTCGCGAGAATATGCCCTTCAATGTGATTGACGCCCACCCAGGGTTTATGCAGGGAGAGCGCCAGGGTTTTGCAGACCATCAGTCCGACCAGGAGCGAGCCGGCGAGACCGGGGCCATAGGTCACTGCCAGGCCATCCAGCCCATCAAGCGTCGTATGCGCCTGTGACAAAGCCACGCGGATGATGCCGGGCAATTGCCGCATATGCGCACGGGAAGCAAATTCGGGCACCACGCCGCCATATTGCGCATGAATTTTTTGCGTGGCGATGACATTCGACAAAATCCGGGCTTCCTCAACCACCGCGGCGCTGGTCTCATCACAAGAGGTTTCGATGCCGAGAATGCGCATCACTCTCGTTCCAGGAGGATTTTAAAAAGTTTTGGGCTGATATCGCGGTAGCGGACATTTTCCACCGGCACCAGATAGGCCGGGAACTGCGCACCGGAGGAATCCTGCTGGCGGGAGTAATCGATATAGGCGACTATGTCCCTGGCGCCGAGTTCGGAGATGATATTCACGCCACCCTCTGCCACCAGACTCAAGGAGGCCGGCAGGACAATGGCGCGATACCCGGAGGGCAGATTGCGTACCCCCACCATAATCTGATCCAGACGCCGTTCCATCAACTTTTGTATCTCGGCCTGGAAGTGCACTTCAGATGGCTGGAGATAGACTTTCTGCGGCAGCGGTGAGATCAGGGCGATGTTGTCCCGGAGAGAATTCCTGACTTTTTGCAGCAGCAATTCCGCGGTATCGATGGCTTCCAGGTTTTGCAGCAGCGAGTGCGCTCCCCGAACCGTGACCTGGTCGGGATCGAGGCGCACATCACCGACCACCGTATAGCCCGGCAGTGGCTTGATGGTGATGCGGTGTTTCACCGGCAGGATACGCGAGGAAGTCTCTTCAATAAAAAGGGGAATTTCCAGTGGTTCGACAATTTGCAGCACAGAAATCGAGTGCGCGCCGCTCCCCAGGACGATATCCTGAATGCGCGGGTAGATGATTCCTTCGCCGGGTTTCCATTCGACATTCAGTTCCAGACGGCCTTCCCGGAACAGCTTGAACGTCATCAACGCCAGGCCCTGGCCGCGGATTTTAATGCGCGCGTGCTGCGGCAAGTCGTTGGTGATCACATAATACGGCTGCAGCAGCGGGGTTTCAACAGGGACTGTGATCTCATAGTCGTAGATGCCATTGGAAACCACGAGAAACCATATCAGGATGGCAAAACCAGCGGAGGTGATTTGAATTTTATAGCGCTGCCAGAAAGATTTTACAGGCTGCGCAGGCGTGCGCTGCATCATGGCGTTGAATTCTAAATCAATAGATACTGTAAAAGGGAGGCCCCAAAACCGGAAACCGCGCCGCTGCCGGATCTGACACGCAGCGGTTTTCGGGACGCTCCCTGACTGAATGGCCCATACTGCCAGAACTTGAAGCGGATTATTTTATGGACTCTTTAATCTCTCTACCCCGGCTCACCTCGCCATTATCGATGCGCAGATTAAATCCACAATCCGGATTGCTGCACACCCAGGCCTTGTACATAATCGGTGCACCATCGCGTCCATAATCTGATAATGGTATCAGTTGTCCCACCTTGCACTTCAAACAGATTGGAAACACCTTTTCCATTTCCCTTACCTCACCTCAGAAGTCCCTGTTATGTGATAGTTTGATTGGGATAATCGGGGCTTGCCGGAAAGCATGCACCCGGATGATCAAGAGAGCACATACCGCATAGTGTGAGGAAATATACGATTTAACACAATGAAAATCAACCATTTTTTATATTTTTCACCACATGCGCAGCGCTCCATTAAAACCCGATCCCTGCCCGTTGTGCTGTGGGACGATGCCCCGGGTTTTTTGTCAAGAATGGTCTGTTTGGTATGGTATTTGTAATAGTAAGTGCAGCATGCAGACAGCAAAAAATATAAAAAATTGATAATATTAGAATAAGTGGCAATTTCCTGTTTGTGATGGATGGCATTGCACTGGCGATATGACTAAAAAACCGTCATTTCGCGATCCTTGCGGTTAAAAGCCAGGAGCGGAAAAACGAGCCGTTGTTCTTTGGCATGGTTTGGTTCCTGCTTGAAAGAGGCAAGAAAATCCCTTGTTTCTCGGTGTGCCTTTTTGTAAAATGAGGGTAGAGGGAGTTCTGTTGATCATATTACAAGGAGGTCACTGTGATGCAAGCGGTTGTGATGGTTGCCGGCAAAAGTACGCGCACCTATCCCCTGACGCTCACCCGCCCCAAGCCTCTGTTGCCAATCGTCAACCGGCCGCTGATTCATCATAGTCTGGATCAGATGGCAGGCCTGTTCGAAGAGGTCATTCTCATCACCGGGTATCGGCAGGAGATGATTCGCGATCTCCTCGGTGAGCGTTATCGGGGCATGCGTCTGATTTATCAGGAGCAGAAAGAGCAATTGGGTACCGGACACGCCATTCTGCAAGCCAGACCGCATATACGCGGCCGTTTTGTGGCGATGAATGGGGATGATCTTTTCGCCCGGGAGGATTTCATCAAACTCATGGATCATCCCTATGCGGCTCTGGTCAAAGCGGTTTCCGATCCCTCCCTGTATGGGGTCTGCCGCGTGGATGAACGCAAGCGGCTGATCGATATGGTGGAAAAGCCTGATACCTTCATGGGCAATCTGGCCAATATCGGCTGCTACATTTTCGAGCCGGATATTTTCGACCTGATCGAAAATTTGCCGTTGAGCGAGCGCGGTGAGATTGAGATCATCGGCGCCATTCTCGCCAGGGCCCGTCAAGCCGATTTTATCATTGAAACCATCACCGGTTTCTGGCTGCCGACGGGTTATGCATGGGATTTGCTCGGACATCAGGAATTCATGATGTCCGCCCTGCATGAGACCGCCATCCATGGAGTGGTGGAGCCCGGCGCCGTGCTCAAGGGGCCGGTGCAGGTGGGCGCCGGGACGCTGATCCGCAGCGGCAGCTATATCGAAGGTCCGGTGGTGATCGGGGCACACTGCGATATCGGCCCCAACTGTTATATCCGCCGTTTCAGCGCCATAGGGGACGGCTGTCGCATCGGGCAGGCAGTGGAAATCAAAAACAGCATCGTGATGGGAAACAGCCACATCGCACATCTCTCCTATATCGGCGATTCGGTGGTGGGAGAGGGATGCAATCTGGGTGCCGGCACCATCACCGCCAATGTGCGGCATGACGATAAAGATATAGAGTCCGTCATCAAAGGAAAGAGGGTCGGCACGGGGCGGCGCAAGCTGGGCGCGATTTTCTCCGATGGGGTGCGGACGGGGATCCATACCAGCATCTATCCGGGTCGCAAGCTCTGGCCGGGGCAGATGACGCGTCCGGGAGAAGTGGTGCGGCATGATCTGACAGGCGAAGATAGTATCGCATGATAGGCATAATAAAAACGATACATCTTATATGACAGAGTGTCGTGAAATAATGACAAGTTTGGTAGTTGTCTTTCAGGGTTGGTATTTATAAATATATTGTAAACAATTAATTAAAAGCATACTCTCTTTTGGCATAATATTTGTTGTTTTGCTGGTGAAACCTGGTAGGCTGTGCAGTTTATCCATGCCAGAAGGCAGGGATGAACAGCCGCCTGATTGCGGGGGTTGTCGGCATCATTCTCGATCGTCTGAACAACAAAGGCAACAAAGAACGACAACAGGATAGCCAAACATCGCAATAGCAAAACGAAGGAGGAGAGTAACATGTCAAGTCGAGTCGGGATTGTGTTCGTTATCGTGTTGGTGCTCGCCATGAGCGCCTTCGCGCAGTTGCAAATCAAAAACAGTGCGGCCACGCCGCAGGTGCTGATGCACATTACGCAGAATGGGACAGTGGGTATCAACACCACCGCGCCGGATGCCGCTACCAAACTGGACGTCAATGGCAAGACCAAGACCGCGACGTTCCAAATGACGACTTCGCCGGTAAACAACTATGTCTTAACGTCTGACGCGAGTGGTAATGCAACCTGGCAGGCCGCATCCACCATAGTCGAGGTCGATGGCGTCATCGGCAATGAAATTCTCAACGTCACCAATACGACCCTGACGCGAGGCGGCTCCGGCACCTCGGCCGCTCCGTATACGGTTGCTCTGAACCTGGGCAATGCCAACAGCTGGACGGTGATGCAGACCTTCAATTCGTCGATCCGCATCGGCACGACGAATGCTTACACGCTGCCGAATACACAGGGCACCTCCGGGCAGTTCCTGTCGTACAACGGCACCTGGGGTACGCCGACGGGAACTGTGGAGGTGGACGGCATCATCGGCAATGAAATTCTCAACGTCACCAATACGACCCTGACGCGAGGTGGCTCCGGTACCTCGGCCGCTCCGTATACGGTTGCTCTGAACCTGGCCAATGCCAACAGCTGGACGGTGATGCAGACCTTCAATTCGTCGATCCGCATTGGCACGACGAATGCTTACACGCTGCCGAATACACAGGGCACCTCCGGGCAGTTCCTGTCGTACAACGGCACCTGGGGTACGCCGACGGGAACTGTGGAGGTGGACGGTATCATCGGCAATGAAGTGACCAACGCGACCAATGCGACCCTGATACGCGCCGGCTCCGGCACCTCGGCTGCTCCGTATACGCTGGCCCTCAACCTGAATAGTGCCAACACCTGGACAGCAACCGGTCTGCAAACTTTTACGAATCAAATCGTCGTTTTTACTGGCAGCAACAAATTCACGATTTCAACGAACTGATCGAACCGGTCTGGCGCGGCTCGCATCCGGGCCGCGCCAGATGGATATTGTTCTACGGTACAGAAGTGGAGCGGATTCCTGGCGGGGGCTCGCGTGCGAGTCTCCGCCAGGGGCGCCGGCAAGTCAGGCCGGGCTGAATTCCTGTCCCTGTCACATTTTTGTGATGCGTGGAACGTATTTATGACAACGCAACCTGAGGGTTTGGCTGTTCCATCACCAGGTAACACCGATTCGGTGTTGGTGGTGATCATCGTAACCCGGCAAGCGCCAGAGTTTGCGATAACTGTGAGTGCTAACACAGAATGCCGAAATCAAACATGAGGACGAAAAATCAAAACAACAGGTTACATAAAATTCAGGAATGTCAATCCACTTCCAAGGAGGGCAACATGAGACAAAACGTTTTGTTACTTGCTTTAGTGCTGGGACTGTGTCTGGTGGCGGCGCCGTCACATGCCGTGAGTGTTTATCTGCAGAATGGCATGCAAATCACCACCTACATAACCGCTCCGGCCGCACCCGATACCAACAGCATGAGCCGGGTGGTCGTTTACGGAGATGTGTACGATTTTGGCCGCGACGGCAACACCGGCAGACTGCTGGGCCGGGTCAGTTGTTCCAATTACAACGCGAGCGTATTTGCCGGCGTGACCATGCCGGCCAACACGCGCAACGGCATCATCACCCGCTTTACCATGCCGTGGCAGTATCCCTTCAACACGCCGTCGCCCAATTTTGTGCGCTGGTACCGCGTTGCCAACCGCGGCGCCAATATCACCAATGCCACCATGGCTTTTGCGTACAACGCCTCGGAGACCAACGGGGTTACAACGCCGTATGCCATGAAACGCTGGTACAGCAGCGCCTGGACCGAATATACCAACGGCGCCGGCGGCGACAATGGCGCCGACGGCGATGTGGACATCGTCGCTGCGACCATTCCCGGCAGCGGCACCTCCACCCCGGCGGTGTCGGACTGGATTTATGTTCATTATGAGGCACTCGTAACTGTGTATGCTCGTGTCATGCTGGAGGGCGCCTGGGATGCTTCGAATACTCAGCCATGGGTGATGAAACAGAATGCCAATTTTAAGACGGCCTTGATGGCTCGCGATCCTGGATTGACACCATTTGCCTTGAATGCCACAAATCCGCCAACATATTTGACGATTACAAATCCGACAGCCTGGGCGACGCGTTATGCCAATAATCCTGACATTATCGATTGGATAGAGCTTCATTTGCGCTCGACGATTGATGGTACTTCGGTAATAGCCGGCCAAGGATTTGTGGATAAAAATGGTTATATCATGGGTGAAGATGGTTTGCCAGGCGTAGATATGGGAGTGCCAAACGGGAATTATTGGATTGTCGTAGTGCACCCGAATCATTTGCCAGCTCAGTCCAAGAACGCGGTAAATACGGCTACGCTGACCGGCTATGGTACCGGTGATGTCTATTTTGATTTTGCCAATATTGACAATGTTCTCAATGCACATCGGCCCGCTCCCAATAATAATAATGGCGTTTTGCAGCTTTGGAAACTGGTTGGCGGACTGCCGCAGCTCATAAATTTCTATGGACTTATCGGTGGTAACGGCGGTGGACGTATGGGGAGTGAAACCGGGATCAATGATGCGACAAATGCGCCGGTCATATCATTCGCACAGGAGTATTCTGCAATGTTGCCTGTCAATACGCTGCAAGGTTATTACCGGCAGGACCATACGCTTAATGGTGTAGTGAGTTACGGCGAGGATATTAATCCAACCCTTCGCAATAACTTGCTTGTCACACAGATTCGTTTTCCGTTACGTTGACTTTGACCTTTCATAAACATTTAGGGCTTTGCATCTAAAAGAGAGAGGTATCATATGAAAAAGTTGTTAAAAATCATCTTCGTCGTGATGACGATTTTTGTATCGTCGTCAATTGCTGAAACAGAGGCACCTGTTTATGAAGCTCAGCTAATGCCGTTTTTTATTGACGATAATCTTTTTGTCGACATTAATATTCGGTCTCTGGTGCCCAATGCGATTAAATTGGGGTCATTAACTTTTGCTTTTTCGTTTAATTCGCAAGCCCTGCAATATGTCGGCAAAGAAGCTGAGTATGATGGCCCCTGGGACGATAGCAATCCAGAATATCCAGGATGGTATATTGATGCTTTTGCCACAAAACCCCCAAGTTTGGATCTGGTATCGATTAATATTGGACGCTCACCAACAGCACCAGCTGAGGGTGGTTTACTTATCCCGCTTACTTCCACTCGATTGGGTCGGATCAAATTCGTCATTTTAGACCCCATGTTGCCACGAAATATCGAATGGTCGACGATTGTAAGTTCCGTATATGACTGGAGTACCTATATTGATTTGAAGGATGATTTTGTATTTTCTCCAGTCGGTACCGAAGTTCCTGTTGAGCTCTCTTCTTTTGCATGTAATTCATTTGACGGAACGGTCTCACTTGATTGGGTGACCAGTTCGGAAACCAATAATCTGGGTTTTTACATCTATCGTTCAGAGAGCGAAAACGGGCCTTATCTCCGCATGAGTACTAAAATGATCTCCGGCCTGGGCAATAGCGCGGAAGGACAGGCTTACAAGCAGGAGGATATACAAGTCGAAGTTGGCAAAGTATATTTTTATAAACTCGGTGAAATTGACTTTACCGGACAAATCAGGTTGCATGGTCCGGTTTCTGTCACAGTTGCCAGTCCGCAGCATTATGGAATTGCTCAAAATTATCCCAATCCTTTCAATCCGGTAACAAATATAGATTTCAAATTGAAAGAATCAGGATTTGTGGACTTGACAATTTACAATCTACGCGGACAGGTTGTCAAACAACTCATTCAGAAGGAGCTCAATGCGGGGAAACATTCGGTGGTCTGGGATGCGCATGATCAATCCGGATTGCCAGTTCCCACTGGCGTTTATTTCTATCGCTTGCAGGTTAATGATTTTCAAAAAACGATCAAGATGCAATTTGTAAAATAAGAAAAAGGGTCTTTTTCACTTCGGATAGGCGTCAGGAGTATCACTGACGCCTATTTTTTTCCTCAGACTTGCCATCACTAATATTGCTGAAGCTAAAATCTATATCCTCATAATCTAATCGTTCAGATCCTCTCCATTTTTCAAATTCATAAAGCAAATATCTAGTCCGAGCCTCGTCCTCTTATTCAGCCGAGAGATTGCAGCGGCTATATTTATTTTGCACAAATCTCGTTTGCCTGCCTGGTATCAAATCCATCTTCATTATGCAAAACTTACTATAATTCAATATGATAAGCCACAAACCCCTGCTTACTCTCCGCATAGTCTCATGGTTACATTCTATTTTTTCAAATCAGGGTTTCACTTATGAATGCAGAAATTCTGGTAATGGGAAACATGATAAAGCGTTAAAAGCAACAGGTCCTTTAAAGTTGGATTTCAGGGCGCACAATAGTAATCTCCCTATCCAAGCCAGGCCATATTACTGAGTGACTGCTAAATTCCACGCCCAGTTGTCAATCCTCATCTTTCAGCCTGCCTAAGTTAAAAAGTCGCGTGCTAATCTATGCCTGCATTGTCAGGGCATCCCTTCATCAATTTTCAAGTTTAATTCAGGATCATCCGAAAAATGCGTACCTGAATGAACCGCCGGGAAAGCGCCGAGGAACGCCAGGGGATTAGGAGAATATAGTTCAATA
>DCUM01000056.1:22215-22421 GCA_002327255.1 bacterium UBA2214 | reverse complement strand
CGCTCTCGGCGGTGAATAATTCAGGCTAGTGATGTCAAACAATAAAATCAGCAAATGATTGGATTTCGGCTGGAACCGCTCAGCGTAAACACGCTCGAACTCGCCAAAAGGGTCACGCACCAGCGCGAAAAAGGGCAAAGCCTCCGGATTGCGAGTGATACCTTTTTGCCGCAGGAACACACACGCCATACCTTGCCCGTTAAATA
>DCUM01000056.1:0-22196 GCA_002327255.1 bacterium UBA2214 | reverse complement strand
ACGCTTTGCTCCGTGACAGGTACACTACAAAGGACTTGATCACAAACAAACAAAAAGGGTGCTGCCTGAAAAATGAGCAACACCCTTAATTCTAAAAAAATGTCAATAAAACCGGCTCTATCTTATGGCCTCCAGTTGTTCTACTCTGGATTGTAAGCGATCGTTCTTTTCCTTGAGCTCCTTGATGGCGTTCAGCATGGCATAGAAAATGGGGTCGGTTTTCAGCATGAGATAGCCGCTCTCATCCCGGGTCACGGCATCAGGGATGACCTGTTGCACATCCTGGGCGCCCAGTCCGACATATTCATCACGAGTGGATAATCCCAGCTTTGCATCAGCCACATATTTATAGCGAATGGCGTTCAGTTGCATGATCTCCGCCAATCCCGGATCATAGCTGCCGCTGATATTTTTAAGCTGTTTGTCGGAAAAAATAATCCAGCTGGCCGTTCCCGCTGATTTGCGCGCTTCACCGCCGACGCTCAAAGCATAATCAGAGTTGATATTGTGCGTATTAACATACAGTTCGTTGGCGATATAACTTTTTGCACCCAGAGCTCGCAGCGACCAATCGCTGGGGCCGTCGTTATAGTTGACACTTAACAGAGCAACACGGGTGGCCGTCTTGGCGAGAGGATTCCAACTGACATCCTGAGCATGAATCATTGCGTTCACGGCATAGTATTGAGTGGGCGAGGTGTTGCCGGAGCCGACATAATGGGCCATATTGGCCGAAGCAACCACATTGTTGTTGTCGCCGCCATAATTTGATGTCACCGCACCGTACACGGCTGTTCGAAACATGTTGTCGGAATTCTGCGCCGGCGCATGTGAATGGGCGGCTATGGTCACTTGACTTTGGCTGTTGATGTTGAAATCATCTGCACGCACCAGTAGGGTACGGCGCAAGGCAGCGCCCGCATCGGCCATCGAGCCAATCACGGTCGCTTTCGCATAGGGGTTGCTTAAAGGAGTCCCAATGCCCACAAGCCCTTGTACAATCAAACCATCGTCAGGAGGCGCGAGCGTTGCATAGGCGCTGCCCAAAGCCATATTGCCCGATATGGCCATGGTCGCTGCCGGCAGACTGGTTCCGACGCCCACCGAACCATTCTGAGTGATACGTACCAATTCATCCAGCGAACTGCTTTTGATCAGCATTTGAGCACTTGCTGCATGTGTGGCAACCATGAGCGCAATAACCAGGAGTTGTCCGAAGCGCATATTTAGTCTCCTTATAAAAAAAGTGACAGCAATAGTCGCAAATTTACGACTACTCAGTATTTATCGTCTACTTTAGTTGAAAATAATCAATAACTTGAATTTATAACCCCCCAGATTTAACATAAGTTAAGCAAAAAATATGCCTGTAAATATGGTAAAATTCCACACATGGTTCTGTAAAATGATCCATTCAGGCATCTCGATGAGTTGAATGAGAACCATGAAGCAACCTGGCGTAAAATTTATACTTTCGCCAGGTTGCCAATCAAAAAGTTTAATGTCCCCACTCTACAATAACCGCTTTGTGATCAAAGGACCTTCAGGAAGCGAGAAACTTTATTCCTCGTAATCCAATTATGCCAAAGGTCCTGTCTAATTTATGGTGGAATTAAATGTCGGACACCCCAGAGGTGTCCGACATTTCTTGACAGAGTTGTCGATGCCGAATCACGAGTGCGGCCAACCCCGCATCGATCGCACCACCCCCTCATCGATCTTTTCCTCACACAGCAGCAGATCAAACACCCGCTCCCACCTCGCTTCCGTGCACCGCTCCATATCCACCCTGGTGATCCGGATAAAAAATCCGTCCCGCCGGAACAACCCCTCGCTCACAATCGCATGCACAGGACAGCCAGCCGCATACCTGGCAACAGCGCCCACTTCTGATCGGGACAACAGCAGCGTTGCCGGCACGAAAACACCCGAAAAATTCTACACCGCAATCCGGGCAGCGAACCCGCGCAAACCCCTCTCTCAGGTCCCGCCATTTGAGAAACTTGTCGATGGCGGTGCGGATGACCGGCCGCCAATGGTGCTATTTCGGCTGAAACCGCTCTTCGTCAACTCACTCGAACGCGTCGAAATGGTCACGCACCAGCGTGAAAAAGGGCGAAGCCTCCGGGTTGCGAGTGATACCTTTTTGCCGCAGGAGCACACACGTCATACCTTGTCCATTAAATAGTTCTTCTTACAGATCAGGGTATTGCGTATGCACCAAAATTAGGGCAAACGCGTCAAGGATCAAAATCGCCACTGTTACCGATTATGTGCTGTGACTGCTACACCCAAAAGGGCTTGACCACAAATCAATAAAAAGCTATATTTAGTTAATGGAGGATTACGGCGGTAAGGAGATCAGAGCGATTGACAGCGATAATGAGAGCCCTTATTATATAATCGACGACAAAACCATAATTCGTCATCGGTGGCGCAATAGTTGCCAAGGAGGTATTCAAGCACATAAACCGGCACGTTAGCACCCACTTTGACTTTGCGAACCAGATCCTTGCGCACTACTTTGTCAGGGAAAATCTGGTTGATTTTGTCTTTCAATTCTTTCCTATAAAATTACATGGGATGGCAAGGGTGATAACGGAATGGCTCTTGACACCGGTATTTATTTCTATAGAATATCCGCCAAGGGTGAAAACCGCGAGTATGCCAAGCCAAGGGAAATGATGCTGATAAAATAAGGTCAGTATTAAGGATGTTTATCCTCCCCTCCGGAGGAGACTTGGCTCTTCCATCTCATGCATAGAGATGGAAGAGCTCTTTTGTAAATTCAGCAGCGTCTCAATGGTATCCACGGTTCTCGATTGCATGAATTTCCGCGGCATTCAGCGTGCTGCCTAATTGCATTGGGATGATTCAACAAAGGAAAGATAAAGTGAGCACATCAAGCAGGCAATTTCCGCCATTTATAGAAAAGCACCAGCTTCGCTACTATATCTCCCTGAGTGCGCCCCCTACGCGTACGCCGGTTGATGGAACCGAAAGCTTCATACGGCCTGAAATCGGCTTCAATCCTTCCTGGTTTCATAAATTCTGTGACATTGATTTTTCCAGGCAATGGCATATTGATCCTGAATATCGGCTGCAATCGTATGAAAAAATGCGTAATGAAATCAAAAGACGCTTTCCTGGAAGAAATATTGGCGGTATTCTGAATGATCAGCCGCCAGATCTTTTAACGGGAGTGTATGGAGCAGCTGTCATTTCAGCGGTTTTCGGACAACAATTGGAATACTATCCGGATAAATGGCCGGCGTATAAAGGGGATTATCTTTCTGATGAAGATACCGCTGCCTTGAAAGTCATTGACTGGAACCGGAATCCGGTATTCGAAGACATCCTCAGACAATTGGAGATCATCGAAAATTTAACCGGCTCTGTACGTGGATTCCTGAACTGGCAAGGTGTTTTAAATATGGCATTTCGTCTCCGCGGGCAGCAGATTTTTATTGATCTTATTGTAAATCCATCTCTGGCTCATCACCTGTTTGAAGTAATCGCCGAATCCTTGATTCAGGGCATAAAGGCCATCTATGCCCGGCAAAAACAGTCGGAGATTCAGTACGAGTTTGCTTCCATCGGCAATTGTGTGGTGAATATGCTTTCTCCCCAACAATATTCCACACATGTTTTACCTTTTGATTTGAAGATACGATCCGAATTCAAGCATTTTGGTATCCATAATTGCGCCTGGAACGTGGATCCGTACATTGAAGCATATGCTACAGTACCGAATCTGGGCTATATCGATATGGGACTGGCATCAGATCTCAATAAAATAAGAGAGTTATTGCCTCACGCACGACGAAATGTTCTTTATACTTGCATGGATTTGGTCAATAAACCTCAAGAAGAAATTCGTAACGATATTGAACGGATAGCCCAAGAATTGGCTCCCTGTGATATCGGACTTCCTGATCTGGAGATGGATGTTCCGGATGATCGTGTGATAATGATATTGGACTGGTGTGAAGAAATGACGGACAAGTATTATAATCTATAGTAGATGACCATGAAGCTGGAGCCGGGCTATACACCGTCAGCGAAATCACCCAGACATCCAATTGTGTACAGGGCGCTCAGGAAAGCATCCTCTTCAAAAAAGCCCAATGTGCTTCAACCCTGATAAGCAAGGTAAAATGAATAGCCGATTGACAGATATCAAGCGACTTGAACAGATATCCAACCGACTGCGCATTCAAGTGGTAAAAATTTTGGGACGATTCGGCTATGGTCATAACGGTGGCACCATGTCTATCGCGGACATTATCACCGTGCTCTATTTTCAGGAGTTGAAGATCGATCCTGAAAATCCCCATATGGAAAATCGGGACCGATTTGTGCTTTCCAAAGGCCATGCGTGTTTAGCCGACTATGTGGCACTGGCCGAATTGGGTTATTTCGCAAAAACGGAACTCGATCGACCTTTTGAGACAGTCTGATTCAAGCCCATCCCGAATTGGGCACCACGCCTGGAATTGAAATAAGTGCCGCTTCTCTGGGACAAGGCCTTTCAGCAGGAGTCGCATTGCCATTGGCGCCAGGATCACAGGTAAAGACTTTCGTGTCTACGTAATCCTGAGTGATGGCGAATTAGCAGTGAGGCAGGTCTGGGAAGCCGTCATGATGGCGGCAAAGTATAAATTGGATAACCTGGTGGCTATGGTTGATTTCAATAAACATAGTCTGACCAATCGTATACAAGAGATCTTGTCGCTAGATCCGCTCAAAGGAAAATGGATTGCTTTTAATTGCATGGCAGGGTCTGACCGACAACTGATCCCTCTTATAATGCATTTTATAGGGCAAAAAATGAATTTTAAGGCCATTTTCTGACATAAAATTTAATTTAAATAAAACATAAACAAATATTTAATTTGGTCCGACCCCTTTTAAGTTTTTACAAATGACTTGAATACGAATCGGCAAAAGGCTATATTGATGCCATGCAAAGCAAACGCATCGGTTTCATCACCTGCAAGCCGGAAAAACTGGCGGATTACTTTCCCACCGCCGCCGAGCCGGATCTGCGGCCGACCGAACCGCCTTTCACCCCTGACGATCAGATCGCCGTGGATGAACTGCGCAGGCGCGGCCATGCCGTGACGCCGGTCATCTGGGGCGGCGACATCGGGACCTTGAAAGAATCCTTTGATCTCCTCGTCGTGCGCTCACCCTGGGACTATATGGACACCATCGCACTGCGGAAGGCGTTTTTCTCATGGATCGGCACTCTGGATAAATCGGGCATCCAGGTATTCAATCCGCCCGCGGTCATGACCTGGCTCACGGACAAGCGCTATCTGCTCGATCTCGAAGAAGCCGGCGTCCCGGTGGTTCCCACTGCCCATGTGGCGCCCGGCTCCGCCATCCAACTGGCGGACTGTTTTCAGGGGCCCCTGGTGATCAAACCCGCCATCTCCGCGGCCGGCGAAGGCCTGGTGCTCCTGCAAACCGAACCGGAAGCGGAAGCCTTCCAAACCGAGTTCACCCGGCTCAATGCGACACAGGGATATTTGCTGCAGCCGCTCATCGATGAAATCCGCAGCGAGGGTGAGTGGTCCTTGATATACTTTGGCGGCGCCTACAGTCACGCCTTGTTGAAAAAACCGGCGGCCGGAACCATTTTGTGCCATGCGGAGCGCGGCGGGTCCCTCCTTTTTCAAAACGCGCCCGCGCAGGTACGCGCCGTTGCAGACCAGTTAATCGAGCGCCTGCCGGGGGCTTTTCACCGCTGCAAAGCGGAGAGGTACCGGTCATCCCCCTTCCCGCTGCTCTATTTGCGCGTCGATGTCATACCCACTGAAAGGGGTCCGCTGATTTCGGAATGTGAAGGTGTGGAGCCGGAGCTCTTTTTTCGCGCCCGGCCGGGGTGTGAGAAAGTATTTGCGGATATGCTGTGCGCACGATCCAGCGGAGAATAGCCAGGCGGCGAACAGCATCACCTGAAATCTCCGCCGCCCAGGGCGCGGAGATATGCATGATTGGATATCTTTTGCGTTTGCCGCGCACACCGGTTTGTGAACAGCAAATCAAAATCTGACCGAGAGCCCCGTCTTCAGCGTCATGTCCGTTTTTTTCACGCCCGTTGGCGGCCGGCTGTCGAAACGCAGATTCAACGAATTCTGCAAATCCAGATGGGGACCGAGCTTCACCACCAGCGCACTTTCCGAGAGCACCCGGTTATCTTTGGGACCCAGAATCTCGGGTTGAAAATAGGTGACGGCGATCAGACTCACATTCTTTTCCAGCTTGTACTCCAGGGTGACATAGGAGCTGATGCGATGGGCGTCCATCCGGCGCTGGTGGGTGTCGTTCGCACTGAGCGTATACCACTCCCTTTCGAACATATAGGCGATGGCGGCCCGCAATTTGACGGCCTCTGTTTTCATAACCCGCAGTCTGAGCCCGCTGCCGAAAACAATCCGGTCTGAAAGGTTACGTTTCTTGTTGAAATCTTTTTGGGCAAATGTCTCGTGTTGAAGGCTCTTGCCCAGCGCGATGACATGGCGAAAATGCGTCAGAGCCTGATCCATGAAGCGCTGCCCCTTGTTCCTCCCCATCCCGCCATCCACAACCAAAAATGTATAGGCTTTGCCCCAATTCTGGTTGAGGCGGCCGCTCATGGTATAAAACCGGTAATCGGTGTTGCCCGTGATGATCTGGGCGGATAAATCGATATGGCCGCTCAATCCGGCTTGTTCGTTGTCCTGACGATATTTCTCCGTATTGATCTGCGCAAGCACCGCGGTGCCCCAAGCCATGAACAGGATCATGTACCGCCACGACATAACAGCGACCCTTTCCAACCGGAACGACGGATGAGCGCCCCGAAGGCCTCATGGAGAGGCCTCCAGGGCAATGAGTTTTATTTTGTGCGATACCAGCAGCTTTTTGTCCGCTCACCGTCCTGAAGCCGTGCGGGGAACGCCTCCGGGGCGATGAATGCATCCGTGGATTCACTGCCGTTTCTTGCTGCCGCCGCCGATCATAAAGTGGACGTAGGGCCCGGTGATGCCCAGTTCGGGACCGCCCGCGATCTCGGACTCCCTGAAAATCCAGTTGCCGACGAACGGCGAGATGGTGTAGCCGATGCGCAGGCCGATGGCCATGCCGCCCTCTTCGCTTTCCGACTTCTTTTTCATGAACAGATAATCCACTCCGATGCCGGCACTGACCATCAACCCCGCGGTGGATATCTGCATGCCGCGTTTGGGATCCTGCAGCATCTCGTCAAAGGAGGGCGTGCTGTTTTCGATCATGTTGAGGGTGAGCGCCCCGCCGCCGATCCCCAGCATGGGATAGAGGTTGAGATTATTCTTCTTGTGGATCAGATAGCCGGCATTGAAGAGGCCGTAACCGCCGGCGAGTGATATCTTGTAGCCCTGGCTGGTGACATCCTTGCTTTCAATGGCGTGACCTTCGCCGCCGAGGATCCATTTTCCGTTAATCCTGTAACCGCAGCCGCCGATGGATAAAAAGCGGTTGGACAGTTCCGCATACTCCCGGCCCTGCAAGGCGACGTTCAACTCATCGATATCGGTGGCGCGCCAGCCCAGCATGAAAAAGCCACGGCCTTCGGATTCCTGGGTTTGTGCAACGGACACGGAAAGGCTGCAAATCAGAAGCATCATCAGCATCCATTTCAGTACTGCCTTTTGGTTTTTCATGGTGAACTCCTGTCAGTTAAGTGCATACACCTTGATGAACATACCTGAATGTGCGGGGCATTCATGCTATCAGGTGCCATCGGTCATGAATCCTTTCCCTGGCCGGAATCATTCTATCCGGGGAAACGAATCGGCCGCATCTGTAATACGTTCTGCGTCTGCTAGAAAATAATAAACCTGATCTAAAAAGTCAATCGTAAAACCGCTCCTGAATTCTTTTTATTGTTTACAATTCGCGAAAAGTGTATATTATGCGCGACTGGAAGGTCGTGGCAGAGGATCGCAGCGTGCCCCCAAGAGGGTGATCTGCTGCATCGGTCTGCAGACCCGGGGAGCTTTTATCAATACAACACTTAAGGAACTGTTACCATGAGTCACGGACTGATTCGCGATGTGGTGGTGAATGCCAATATCATCGAGATGGAATATGCCGTACGCGGGGCCATTCCGCAGCGGGCGGCGGAACTGAAAAAGCAGGGCCGCAACATCATCTTTTGCAACATCGGCAATCCCCAGGCGCTGGGACAGCGGCCCATCTCCTATTACCGGCAAATTCTCAGCCTGGTGGAGGATCCCGGACAGATCAGCCGCGAGCATCAGCTGCGCAAGGTGGTGGGCGCCTCGATCCGTGACGCTGCGCTGATGCTGAAAGAGGATGTGTTGCAGCAGGCGGAATATATCCTGCACAAGATGGAAAGCGGCATGGGCGCCTATACCGAAAGCCGTGGTCCCGCCTTCATTCGCGAAGCCATCGCCCGTTTTATCGATGAACGCGATCAGGTGTCCGGCGGGGATGGTCTGCGCGCCAACCCGGATCATATTTTTCTCACCAACGGCGCCAGCGACGCCGTCAAATCCGTCCTGGAAATGCTGATCGCAGCCCCCCAAGACGGCATCATGATTCCCATCCCGCAATATCCGCTCTATTCGGCGGCCATCAAAAAACTGGGGGGCGTGCAGGTCAATTATTACCCGGACGAGGAAAGCGGCTGGAGTCTGGAGCGGGCGATGCTCGATGAGTCCATCCGCGCCGCCCGTGAGCAGGGCGTCAACGTCAAAGCCATCGTGGTCATCAATCCCGGCAATCCCACCGGCGCCATACTGGATGAAGGCAGCATGCGCGAGGTGATCGCCTTCGCCCATGAGAACAACCTGGCCATCATGGCCGATGAAGTCTATCAGGAAAATGTCTATGATGGCCGCTTCGTCTCTTTCGCCAAAATGGTCGGGCGCGCCCCGGTGCCGCTCTTCAGTTTGCACAGCGTCTCCAAGGGTTTTTACGGTGAATGCGGTCATCGCGGCGGTTATCTGGAAGTGCGCAATGCGCCGCGGGTGCAGGGCACGGATGCGAATTTCATCGATATTCTCGTCAAGCAGGCTTCGGTCAGCCTGTGCTCGAACACCGTCGGCCAGATATTGGTCTATTTGATGGTGACACCGCCGGCACCCGGCAGCGCCTCCGCCGCCTCTTTCGCGCGCGAGAAACAACAGATACTCGAAGAGTTGTATAAAAAGGCGGAAATCATCAAAGAGGCTTTCACCCATATGGAGGGCATGCACTGCTTCGGCCGCATCGGCGCACTCTATCTCTTCCCGCGCATCGACCATCTGCCGGCCGGCACCAGCGATTTCGAATACTGCATGCAGCTCCTGGAAACCACCGGACTTTGTACCGTCAACGGCCGTGGATTTGGCCAAAAGCCCGGCACGCATCATCTGCGCATTGCCTTTCTGCCGCCGGCGGAGATGCTGCAGGAAGTGCTGCCGCAATGGATCGATTTTCACAATCGCCACGTCCGGGGATGAGGAATGTACTGACATACGATTCAGAGTCCTTGTCGTGTCCCGTTCTCGCGTGACAAAATTCCTCTTGTGGGCCGGCGGCGCCTTGAGTCTGATGCTTGGTGTTTTGGGCATCTTTCTGCCCTTGCTGCCGACCACCCCGTTTCTGCTGCTTGCCGCGGCCTGTTTCATGCGCAGTTCGGAGCGCCACTACCGCTGGCTCATCGAACACCGCTATCTGGGCGCCTATATTCGCAATTACCACGAACACAGAGCGATCAGCCGTCGCGCTTTGATCTGGGCCTTGACAACGCTGTGGGGCACACTGGGTTACGCCATTTTCTGTGTTGCTGAACAGACCTGGCTGCGCCTGTTTCTCGTTTTTATCGGCACAGCCGTCACCATACACCTTCTACGACTCAAAAAAGCATCCTGATGAATCCATTTCAAATCGGTCAACGCTGGATCAGCGCGATGGAACCCGAGCTGGGACTCGGCATCGTCCGCAAGATCGATGTCCACACCGTCCTGATCGAATTCCCTGCCAGTCAATGCCAGCGCACTTTTTCCAAAGAAACCGCGCCGCTGCGCCGCGTGATTTTCAAACCGGGCGATGTCATCGTCAGTCGCCATGGAGGTGCGCAGCTTACCGTCCTCGCCAGCGACGCAGCGGATGGATTGATATGTTATCGCGGTGATGGCTGGACACTGGCGGAAGAGGAACTCAGCGACGTCCTCAGCTTTACGGCGCCTCTGGAACGGTTGCAGAAAGGCTATTTCGATCGCCCTGAAGATTTCGTATTGCGCCGTCTCGCCCTGATGTATCAAAAACATCTGCGCCAATCACCTTTGCACGGCTTCCAGGGCGGCCGCATCGATCTCATCCCCCACCAGCTCTTTGTGGCACATGCGGTGTGTTCCCTGCAAATTCCGCGCGTCCTGCTGTCGGATGAAACCGGCCTGGGAAAGACCATCGAGGCGTGCCTGATTCTGCACCGCCTGCTCATCACCGAGCGCACCCATCGGGTCTTGATCTGCGTCCCCCCCGCCCTGGTGCATCAATGGTTCGTGGAATTACTGCGACGGTTCAACCTCTCCTTCCGCATCTATGATGAAGATTATTGTCAATCCCTCGAATCAACGCAGCCGGAAGTCAATCCGTTCCTGCAAGAAGCGTGGATTCTCTGTTCCGTGGAGTTTCTGGTTCGAAATCCCCGCCGTCAGCAAGAGGCGGCAGCGGCCGGCTGGGACATGCTGGTCATCGATGAGGCGCATCACCTGGGTGAAAATTCACCCGGCTATCATTGCGCCGAAATCTTGTGCGAACACTCCCATGGCGTCCTTCTCATCACCGCGACCCCCGAGCAGCTCGGGCACCGCAGTCATTTCGCCCGGCTGCGCCTGCTCGACCCCGCCCGTTATCACGATTATGCCAAGTTCGAGCAGGAGGAAGAACGTTATCAAAGTCTGGTCGAACTGATCAACGCCCTTCTCGACGCCACGCCGGCGTCCGGCGACGCAGCGGCCCCTGTTAAGAAATTGGCAGCTGCAGCTGGTGTGCCATTGCCGCAGTCACAGCTGCAAAATCTGCAAAGTGATGCCGAAGCGCGGGATAAAATCATTGCCGACTGGGTCGACTGCTATGGCACCGGCCGGGCCATCTTCCGAAACACGCGCGCCGATCTCAGCGGTTATCCCGAGCGTCACCCCCATCTCATCGCCCTGCAGGGTGAACCCGGCGCCGTGCAGCAGACGCAGCAAGAATTTTTTTTCGATACAGGATCACGGGCCACAGAACCGGAATACAACTATGCAGCGGATCCCCGCGTACACTGGTTGGCCGGTTTGATACGCAAGCAGCGCAAGGAGAAGATTCTCCTCATCTGCCACAGTACCGCGCGCGCACTCGCCATTGCGGATGCGCTCAAACGCACCTTTCGGATCGAGACCGCCCTCTTCCATGAAAGCATGTCGCTGCTGCAACGCGATCGCCAGGCCGGCTGGTTTGCACAGCCGGACGGTCCGCGTCTGTTGATCAGCTCGGAGATCGGTAGCGAAGGCCGCAATTTTCAGTTTTGTCATCACCTGGTGCTGTTCGACTTGCCGCTCGACCCCGAGGTACTGGAGCAGCGCATCGGCCGCCTGGACCGCATCGGCCAGACGCAAAGCGTCCACATCCACGTGCCCTATCTCGATGGGAGTGGCGGGGAGATCCTGGCGCGATGGTATCACGAGGGACTCGAGGCATTTGCACACAATATCCCGGGCGTATTCAAAATCTACGAGGCGTTGGGGGAGCGCCTGCAGCGTCTCGGCGCCGAGCCCGATGCGGAGGCGCTGGAGCGTCTCATCGCCGACAGTCAGGCGCTGAGCCGGGAGATCGAGGAAACCATGCGGCGGGGCAGAGACCGGCTGCTGGCGATGAATTCGTACCGTTCCGGGGTGGCTGAACAGCTGCGATCGGGGATACTGAGTGAAGAAGAATCGCCGCGTCTGCAAAACTTTTTGCTGAAACTGATGACTTTTTATGGCATTCGCGCGGATGAGATCGCACCGCGCACCTATCAGCTCAGTCTCTCACTGCTCAATGAACCCGAGTTTCCGCTGCCGGCCCTGCGGCGTGACAAACTGATAGTCACCTTTGACCGCGGCACGGCGCTGCGTCATGAGGATATCGAATTTCTCACCTGGGATCATCCCATGGCCGCCGGCGCCATCGATCTCTTCCTCAGTTCGGAAAAAGGCAACTGCACAGTGGCAGCATGGCCGCAGCTGCAAGAGGGCGCCCACCTTATGGAGATCGTCTACGTTTTGGAATGTGTAGCACCGAGGCGGTTGCACAGCGATCGATTTTTACCACCGACACCCCTCCATCTCTATTTCGACGCGGAGGGCGCATCCATAGCACTCGAAGTGACGTTCGCCCAATTGAACAAGCGATTGCGTCCTCTCACGGGGCGCGCGTTGCTGGATGAAGCTGATTTCAAAACCAGATTGCGTGAGCGGCTGATACCGGCCAGTTACCGCGAGGCCGAGCGTCGCAGCCGCCAAACGATCGAGAAGGCAATGCACATCATCGAGGATCAATTAACGGCGGAAATCGACCGTCTGATAAAATTGCAGAAAAAGAATGGGAACATTCGCGCGGAGGAGATTACCAGAAGCATGGAGGAGCGGGAAGCGCTGCGTGCCGCCATCCCGGCCGCCCGATTGCGGCTGGACAGCCTGCGACTGATCGTTGCGGATGAGGAACGGACCTAAAAAAACCCCGGTCGTCGACAAGGCCGGGGTTGCTGAAGGTTATCTCAAGTCAGATTTTAGTGACGTTGGTTGCCTGCAGGCCTTTGGGCCCCTGGCCAACTTCGAATTGAACCTGGTCACCCTCGTCCAACGTTTTGTAGCCGTCGCCAATGATGTTCTTGTAGTGAACAAAAACATCGTCACCTGCTTCTCTTGTGATAAAGCCATAGCCTTTGGAGCTGTTGAACCATTTTACAGTTCCAGTTTCCATTGCCTGAACCTTTCTCTAATACATTCACCACTTGCAGTGCTTCTCCTGTCACACCCGGGCAAAAAAAATCGCAGGGAACAGCTTTTTGACGCCATTCGCTACGATACATAAAGGTCTTGCATCAACATACAGAAAAGCCTTATCACCGAATCCAGGAAGGCGGACAAAAAAGCACATAGTAACTTGCTTTGTAAAGTACAAAATTGAAATTGAAGAAGCAAGTTTTTTTTGCATAACCTTCATATTTTGTACTTACGGCGCGGAATGGATTTTTTGATAAAAAAGCCTCAGGCCGGAACCTCTGCTTTATGCCGTTCCGCACCAATCTGAACGGTTCAGGGTTTATAAATCACCAATCACCCCTTCACAAGAAGTTGACTTCAGCGCGCTGAGTCTCACGGTCGAGCTCCGCCATTTTCTGCTTGTCTTTAATGGTAATTCATCGTAAAATTACGCTTGTGAGGCACTCATCCAGGAGGGTAGCATGACCGACTTTGACGCCGCTGCCGCGACGTGGGACCAGGATCCGATCAAAAGCGAACGCGCCCGCACCATCGCCGCGGCCATCCTGAAACGTCTTCCCCTCGACAAAACCATGCGCGCCATGGAGTACGGCGCCGGCACCGGACTGCTCGGTTTTGCCCTCCAGCCCCATGTCGGAGAGGTGGTGCTCGCTGATGTCGCACCGGGCATGCTCAGCGTCGCCCGGGCAAAAATCGCCCAAAAAAGTGCCGCCAACATGAGCGTCGTGCGCCTCGATCTCGAAACAGAGGCGCTGCCACAGCGATGTTTCGACCTGGTCGTCATGATGATGACTCTGCACCATATCGCAGATACCAGCTCCATCCTGGATAAATTCTACGCTTTGCTCAATCCCGGCGGCCATTTGTGCATCGCGGATCTGGACCGCGAGGACGGCTCGTTTCACGGCCCCGGTTTTACCGGCCATCTCGGGTTCGACCGTGCAGAGTTGACCGTTTTGCTCGGAACGGCGGGCTTTGCCGACATTCACTTCGAAACGGTCTATCACATGCGCCGGACGGTTGATAATGCCATGCGTTCCTTCCCGATTTTTCTCATGACAGCGCAGAAATAGGATAAAACTTTGAGGAGTCCCGACATGAAACGCCTCCTTGTGGCGGTTTTGCTCAGAACAATCCCACCCACCCGTTTAACCCGACCACAACGATCGTGTCCCAACATGAAACCCCTCCTTGTGGCGCTGTTGCTGCTTTTTGCAGACGCGCACGGCCAGACCTATCTGAATCCATCTGCAGCGGTCGACGCCCGCATCGACGACCTCCTCGGGCGCATGACGCTGGCGGAAAAAATCGGCCAGATGACCCAGGCGGAGAACAAAGCACTGACCTCGGAAGGCGACATCACGACGCGTTTTCTCGGATCGCTTCTCAGCGGCGGCGGCGCAGCGCCGGCCACCAATACACCACAAGGGTGGGCCGACATGTACGACCGGTATCAGGGATTTGCGCTGAAGACGCGGCTGGCCATCCCCCTCCTCTACGGAGTCGATGCGGTGCATGGTCACAACAACGTCAGGGGTGCCGTCATCTTTCCCCACAACATCGGACTGGGCTGCACGCGCAATCCCGAGCTGGTGCGTCAGGCCGCCGAAATCACCGCCCATGAAGTCGCGGGCACCGGCATCGACTGGACCTTTGCGCCGTGCGTCGCGGTGCCGCGCGACGAACGCTGGGGCCGCACCTACGAAGGCTTTGCCGAAATGCCCGATCTGACCATGCTGTTGGGCGCCGCTGCGATCCGGGGATTTCAAGGCAACACCCTCGGCGCGCCGGAACGCATTCTCGCCTGTGCCAAACACTATGTCGGCGACGGCGGCACGACGGGCGGCAAGGACCAGGGCAATTTGGAGGTCGACGAAGCGACCCTGCGCGCACTTCACCTGCCCGGCTACCAGGCCGCCATCGCAGCGGGCGTGGCGACGATCATGACGTCCTACAGCAGCTGGAACGGGGTGAAACTGCATGGTCACCACTATCTGGTCACCACGGTTCTCAAGGAAGAGTTGGGATTCAGCGGATTTGTGGTTTCCGATTACGCGGGCGTCGATCAAATCGCAAGCGATTACAAACTCGCTGTGGAAACCGCCATCAACGCCGGCATCGATATGGTCATGGTGCCGACCAATTATGTCACCTTCATCAACACCCTGACCGCCCTGGTTACCGAGGGCAAGGTAAGTCAGGAGCGCATCGACGATGCCGTGCGCCGCATACTGCGCGCCAAATTTCAAATGGGGTTGTTTGAGAATCCCTATACGGAGCGGTCGCTGACAGCACTGGTCGGCAGCGATGCGCACCGGCAAGTCGCCCGCGCCTGTGTGCGCGAATCCATGGTGCTGCTCGCCGCCAAGGAGGGTGTGTTGCCGCTCTCCCGCAACGCGACGCGCATCCATGTCTCCGGCAATGTGGCGGACAATATCGGCTATCAATGCGGCGGCTGGACCATCTCCTGGCAGGGCGGCAGCGGCGCCACCACCATCGGCACCACGCTGCTGCAGGCGATCCGCGATGCCGCCCCCGGCGTCAATGTCACCTATTCCGGCGATGGTTCGGGCGCTTCAGGCGCCGATGTCGCGATCGCTTTCATTGGCGAAACGCCCTATGCCGAATCACAGGGAGACCGCGCCAATCTGACGCTCCCCGCCACTGTCATCGCGGCGCTGCGCAATCTGAAAGCCGGCGGCCTGCCGGTGGTGGTGGTGCTCATCTCCGGCCGCCCCCTCATGCTCCACCCCATCCTGCCCTGGTGCGATGCCCTTTTCGCCGCCTGGTTGCCGGGCAGCGAAGGCGCCGGCGTGGCGGAGGTGCTGTTCGGCGATTACGCCCCCAGCGGGCGGCTCAGCCACTCCTGGCCGCACACCATGGAACAAATCCCCATCAACCTCCACGATCCCGCGTATGATCCTCTTTACCCTTATGGCCACGGCATCACCTCGTACGCGGCCGCCGCCCCGGGAACGGCGCCGCAGGTTTTTGCGGCTCAGGTCACCGAGGCCGGGAATGAGGTGGCCGTCTGTTTCAACAAAGAGATGGCGGATCCCCCTGCCAACCGTGCACCGGACTGGCAGGCGTCCATCAATGGCGAGCCCGTCGCCGTCACCGGCGTGGTGCGCTCCGCCATGGAGCAGACGGCGCTGGTGCTGACGCTGGACAAAGCGGCGGAGAAGAACGATCATGTGACCCTGGCCTATGCGGGCGTCCAGCAAACCAGCGCCGATGGCGGCGTTTTGGCGCCTTTTGCCACGCAGTGGGTCTATAACCTGCTCGATGAGATGGCCAGTGTGTTCACCCTGCCTTGCCGGGTGGAGGCGGAGCTTTTTAATAGCATGTCGGGCGTGCAGACGGAAGCGACGACGGACCTCGGCGGTGGTCTGAACGTCGGCTGGATCGATGCCGGCGATTACATGGACTATACCATCGCAGTGGCGACGGGTGGAACCTACCGGGTCGATTTGCGCATCGCCGCGCACAGCGCCGCCGGCCGGGTGCAATTGAAGAATGGCAACACCGTTCTCAAGACCATCGACTTGCCGGTCAGCGGCGGCTGGCAAAACTGGCAGACCGTCACCACCACCATCGCCCTGCCGCGCAGCCGCTTCACCCTGCGCGTGCTGGCAGTCAAGGGCGGATTCAATCTCAATTACATCGATTTTTCGCTCATCACTGGGGTGGAACAGAGCGGATCCCCCCCGCAGCAAAATGCCTTGTCGGCCAATTATCCCAATCCCTTCAACGCCGCGACGACGATTCGTTACCACACCGCCCGGACGGAGCGGGTGCGGATCAAAATCTTCGACCTGCGCGGCGCCCTGGTGGCGACGCTGGTGGACGGCGTCGTGCCCGCGGGTTCGCATCACACCACCCTGTCAGCCGATCACTGGCCGAGCGGGGTTTATTGGTGCCGCATGACGGCCGGCCCCTTCAGCCATTCGATCAAAATGGCCCTGCTCAAGTAGGGGGATGGAGAACCAGGGGGATGCAGGTCTGGGGAAATGAGGGTACAGGGAGATGAGGAGATAAGGCATCGCAGGATGGGCGAAAAAAGGTGGGTGACGCGCGCCGGGAGCGTTCTCAGCCTTCCGGCAGCCTGACGAAAAGAACAGAATTCTCACTACTTGCGATGCCGCGAGATGAATCCATCGGCGCGGTGCCTGAATTTCGTGCCCGAGTCGCCCGGTAATAACCAAAACTGAGGATAGCCCCATGCGTCATTCCATGCTGCCCCCTTTGATCGGGATAAGCCTGATCGTTGTGCTGGTCTGTTCCCTGCGCTGCAAGGATCAGAGTACCGCGCCCAAGGCGCCAAACCCCTATCCGTTCGGCGCGCCGTCATCGCTGCCGCTGGACGCGCATGCGGAGAACCGGCGTCTGGCGCGTTGCGTCAATTTCGGCAATGCGCTCGAGGCGCCCGAAGAGGGTGACTGGGGTGTCATTCTGACAGTGGAGTACTTTCAGTTGGTCAAGGAGGCGGGATTCAGCGGCATCCGCTTGCCCATCCGCTGGTCGGCCCATGCCAAAAGCGCATCCCCGTACACCATCGACCGGACCTTTTTCGAGCGCATCGATTGGGCGGTGGCAGAAGCCCTGTCGCGCGGCCTGAACATCCTCATCAACATGCATCATTACGAAGAGATCATGGAGAGGCCCGCCGATCACCAGGCGCGCTTTCTGGCTTTGTGGGGACAGATCGCCGAGCACTATAAAAACTATCCGGATGGGCTGCTCTTTGAGCTGCTCAATGAACCGATGGGGAAACTGAGCGCCGCGTTATGGAATCAATATCTGGCGGAGGCCATTGCGATCATACGTTCAAGCAATCCCTTCCGGATGATCGTCGTCGGTCCGGTTAATTGGAACAATTACAACGCGCTCACCGCCCTGCAGCTGCCCGAAGCGGAGCGGGGATTGATCGTGACGTTTCATTACTACAATCCCTTCCAGTTTACGCATCAGGGGGCTGAGTGGGTGGATGGCTCTTCGGCCTGGATGGGAACCTTGTGGCCAAACCCGGCCATGACGGCGCAGACGCTGGCCTCCGAACTGACACAGGCTGCCGAGTGGGGCCAGAAGAATGACCGGCCCATTTTCATGGGAGAATTCGGCGCCTACTCAAAGGCCGACATCACTTCACGGCACCTGTGGACGGAGACAGCAGCCCGGCAGGCGGAGAATCGCAACATCAGTTGGGCCTACTGGGAATTTTGTTCAGGTTTTGGTATCTACAATCCGTCCACCAGGGCATGGAATCACGCCCTGCTCAGCGCCTTGATGCCGTGACGGTGCACGGCTGTTTAAAAATAAAAAAGCGCGGGAGCATGCAAAACGCCCGCGCTTTTTGGCATTGAGGCCGGATTCAACCCGTAGCAAGCCCATCCCACCGTCTCACCCCATATACTTCCCGGTTACATGCCGGTCACAAAATCGTGTTTGCGGATGCCCAGTTTTTTCATTTTAAAACGCAAATTGGCCTCGGAGATGCTGAGAATCTGCGCGGCGCGTGACTGGTTGCCTGCAAATTTTCGCAAGGCGCGTTCGATGAGCTCTTTTTCGAGCTGCGCCACCGCCAATCCCAGACTCTGCAATTCGAGCTTGTTGAACTGCTGTTTCTGGTTGTAAAATGGCAACGCTTCCGGCGTGAGTTCATTCTCCGGTGAGGAGACGATCAGAGTGCGCACGACATTGAGCAGTTCCTTGACATTGCCCGGCCAGTCGTATTTGAGCATTTGATTGAAGACTTCGAAATTGATCGATGGAACGGAACGCTCCAGTTCGCCACAAATCTGGCCCAGCATCTTTTCCATCAGCACCGGAATATCCTGACGCCGTTCACGCAGCGGTGGAATTTTGATGACCAGCCCGGACAAGGAGAGGAAGAGTTCCGAATCAAACGTCTCCTTGCCTTCGACCAGCCAGTTTTGACTGCAGGTGGAGAGAATGCGAAAATGCGTTTCCAGCATGGGCCCGTCCGGTTGTGCCGCGAAGTAGCCCGGGTTCGCAAAGTTCAGCACTCTGGTTTGTGCGCTGGCGCTGAGTTGATCGACATCCTCGATGATGAGAAATCCGGCCAGCTGAGCAGGATTCTGCTTCACGATGGTGCTGCGGATTTCCTGTTCGAAAGCGGCGTTGAGCCGGTTCGCATTGCTGCTCACAATGAATGCTTTTCCCGGATCATCGAGATTGGCGATGGCCTGGGCGATCTGCATTTTTTCCGTTCCCGGCTCTCCAACAATCAGGACATGCTGATCGCGCCCGATAACAGCCTGGACGGATTTCCGCAGCTGATTGATTTCCGGAGAACTCCCCGGGATGGCCTCCAGAAGCAAAGAAGAGAGTTTTTGCCGTGTCATTGGTACCCCTTTAATCAGACGGTTTGGGTTTTATAAATTTCTGATTGATAATCTGGCCTTTACGCATCTTGACGAGTATGATATGCGTATAGATATTCCAAATGGTGCCGAGGATAACAATCAGGAGAAAAATTTTGTACAAGACGATGCGCTCCTGGGATAGTCCGGAGACCAGGAGCAAGCTGATCGCAAATAATAACTGCAGAATGATGTTCTGACTGTTAAAGATCTCTTTTAACATACCAATGATCACATCACTCTGCTGACCGCGGATGATGACCGGCGTCGTGATACCCGCGCGGCTGTCGATCATCAATTGCTCGCGCAAACGGTGTGCCGGCGACTCGAGCGCAATGAGGCGCAAAAACAGGATGGCAATGAGAATGATCAGACAGAAGGTGGCAAAATACTGATCAATCCCATAGACGTCGATCTTGTAGAATCCCAGGATCAGATCAAAAAAATCGCAGCTATAAAGCACCAGCATCCCGATCATCCAGGCGTTGAGAAAGGCGGCATTGGGCCGGTTACGGCGTATCAACACACCAAAATAGAGGGTGAGAAAGAGCAGGGCGATGATATCTATCCGGATGATGTGCTGTATAAAACCAAGCAGTTTAAGTTTGAATGTGAAGCGGTGAATGGTGAGCGCTTTGTACCAGAAATCCGCCAAAATGGCGCCAGAAAGTATCAGGGAGATACCATAACTGATCCAGCGCGGCAGGTGCCAGAAGACGTAGCGCAGCACGGAGTGAATGACACCGGCCAACAAAAAATTCCAGATCAACATGCGCGAATAGACGAGGGAGTTGTAATGGTCAAAATTATCGCCGACGAGGTAGTCTCTGCCGATAAAGTAGACCACAAAGCTGAGACTGATACCGAGAAAGGCGATGCCAAAATGGGCGAACTGTTCCCAGGAATAGTCGTCTTTCCTGGCGATGAAAAAACAGATCATCGCCAGCAAAAAGTAAAGGGAATAGTTCACCCAACTGAACACGTGCAACGGTTGATGCGGCAAACCGTTCACCAGGTTGATGGCACCGAGGAAAATAAGCCAGCTCACCAAAATATAGCGAAATTGCCTGGCTATTGACATACCTTACCCCAAATTTCCAGGTGATTAACGTTGTATAAGCGTATCAGGCGGTTCTCCGATCGGACCAGGCATGACGCTGAAAATATAATTCAAAGCTTCTTCAGGATTCCTGGCTATTTCCTGTTCAAGGGCCTGCCGAGACAACGACAATTCACCGGCTCGCTCGCCGGGCACGTATCTGGCTTGATCACTCTGCGAAAAAGACTCCGGCACGTTAAAAGAGACAAGGGCCAATACGGCGATGACAGTTACCGCGACAAGGGCTCTCACTGTGGTGGTTCTCATGGCATTCTCCTTTCAAAGTTGCTCCGAGTTGCTCATCATTAGATGCTGATTAACAATGCTCCATAATTTAGAAAAATAATTACCAATGTCAAGCATTTTCGCAGTTTTTTTCGATTTGCCATCATATATTACTATATTTATCATTGGCTTAGCCATGTACAAAAAGCCAACATATTTTAATGTTGATATTATTCATGTTATTGAACTATTCCTTTTTGCATGCAGATTCTTTTTATTCGCTATTTTTGCCGATTTATCGATTTTTTTGTTGACTTTTATTATTTCATTTCTTATACTATGTCAGATGATCGTTTTCCATTATTGCCAAGCCATTCAGAAGGATCGTCATGGATACCAATATTTGCGCCGTTATCCACACCTGGTTCAATAATAAACATCTTTTCAATGTCAGCATGGTCGTGGGCAAGGACCTCCGCCCCCGGCTACAAATCACAAGAGATCATTCCATGACGCATCTGGAACTCTATGACAGACCGGATGGTCATCGCCCCAATCAATGTCTGACCTATTATAAATATGTTCAAACACTCTACCGGCAGAAGAGAAAAGAGCGCCAGGTTTTCACCCTGACCGATCGCCATACCCTGCAACTGGAAATCGAATCATCGCTCTTTTTGATGCGCGCCCTGGTTTATCTGCATCTCGGACAGACCAGGCTGGCTGAAAAGGACTTGCTCTTTGTGCTGTCGTGTCTGGGCTTCGTCATCAAAAAATCAAAACGCCCCGGCGTCAAAAAATCATTCAAACGCTATTATGATGCGGCGGTGCTGATCTACCAAAAGGCCCAGTCCACCCTGGCCCTCGAACAGGGTGAAAGCGAGCGCGCAAACCTCTTTCATCAGATGGCGGCGAATTCTCTGCAACACCTCTTCGAAACAGCCGACCAGCACGCACCCTGTCTCGGTGCAGAGGATTTACACGCTCTCGGCGATTTTATTCACGAAAATGTGCCCACACACCGCCCTGCCGCTGTCGCCTGTGAAAAGGAATTCGCCCTTGATGATCCGACACAAAACGTGAAAACAACCGGCAGACCGGCAGGTGTTGTTTTCAGGGAACAAGTCGCTTGAACTTTTGTCAGCGAGATAAACCATAGCACTTTTACCGGACGGCAGCATCTTGCCGGATGAAAGAATATCAGATCCCCTCTTTTTTGGGGATTTGCAACAGACCCCCCCTCCTCAAGCACCTCAACAGCAGAAATAAGGACGCAGGCGCCCGCCTGCGTCCTTTCTGCATTTATACCATCCCCTTTCGCGCTGGTACCCTGCGCGGTCCAACCAATAAATAGAGGATCATCCGAAAAATGCGTACCTGAATGAACCGCCGGGAAAGCGCCGAGGAACGCCAGGGGATTTGGAGAATATAGTTCAATATGAAACTTGATGAATGATCAAACATAATAATCGGTTTGGCAATTAG
>DCUM01000098.1:7739-13328 GCA_002327255.1 bacterium UBA2214 | reverse complement strand
CTGCGGTGCGTTTTCATCCGTCGCCTTGGGCTCACGCTGCTTCTGCAGATAGGTATAGACCACAAAGGTGGCCAACAGGCTCATCAGGATCGTCAACGGTATCAAAACTTTCTGCTTGAATAAAAACATGGATTCTCCCAAACCTAGTTTTCCCAGTGCATGGTCGAGCTGCGGGCTAATTGCAGAGCCGCGAGCCGCGGAATGATGTTTCCGGTTACCGGCGCATAGGTCATACGCACCGTGACGCGCACATCACCGGCGGAATTGGGTCCGGAAAGCGATACCGTTGCACCATTAATTTGACTGGCGGAAAGCACATTTTGCGCAGCATTATTGACCCGCCAATAGTCTGGCGCCGAGATGGCCGCGATGCGTGCCCCTTCGCGCGCGGCGCTGGTCAGGACATTCACCGTCATCCACAAGCGGCCAAATTCGACAATGGCCACCACCATGACAATCAACAAGGGCACGACCAGGGCGAATTCGACCGTGGACTGGCCTTTCGAGTCCCGCAAACACTTTTTTGACATCCAGGACATGGCTTGTTACCTCAAAAAACGATAAAAAGTGACAACACGGTACCCGTGACGATGGCGACGCCGTAGGGCACAGTGACTGGACGTGTCTGGCCCCGGGTTGCCCCCCCCCCACCATTTTGCAGGCGCTGCCGCACCAGCATCGTCACAGCCAAACCACCGCCGCAGAAAATGATCAGCAGCACAGCCGCCAGGAGTTCCGGCAGACCGAGCCAGGCACTGATGGCGGCCATCAATTTGACGTCGCCAGCCCCCATCAGACCGAATACGTAACAGAGGAAGAAAAACCCGCCTCCGGCCAGCACCGCCGTGACGCTGTGCCATAATCCGGCGCCTGTCCAGGTCTGCAGCAGGATGCCCAGAGCCGCCAGGGGCAGGGTGATCCGGTTCGGAATGCGCCGCCAGCGCATGTCGTACACTGCGGTGACGAGAAGGATAGGCGCCAGATAATAGAACAGTAAAGGCATACACCCCTCGAATAAAAAAGGGCTAACCATCAGAGCGGACAGAATCCTGCCCAAAGTGAACCTTCCACCCATACACAGCCCGTGCCGACCAAAGGCCAACACCAGGAGCTGCCCGGAAGATGGTTAGCCCAGGCAAATCAGGTCATCTTGGTATAAAGGTACTGCCATCTCCTCACAAAAGGGGGCAATTCGGGGGTTGAAGAAACCGTCAGGGCCGCCACGACCGGCAGCCTCTCGGGTTAGAGGGCGTTCGCGATCTGGTTCAGGACGGCCGTAATTTGATTGCCCAGCAGCGTCACCGCAATGATGGCGACAACGGCGATCAGGACCAGGATCAGGGCGTACTCGGACAACGTCTGACCATTTTCACGATGGAAGAAATTGCGGAAAAAAGCGATGAGGTTGTGCATGATGAACTCCTTTGCGGTCAACATAATGCGCGATTTAAAAATGCAGTCGACGGTTCCCCCATTGGTTAAACGAAAAGCAGACAGAAAGAAATGGTATACGGCGTCGCGGCTCATCACCTCCTTATACGGCCAGATGCCATTTCACCCTGGACGAATGAGACAGCACACGGCATAATAGTACGATGAATGAATCTGCAAGGAGTCAGGCAAAAGATGCAAATAGCAATGCAGGTGTTTAAAGCAACTTATTTATTTGGCAAAAAACGTCTCTCACATGAAGGATTAGTTATATATAATCAATCTCTAAAAAAGAAGCAATAGAAAAGTTATTTTTTTAGCGTTTTGCGGTTCAATTAAAGAATTTTTGTGATGCATGTTACACCGTGGGGCAAGCCTGAACGCCGTCCGTTGCAGGCAGCACACAAAATGCTTTTAATTTTCACCGCGAATGATTATAATAGTAAAAAGAAGATGAGCATGGCAGGAACAGGCATCATGACAGACACGCGCACACTACTGCAACAACCCTATCACCATCCCCAGGCCGTGAAGCATTTTCTCGCCCATTTTGGACTGGTGCCGCGAACCCCCGGCTTGACTTTTCTCGAAAATATCCTGTCCCGCTTTTCTGCATTGCCCTATGAGAATCTCAGCAAGATTCTCAAACTGAATCGCCACTTTCTCTCCCTGGAGCGCATCCGGCTCCCCGAAGAGGTCATGGAAGATTTCGCCCGTCACCATCTCGGCGGCACCTGTTTTTCCCTCTCCTATTTCCTGCAAAGCATTTTGATGCAGATGGGCTATAACAGCCATATCGTCATGGCGGACATGGGAGCGCGGCAGAACGTGCACTGCGCCGTAGTGGTACAACTGACGGAGAAAAAGTATCTCGCCGATCCCGGTTACCTTTTAATGCAGGCAATGGAACTCCACCCGGACAAGTCACGTCTCTACCGTACCCCGCACACCGGCGTCGAGGTCAAATTCGACCGCAGCCGGGAGTTTTATCAGCTCTACACCTTCGACCGCCAGACCATCCAACTGCGTTACACCTTCTGTGACCGTCCGACCCCCATCGGGGAATTCACCGGCCATTGGCTCGCCTCTTTCTATCAAGGCACCATGCACGGCATCTGCCTGACGCAGCTGCGTCCGGATGGCCTGGTCTATGTGCATGACAACTATCTTCAGGTCGCCACCCCTCAGGGAAAAAGAAAAAAACGCCTGCAGGATGACTATTATGATGTCGTCTCGCAGCTCTTCGCGATCGAACCCGAACTGCTCGAAAGGGCGCAACTGGCGATGGCGGAAAACATGGAACTCGAGCAAATACACGGCCTATTCCGGCCGAAAACTGTCTCTACTACGAATCAATAGCCTATCCATGGAACCCCAAGAACCCATTCCGGTCAAACTGATTTGCGGCATCCTCTACAGCGACGAGGCGTTGCTGCAGGCCGCTTTTCGGATTCTCAACGAACAATTCGGCCACATCGATTTCACCAGTCCGGTTTTTCCCTTCTCGGTGACGGATTATTATGTGGCGGAAATGGGAACACCCATCCGGCGGCTCTTCTGCTCGTTTCGTGATCTCATCAATCCCGGCGCCCTGGCGGCCATCAAGATCACCTGCAACCGCATCGAAGAAGAAGTGGCGCTGCAGGGACTGCGCAAGGTGAATCTCGATCCGGGCTATATGGATTACGACAAAATGGTGCTGGCCTCCGCCAAGTACAATGCGCATAAAATCTATCTCGATCAGGGCATCTACGCGGATTTGACGCTGCGCTACGAGCGGGGAGTCTATCAGCCGGCACCCTATGCCTTTCCGGATTTTAAAACCGGGCAGTATAATGAGACGTTTTTACGCATCCGGGCTAACTATAAGGGTCAGGTGCGCAAATGGCTGCGACAGGGGGCGGCCGGTTTGTGAGGTGTGCGGCCAAACACTATCGATCAGGGATCATAACTTGCCATGGTACCGCCTCACCCCGCAAGTCAGACCTTCCCGGATCATTGACATATTGACCCGCACCCGATCCCGTTGCCGCGTGCCTTGCGGCCACAAAAAACCCCGGGGTCTCGGGGACGCCCGGGGGCTGCAAATTCTACCTCACCGTTTTGCTCTTTTTCACCACCACTTTGTGACGCTTTAGATAGGCACGCCGTTTCTGCCGCATGATCATCTGTTTGCGTTTGTGTTTGCTCTTGCTTCTAGCCATGGAAAGCCTCCAGGTTGGTTACAATAATAACAATGCAGGATTTTCAAGATAGTTCTTCAACGTTTTGAGGAACAACGCGCCCGTGGCGCCATCGACGATGCGGTGATCGCAGGAAAGCGTCACCTTCATGCGATGAGCGATGACGATCTCTCCCTGAACCACTACCGGCTTTTCCACAATCGCACCCACAGCCAGGATCGCCGCCTCAGGGGGATTGATGATGGCGCTGAATGCCTCGATATCGAACATGCCGAGATTGGTGATGGTAAAGGTGGAGCCGGTATACTCGTCGGGCGTCAATTTGCGCTCCTTGGCCTTGTCGATGAGTGCGCGCGCTTCCCGGGCCAGCTGGGCGACGCCTTTGGCGCCGCAGTCGCGCACCACCGCTGTGATCAGGCCATCCTCCAGCGCCACCGCCAGGCCGATATCGGCCTGATGATGCAGGATGAATTTGTCGCCGGCAAAGGAACCATTGACGCGTGGATGTTTCAGCAATGCCGCGGCAGAAGCCTTGACGATCAGATCGTTGAAACTGATCTTGACGTCGCTCTGCGCCGCATTCATTTCGGTGCGCAGGGCTACCATCTTGCCCATGTCGATCTCCATGGTGAGGTAGAAATGCGGCACGGTGGTTTTGCTCTGCGTCATGCGCGTGGCGATGGCCGTGCGCATGGTGTTGAGCGGCTGCTCGCTGACGGGCGCCGCGGCAACCACCGGCGTCGGCGCCGCGTTTTTGGCTGCCGGCAGCGCGGCGAGATCGCGGCTGATGATGCGGCCGCCGCTGCCGCTGCCCGGCACACGGCGCAAATCGATGCCTTTTTCCGTCGCAATTTTACGCGCCAGCGGCGAGGCCTTGATGCGCACCGAGTCGGTGGTGATGAGTTCATCGCCAGGTGTCACATCGGGAAGCGGCGCTGCCGGGATGGGCTCTGCTTTCGTGGCCGGCGACGCTGACAAAGTCTCCGGCGCCGGCGTCGCCGGCGTGCTGAGCAATTCCGCAATATCCTCGCCCTTTTCACCAATAACCGCGAGAAGACCGCCCACCGGCACCTGGCCGCCTGCGGGGACGACGATCTTGAGCAGCGTACCCGCATCGAAGGCTTCCAATTCCATCGTCGCCTTGTCGCTCTCCGCCTCGGCGATCACTTCGCCGGCCTCGACCTGCTCTCCCTCTTTCTTGAGCCACTTCAGCAGCACACCCAGGGTCATGGTGTCGCTGAGCTTCGGCATGGTGAGTTTACTCGCCATATATTCTTTCTCCGTTGATAAGCTAGACGTAGAGTACTTTTTTCGCGGCGGCGGCCACCTTCTGTGCGTTCGGCAGCACCGCATGCTCCAGGTTGGCGGCATAGGGCATGGGCACATCCTCGCTGGTGACGCGCAGAATCGGCGCATCGAGATGGTCAAAGGCATTGATGTAGATGCGGTGGGCGATCTCGGCGCCCACGCCCGCATAGGGCCAGCCCTCCTCGACGATGACGCAGCGGTTGGTCTTTTCCACCGAACTCACCAGCAGTTGCTCATCCAGCGGCCGCAGGGTGCGCGGATCGACCACCTCCGCCTCGATGCCTTCTGTGGCGAGAATGTTGGCGGCTTCCAGGGCGACATGGATCATCTTGGACCACGCCACGATGGTCACATCCTTGCCCGGGCGCTTGATATCGCCGACGCCGATGGGGACGATGTGCTCGCCTCCGGGCACTTCGCCCTTGTAGCCATAGGCCACTTCACTCTCGATAAAAATGACGGGATTGTCATCACGGATCGCCGTCTTGAGCATGCCCTTGCCGTCGGCCGGCACACTCGGCGCCATGACGATGAGTCCGGGGATGTGACAAAACCACGCCTCCAGCGACTGCGAATGCTGCGCGCCGAGCTGGTGCGCCGCACCGTTGGCGCCGCGGAAGACGATCGGCATCCTGATCTGGCCGCCGGACATGTAGCGCAGCTTGGC
>DCUM01000098.1:0-7639 GCA_002327255.1 bacterium UBA2214 | reverse complement strand
CTCACCTTGTAGGCGCCCTGGTAATATCCCACCTCTTCGCCCATGAGGAAGACGTTGGGATCGCGCTCCATCTCTTCGGCCATGGCCTGATTCAAAGCTTCACGAAAAGTTATCTCTGGCATGGTATGCTCTCTATCGGTTAATGAGATAGTTACGAATAAATTTCAGTGTACAGCTCTTCCAGTTCCGGCAGCGGACTCTTTTCCGCAAAATCGACCGCATCGAGGACGACTTTTTTGATCTCATCCTCATACTGTTTGACCAGCGCCTGGGTCAGCACTTTTTTCTTGAGCAGATGATCCTGGAAAATGAGAATCGGATCCTGCTTCTTCTGCTCCTCCACCTCTTCCTTGGTGCGATAGTGGGAGTGCACCGGATCGGACATCGAATGGCCGCGGAAGCGGTAGGTGCGCGCCTCGATCAGCGTCGGTTCGCCGTCGCGGGTGGCGCGGGTGACGGCTTCGGAGACGACCTGATGCACCGCGAGCACATCCATGCCGTCCACGGTGGCGCGCGCCATGTCGTAGGAGCACGCTTTTTGCGACAAATCCCACACCGCGGAGGCGCGTTCCAGCGGCGTGCCCATGCCGTAGCGGTTGTTTTCGATGAGATAGATCACCGGCAGGCGCCACAGTTTGGCGAGATTCAGGGATTCGTGAAAGGCGCCCTGGTGCACCGTGCCCTCGCCCATGGAACAGAGCACGACGCGATCCTCCTTGCGGTATTTGGCGGCGAAGGCCATGCCCGTGGCCACCGGCAGCTGTCCGGCGACGATGCCGTGCCCGCCGTAAAAGCCCTTTTCCACGTCGAAGAGGTGCATTGAGCCCCCCTTGCCTTTGGAGACGCCGGTCGCCTTGCCGAAAAGCTCGGCCATCACCGCCTGGGGATCACCGCCCATGGCGAGGATGTGACCGTGGTCGCGATAGGCGGAGATGAACTGGTCGCCGGGACGCAGCGCCGCGACCGCGCCGACGCCGACGGCCTCCTGACCGATATAGAGGTGACAAAAACCGCCGATCTTTTGCATGCCGTACATCTGCGCCGTGCGCTCCTCGAAACGGCGGATCAGCAGCATCATGCGGTACATTTCCAGTAACTTCTTTTTTTCCATGTTGATCCTCGTAAGGGTCGCATATTCAGGTGTTCAATTCGTTAGTAATACAAAAATCAAGGGATAAATATTTCTTCAACAGGATGAAAAATTTTAAGTTTGAACAGCAACAACCCCTCAATTTTTTCAAAATGCCGGTCCAGGGTCAACAACACCATGCGGTCNNCGCCTCAACCCGCCCGGCGTCCGCCGCTTCAATTCCCCCGCCCCATAAACAATTCGATCAATTCATGGGTTTTCGGAATGGATCGTTGCAACCGCTTTTGAGTCTCCAGCGGCACTGTTTCCCGGCTGAAGGGCACGCACTTGACGTATTCCTGAATCTCCCCGGCGCGGCGGCCGTATTTATAGTCCCAGGTGAAATTACCCGCCGCGTCCACCACCACCGCCGGATTATCCCGGTTCGGCACGCTGATGAAAAACGCGCTCTGCGCCAGCCGGTTGTCCGCCAGCAACTGCCGCGCCTCAAGGTGCTCATAGAGCTCGCGCGCGGTATGGATGGCCGGATCGACCAGAACAATTTCAGCGGCCATGCAGGGCCGGTAGACGTACAGGCCCTGTTCCTGATAATCGTACAGGGCAGCCAGTTTGGCCCTGAAGACCTCCTCATAAAAGGGATAGTGCGTGCAGCCAAGGATGATGACTTTGAGGGGAGGGGACGTGGGCGCCCGGCGCAGCTGCTCCAGCAGCGAGACGAGATTGTAGGCGATATAGTTTTCGATGGCATTGATCTGCAGTGCACGCGGTGCTTCCGATGCGCCGTCGATGAGCATGCGATTTTCCGAGTAATCGAATCCGTAACGGTGCAGTATCGTCGCATCGATGACCGCGTGCGCATGCGCCAGGGCGGGGCCTTTGTATTGTGCGCGCGGCGCCGTCGCTTCGTGGTCCAAGAATGCGCCCTCTCCGTCGATGGCGCCGGCCAGGCCGTGTCCGGGCTGCTGAAAAATCTCGATGTGTCCGCTGTAACCCAGCGCGGCCATCTGCTCGCGCAGCGCCTGCGGATACCCCTTGGAGGATACGGTGCCGGGCGTGGCCATGACGGCGATGGCCCCATCCTCGGATGGACGCAAATGCACCAGGGCGCCGCGTACGCCCGCATCGATGACGCCGATAACTTTTACAGGCAGTCGGGCGTGATCCATAAAGGCTTCAATATCTTTTTTGCCAAATGCGGTTGCCGTATTACAGGCGATGACAATGGCCTTGACCGGGAGTTTGTCCCTTTCGGGCTCCTTGCTGGCCGGCGTGCGGTAATAGCGACTGCCGAGGAGGAACTGCAGATCCTTGAAGATATGCTCTTTCAGCAGCGGGAGGTTGTCTTCGAGGGCATAGTCGCCGTAAGGCATGTTGGCCTGATCGCCGAGATAGATGAATTTCTCGCGACTGAAATCGGCGATGCCATCACCCCGGGGCGTGTGATCCTCGTTATCAAAGCCATCAAAATTGACTACGGCATCGAGGACGGTGAGGCCGCCGCTTCCGGAATCGAACATGCCGATGGGCAGATTTTTGTCATGGCGCGGATAGGCGGCCGTATCGACATGGAAAAAACTCTGCGGCTGGGTCAGCATGACCGTGCGGATGTCACTGTTTAAAACGCGAAGGTCACCGTGATGGCCGGCGGCACAGGAGAGCAGGAGGAAACCCATCCCTCCAAGGGTGATCCATTTTTGCAGAGCAGATCGCATGGTTGACTCCTGGCGTGCAGTAATCTGCGCCACAGAGGCCGGGAGGCGCAGGGCAAATCAAATAACTCGTCTCGTTCCGGCGACCCCTGCGCCCGCAGCGGCTTGTGAATGGGTCGGGCCGAATGATTTTCCCGCATTTAAAAATAACCATTCAAAACGCGAAAATCAAGCGGGAGGTTGTATTTCCCGAATCATCCGCGGTGCATGACCTTGTCGATGGTCTTGGCCAGGGTGGCGAGCATATAGGGTTTTTGCAGGAATATGGCCTGGTGCTTTTCCAGAATGCGGGTCATCTCCGCGTCCGGAATGAAGCCGCTGGAGAGAATGACAGGGGTCGAGGTCAGCGCATGAATGCCGTCCATGAGCTCCTCACAGGTCATATCGGGGAGTTGCCAATCGAGCAGAATGGCGCCGATTTCCGTCTCATGCGCCTGCAACAGTTTCATCCCTTCCTGTCCGGACAAAGCCGCATAGACGTGGTAGCCGGCATGCTCGAGCATAAGCGTATTCATCTGCACGATACCGGGCTCGTCCTCGATCACCAGCACCGTGCTGGTGTGCTGCGGACGTTTTTTGTTGACGCGGGCGGCCGGCCAGAAGAAGCGGAATGCATGTTTGCCATGATGCCCGGAATGAACCCGTATTTCGCTCCCCTGCGCCTCTGCGATCGCATGGACCGCCGCCAGATCCAAATCCCCCTGGCCGCTGAGCGGCCAGGGCCACTGCGCGAGGGGGGGAATCTTCAAGCCCGCATCTTCCAGACTGATTTCCAGAAGCACCGCTGCCTGCTGTTTGTTGTCGATCCCGGCGGTTGCGGGCCACGCCGCTGTGCTCACCTGAATACGCAGCGGCGTCCCGGAGAGCTGGTGGCGGCGGATGAATTCGAGCAGATAGACCAGCATATGAAACGTGATGACCAGATCCGCTTCGATCGTGATCCCTTCGTTCTCGATCTGCCATTCGATGGTGCGGGGATGATCGAACAAGGTACCCTGCGTATTGGCGGCGTGACGGACGAGGCGCGGCAGATTGACGGCTATCTTGTGCAAGGGAATCGCTCCGCTGGCATATCCGGCTTCCTGGAGCAAGCGGGAGAAGTGCTCGCTATTTTGCACGGCACCGAGCACCAACTCCCGCAGAGCGGGCTCAGCGATGCGTTCGCCGCCGAGACGCTGCAGGAGGGTGTAGAGTGGCGTCCACGCGCTTTCCAACAGCGCGACAAACGCTTCCCCGCCCCGCCATCTCTCTTGCGGGAGAAGGCCCGGCGTCCTGGAACCGCTTGAATCGGAGGTTGAGGGCGGTTCATCAATCACCACGGCGCGCACAGGAATCGTTGCCTTTTCGCAGGAGGCCACCAGGGCAGAGATCACTTGCGTATCCATCACCGCGTGTTTGGTCAGTTCGAGACGCAAGGCAAAAGCGTCACCGCTGTTATCGAGAAGATAAATCCGGGCAGCGGGCTTGTAATCAACCGCATCCTTGTCGATGCGAAAATCAAACAGCCACTGCTGCCAGAGTTTGAGAGAATCTTCCACGAGGAGATGGGCAAAAGACATCCCGAGAACGGCCGCATCATGAATGTGCAGCAGCGCCTCGAGCGGCTTGTTCCAGACAATGATGCGCCCGTCCGCATCGATGGCGAAAACAGGCAGTTTCAGTTCATTCAAAAACGATAATTGTTCCGGAGAGACATCCTGATGATCCTCTGCGCTCTGTGCCGAATCCTCTTCGCCTGCGACCCCAACGGCCCCTTGCTGTGCGCCTTCGCCCGCGGCCCGTTGATGGATCGCACTGCGGACACGGGAATAGGCCGAGTCATCCTCTTCCAGCTTTTCCAGCGGCAGAGACTCGGTTGCAGGGGAGGATAAGAGTTCAGATTCCAGCACGGGAATGGCTCCAGCGGCATTCCAGCGCCATCCCACCTGCTGCTCCTGATCATCCCGTTGCGGTTGGACGATCCAGTCGATTTGCAGCAGAGACCCATCCTTGCAATGGACCCGGACCGCCTTGCGGATATCGCTGCCGGAATCCTTGAGCTGCGCTGCGAGTTGTTCCTGATCCCCTGCATTGACGGTAAGATGAACGATGGCATTCAGCCCTGCCATCTCGGAGGCAGTATCGTATTTGAGCAATTGCACCATGCCATCGCAAGCCGTGAGGATATCGCCGCGGCAGTTGGTGAGGAACATCATTTCAGCGGAGAGGGGCTGCAGCGGTGCGGGTTCCTGGCCGAAGTTATATTTGCTGCGGCGATCTCCTGTGTCGAGGAGGTCGATGAGCTGTGCCTGAAAGAGCGCGGCATTTTGCATCAATTCGCTCATGAGGCCTTGCGGCCGGTCGTCGAGAAAGGCGAGATAACTCACCTCGTTCCAGGCAAAGCCATCGAGGATATATCTCCAGCGTTGCCGGTCAAAAGAGCCGGCATCATTGAAGGCAATGATCTGCGCGGCGCCGGCGAGTTGGCGTTGCACCATCACCGGCACGATGGCCCGCTGGATGCTGCCCGTAAAAAAAGTGGCAAACACCGTATTGCCATCCTGAAGGCCGAGACCGGAAAAGTGCGGCGGATTCAGTAAAATAAAGTTCGAGAAGGGGCTCAACAGCGCTTCCAGCTCCGCCGGCAATTGGTGATGCGCCGACGGCTTGCCCAGCAGGTCTCCGGATGGGGAGAACAGGGCGATCGCCATCTGTTTCTGGGCGGCAAAAGAATCCTGCAGTTGCTGCAGGCTGGTCAGTTCGCCCAGGGAAAAAAAGGTATGCAGAGGCCGGCCCATCATGGCAATTCGATCCGCCTACTTAACCAGTGTATCGATGACCCGGTTGATGGCTTGCTCGCAAACCGGGCAGAAAGGAACGATATTTTTCGAGAACATGATGCAATCGATGGCAGGCCGATAGAGCCCGTTGCTGGCATATCCCGCGCCCTCGTAAGCGCCCACCCTGGAAACCGGGATGGCCGTGCGAATGCTGTCCATACGCGCCAGGATCGGCTTGCGGTCTGCGCCGGCTGTGCGCAAGGACTGGCTCAACGAATCGTACAATGCCTTGCCCCAGGGGGTTGGCAGCGGCGTGCCGGGTTGAATCATGTGCTTCCATTTGATATTTTCCGGATCCAGCAGCGCCGTCAGATTCGGGTCCACCGGTTCGATGCCCAGGGGATAGAATTCGTTGTAGGCCACATCGGAAGAATAGTATTCATCCCCCAATCCGGCGAACGAATGCCCGAATTCGTGCACGAAAACATACAGCGACCACCATTCGGGTATCTCTTTGCTCTTGCCGGCGTAACAGGTGGAATACCAGTTGTAGATGCCGCCGCCGCCATATCCCGGCGCATTGAATATAATGCATATGGCATCATAAGGCGCCAGCGCTGCGATATCCCGCACCGCGCGGTTCTCCAGAGTCAATACATATCGCTGCAGATCGAGGGAATTATAGGTCGTACCGAGAAGATTATTCTTCCAGACACCGGCGCGCGGATCGTCGATGCCGGACTCCGGGGACACCGCCTGAATCGCCCGGACATTGAAATCCTGCCTGCGCTCCCTGAACGGCGACACCGAAAACAACCGCTTCTGGTAGCGCTCCACATCATCGAGAAAGAGTTTGGATTCCTTCTGCGTGTACCCGTCGCCCAGAATGAGCACGTCCACCTTTTGCGCAGGATCGCCGTTGAACAGCACTTGGGTCACCTTGAAGGGCAAGTGCTTGACCTCACGATGGATGAAACGGGAATGGGGATCGATCACGGTGGTGAAGCGTTCCGAAAACGCATTGCGGCGGTCACGGCTCGAGATGACCAGTTTGACCGGTTTTTTCGGGAAGGGAAAACGAACTGTTTCATGCATCGTACGCGGAATCCCGGCGATTGCCTCCGCCGTGGTCTGCCATTCGCCAAATACGGTGTTGTAGCTGGTGCTGAATAAAAGCTGGCCGGTTTCAAAATCATGGACCTGGGCGAGATATTTGCCCAGCCCCAGGACATCGATGCACCGGGTTTTGCTGCCCGGCCAGGGTCCCTCCAGGCAGACCTGATCGAGGCTGTAGATTTCGCTCGTGTCGGTTCCCGTGTGATAATAATCAACGCGCATGGTGCTATCGGTAAAAAAAGCGGCATAGTCTTGTCCCATCAGGGAAGACGCGGCAATCAGCAGGCAGAATATGGAGAGAATGGACAATCTGCGCATGGAGAGCTCCTCGATAATCAGGGGTCATGTTCCAAAGGTATGTCGCCTCACTCTGCTAATATACAAGGAAAAAAATTAAAAAACAAATCGAGAATGATCCGTCTGCCCGGTGTGTGCGCATCGCCTCGCATCCTGCCTGAACTTTAAAGTCCGGCCAATGCCTGTTCCAGGTAGACCGACAGCGGCGCCTCGAGGCCGATCCGTTCCAGTTCCGGCAACTGCGCAAAAATCACTGCGGGCGCACCCTGCAAATGGATGCGGCCGCGATGAAAGAGCAGCAGCCTTTCAGCCAGCAGCGCCTCTTCGGCGAATTGGGTGACCAGCACCGTGGCAATCTTTTCCCGGCGATGCCAGGTCTGCAAGATATCCAGAATATCGCTGCGGTGCTGCGGGTCCAGCAGCGAGGTCGGCTCATCCAGAATCACATAGCGCGGCCGCATGGCCAGGCCCGCAGCCAGGGCCAGGCGCTGTTTTTCGCCACCGGAGAGATAATGGGGCGACTTGCGTCGCAGCGGCAGCAGATCAAAACGCTGCAGCATCTCTTCGACGCGGCGATGCATCTCTTCATAGGGGACACCGAGATTTTCAAGTCCGAAGGCGATCTCCCGCTCCACCGTGGCTGAAACGATCTGGTTGTCGGGATTCTG
>DCUM01000045.1 GCA_002327255.1 bacterium UBA2214 | reverse complement strand
GGGGCGAGGATGCAGAGGGTGCTAAATTCAAGTGAGGCTTTTGCGGCGATGATTGGCTCCAGTGCCTGTCGATCCGCCCCGTTGCGGATTTAATCGGCTTAATATATTTATTTATCAACGAAATAACAAGAAAATAATGAATGGCTGTCCAGCGCCAAATGACTGGCCAGACAGGAGCAGAGTGCGATAGCCACTCCGGCCGCGGGCGAGGGCAACAAGAAGCCGCAGTCCCGGACTGAATTTACCCCCGACCATGCTCTTCCTGGGCGGCGCTGTCCGGCGGCTGACGCCAGAACGCATCGGGGCACTCCCGCCTGCGCTCTGCTGCTCCCGCCCACGCTCTGCGTGGGCGGCAAAGTGCTGTTTTATTTTTTCTATCACTTGCTTTTTTATGTTCGATTGGTTATTTTGCTAATAGAAGGCAGGAGGATCATGATATGAACCTGTTATCTCATTTTCTCGGCTGGTTATTTTCCGGCAAACATGCGACACGTACAAGGAGGTCAGCCGTCTGGTTCGGCCTTTTTTTATGTTCAGGACTGATCTTGACTGCCCTGAGCTGTTCGGAGAAAAAGAGCACCACCGAAAGCGACGGCGATGATACGGACGATCCGTCCGTTATTATTGATGTCGATCCGCCCGTGACCGGTTTCATTTACAATCTGGGCGTCTCCTTCGCCCCCTGGAATCGCTCCAGCAACCGCGCTGGCGATTTTCTCTTCTCCGCCGCAGAACGCAAGGTGTTCCGGGAATTCGGTGATTCGCTGCGCACTTCAACCGGCCGGCTGCCGTGCTTTGAATATCGTCTTCCGAAAGAGGTGTCCATTCGGGCCATCGCCAACGGCGTCGTTGAACGGGCGGGGCCGCATCCCGGCGGCACGGATGCAGAACTCGCCATGGTCTGCACCGATGACCCGCAGTGGGAGATCATCTATTCCCACCTCACCAATGTGCGCTTTGCTGCAGGTGATACAGTCAGGGCCGGCGATGTGCTTGGAAATCCCGGCGCCTGGAACGCCTCACTGGGCCGCGTCGCCATCTTGCTGAAAAAATTCACGACAGGACTCGCCTACTGCCCCATCTCCCATTTACGCTCCGATCTGGCCACAGGCATGTGCTCCAACATCGCGCAGCATATGCGCGATTGGGAGTCTTTTAAGGGAGACGCAACCCTTTATGATGAAAAGAATCAGACTGCTTCAGGCTGCCGCGTCGAATCGCTGCCGCCCACCTATACGGATGAAAAACCGACATTCGCCATTTACAACCTCGGCGTCACATTTGCGCCGTTCAATGCAGCAACCAAACGCGCCGGAGATTTTATTTTTAACACTTCTTATGGCAAAGTGTTTTACGAGTTCGCCGCCGTGGTCAGCGCGGGTGGCGGCACAACCAAGGAACTGCCCACTTTTGAATACAAAATCCGCAAGGACGCTTCGGTGTTTGCCGTAGCCGACGGCAAGGTGCTCTTTAAAACCTATCAACAGGACACCCAGGACTATGAAATGCTGGTGCAATCCATTTATGACGAAGACTGGGCCGTGTGTTACGACCATGTGAAAAATCCCCGCTTTGCGGTTAATGATATCGTTGCAACGGGTGATACTCTGGGCAGTCCGGGTACCTGGGATGCCAATCTCGGCCGTTTTGAGATTTCGGTCAATAATATCAAGACCTCGACGTCCTACTGTCCCTTCTGCTATTTTGATGAGGCGACCAGCGCGCTCTATCAGGCCAAAGTGGCGCAGCACATCGCAGAGATCGAGGCTTTTTTGGGAAATGCCTCTCTGTACGATGAAGCGCACCACATTTATCCCGGCTGCCGCAAGGAGTCGATGAACAACTAAAATATGGGTCGGACCAAGACAATATATTGATTTAAAATAAGATAACTTGGTGTCGAATTAAAATGTCCCTTATAAATTATATACTTGAGTCATCACAGGAGTGGCAATTTTAAAATGCCGCGCGCAAATCGCAACTTTCTGCCAGGGTATTGCTATCATATCACCCATCGGTGCCACGATCGCACATTTTTGCTCAAATTCGATTGGACAAAAAGACGATGGCTTGAGTGGCTCTCTGAGGCAAAATCACGATTTCACCTAATCGTCCTCAACTATACCGTCACCATGAACCATATCCATCTGATTTTATCTTCGAGTAGATCAGCGGTCAATATCGCAAAAAGCATGCAGCTCATCGCAGGACGAACAGGACAAGAATACAACGAATACAAAGGACGTACCGGAGCTTTTTGGCAAGACCGATATCACGCCACAGCGATCGACACGGAAGGATATTTATTGAATTGCATGGCATATATCGATCTCAACATGGTCCGTGCCGGCGTAGTTCGACATCCTGCCGAATGGCATTTTTGCGGATATCAGGAACTGATGGCTGGGACATCCCAATATAAAATAATCGATATGGATGCTGTCCTGCAGAACCTCAGAATCGCGCAACTTGATGAGTTTCGGCGAATCTATGCAAGGGCAATAGAGGAAAAGCTGCTGGGCCTGCCGCGAGAAGCATATTGGAGCGAAGGACTTGCGGTGGGATGTGAGACTTTTATTCAGCGGTACCAGGAAAAAATGGGGAGTCGCGGGCGCAGGCATGACATCGAGAATGAGAAAGATATCTATATTCTGCGTGAGCCCGCTGGTTTTTATCGAACTCGAACTCTTGCTCCTGCTATCATCCATGTATTGCCAGGAAATAATGAAGTGAAAATTTCATAATCACTTTTGCCCTAAAATTGATGTTTTTTGTGCTCAATTTTCAAAACAAAAACCAAATAAATAAATGATTTTTAATAGGTTGTCCTGGTCCGACCCCGACTTTACCGACTTTACTCCACGCTGATCACCGAATTCTGGTCTCCGTAGGGATCCAGTTCGCTCTCCGCAGCGCCGGGATCGGGAAGCCAACGGCTGCCGTCGAGCACCAGCTTGTAGCGGTAGCGGCCCTTCTTCAGCGGCAGTGATACCTCCCAGACTCCATAAGGCGACCGGGTCAGCGGATGCGTCGCCGCCGACCAGCCGTTGAAATCACCCGCCACCACCACGCTTTGCGCTTGCCCCGAGTAGCTGAACGTGATCCATTTCATGTCGGCGCTGATACGCGGCGTGAAATCGCAGCGCCACGGCATGGCAATGAGCTTGTGCGGCCGCCAGTGGTCTTGCGGCGAGAGGATCATGACCTCATACGGCGCCAGCGCCAGGTGCAGGGTGTCGTTTTCACTGCGATGCAGGCCGCCGTCGAGCAATTCCCGCCAGGACGATGGCGCGGCAAACACCCCGCGGGGCAGCGGGATCGCGCGCGATTCGGCGACCGAAGAATTCGAGAAAACCAGCAGCAGCGCCTCTTCCGCCGTGTATTTGACATAGGCATAGACCCCGTAATCCTGATACACTTCGGCCAGGTTGGTACTGCGCAGCGCCGCATGCGCATGGCGCAACTGCACGATCCGCCGGGTGTAATCCACCAGATCCGCATCGGCGCCTGCAACGCGCTCCCAGGGCATGGGCAAGCGGTTGAGATAATCCTGGCCCGAGCCGGTCTGCTCATGCGCCGCCGCCGCGCCCTCCAGCGCCACTTCGTTGCCGTAATAGAGCATCGGAATCCCCGGCTGCGAAAACGCGTATGCCAGCGCCATCCGCATCTTTTCTCCGGCGTCGGTGCCCGCCCAGTGACTGAAGCGGGCGACGTCGTGGTTGTCGATCACCTGCGAGAGCAGGACGTTCTTGTAGGCCGCGCGGTTTTGGGCAGTCTGCTCGCTCAGCAGCGGCATCACCCCGCCCTGGGCAAAGACGCGGTTGATGGTATAATAGAGCGGTATGTCAAAGAGGGCGTTGAAGCCCAGGTTCTCATAGCGCGCCACATAGTCTGTCTCTCCGGCAAATACCTCGCCGAGGAGGAGAAAATCCTCCCCCGCAAAAGCGTGGAGGTCGGCGCAAATCCTGCGCCAAAAATCGGGCGATATGTGCTTGACCGCGTCCAGCCGGAAGCCATCGCAATTGGTTTCCGTAATCCAGTATTTCGAGACATCGAACAGAAACGCATAGACTTCCGGATTCGCCTGGTCCAAATCAGGCAGGCCGTTGAGTTCGCGCTTTTCCAGCTGCTCCTGATCCCCCCAGTCCTGAATGCTGGTGCTGCCGTCGCTGCCGCTGTGGGGATGGAACCAGTGTTTATAGCCGGCATCCTCCCACAGCCGCATATCCGTCACCCAGGGGTGATCCGGGGCGACATGGTTGTAGATCATATCGAGGAGTACCTTCATGCCGCGGCCGTGCGCCTCCTGCACCAGCCGTTTGAGCAACGCCATGTCGCCGAAATGTTCGTCGACGCTGTAAAAATCGATGGGATGATAGCCGTGATAGGGCCACCAGCCCATGAAAGAGCTGTCGCTGTTGTCGAACACCGGCGAGAGCCAGAGCGTGGTCACGCCGAGGCCGTGGAGATAATCGAGCCGGTCGATGACGCCCTGGAGGTCGCCGCCCTGATAGGTCTTCAACGCTTCATGATTTTTCTGCTGCGGATCATATGGCACGTAACTGGCGGGATGGTTGCCCGCGTCGTTGCCGGGATCGCCGTTGTGGAAACGGTCGATGAGGAGAAAGTAGATGTTTTCTCTGGACCAATCGATGTGTTTCCGGGGATGCGGCGACTGCGTCAAGATGCAGCGCGGTTTCCAAACCGCATCGCGTGCAGCGCTGCAGGCGGAGAGCGCGATCCATAACAGCAACACCGCTGCGTGCAGGCTCGTGCCTGTGATGAAGCGGAGAGAGTGATTCCTGTTGCTCATAGCCCTCCTGTCCCGATGGCGGCATCGAGGCTAATGGTTGAAATGGTACTGCAACTGATAGAGGCGGTAATAGATGCCCTTTTGCGCCAAAAGCTCTTCATGGGTGCCCATTTCGCGCACTTCGCCTTTGTGCAGCACGAGAATCCAGTCGACGTTTTGAATCGTCGACAGGCGGTGCGCGATGATGAGGGAGGTTCTCCCGGTCATGAGGCGGTTGGTGGCTTCGCGCAGCAGAATTTCGGTTTCGGTGTCGACCGATGAGGTGGCTTCGTCCATGATGAGAATTTCCGGGTCGAAGACCAGGGCGCGGGCGAAAGAGATCAACTGTTTCTGTCCCACCGAGAGGTTGCTGCCGCGTTCGCTCAATTCTGTCTGGTAGCCTTCGGGCAGACGGCTGATAAAGTCATCGGCGCGGACGTCTTTGGCGGCCTGGATGACCCGCTCCATGGGGACCGATTGATCGCCGAGGCGGATGTTGTATTCCACCGTGCCGGAGAAAATAAAGACATCCTGGAGCACCATGCGCACCCGCCTGCGCAGCTGCGCCAGGGCCATGCGCTGCGTATCGACGCCATCGAGCAGAATCCGGCCGTGGGTAGGTTCATACATGCGGTTGATGAGATTGATGAGGGTGGTTTTGCCCGCGCCGGTGGCGCCGACGATCGCCACTTTTTCGCCGCAGTTGATCCTGAAACTGATTTTTTTGAGCACCTCTTCCGATTCGTTGTAGCCGAACGAGACGTCGCGGAATTCGATCTCGCCGCAGGCGGGCGGCAGCGCGAGGGCCTCTTGCGGCACAAAAGCCTGTTGCGGGGTATCCAGCAACTTGAAGATGCGTTCACTGGAGGCCATGGCCGCCTGCATCAGGTTATATTTTTCCGAGAGATCGCGGATTGGTTGAAAGAAACGCTGCGCATACTGGATAAACGCGACCACCACGCCCAGCGTCAGCGCGCCATCGATGACCTGCAAGCCGCCGTACCACAAAATCAGGGCGATGGCCGCGGCGCTGATCAATTCGATCACCGGATAAAAAACCGCATAGTAGTAGATGGTCTGGAGATAGGCCTGGAGATGATCGGCGTTGAGCGCGTCGAAGCGCTGAAAGTTTTTCTTTTCGCGGTTGAATATCTGCACCGTGGCCATCCCCATGATGTTCTCCTGGAGATAGCTGTTGATGCGCGCGATGCGGATGCGCACCTGCCGGAACGACTCGCGCACGTGGATGCGGAACCAGTGGCTGGCGTACAGGATCAGCGGCAGCACCGTGAACGTCAGCAGCGCCAGGCGCCAGTTGAAGAGCAGCATGATGACGACGATGCCGAGGAGCACAAAGACATCGCCAAAGATGGTCACCACGCCGCTGGAGAGCATGCTGTTGAGGGTCTCGACGTCGTTGGTGACGCGGGTGACGATGCGGCCGACGGGATTCTTGTCGAAATAGGAGAGCGGCAGGCGCTGCACATGACTGAAAATCTCGTTGCGCAGATCGTACATGACTTTCTGCCCGATCCTCTGCGTCAACCAGGTCTGCAGAAACCCGAACACCATCTGCACCAGCAGCACCATGAAATAAAGGAGGGCGATCAGCGCCAGGCCGCGCAGCGCTTTCGTCGCGATGTATTTATCGATGGCCACCTTGGTGAGCCAGGGCAGCATCAACTCCGCCAGCGAGCCGATGAGCAGAATGATCACCGCGATCACGACCTGCCAGCGGTAGGGGAGGAGGTAGCGCAACAGCCGTTTCATCAGACGGCTGTCGTAGGCTTTGCCCATGATTTCATCTTCATGCATGCTCATCGCCGTTTCACCCCATGGCCGCCAGTGATTCTTCCAGCATCTGGCGCTGGTTGAGTTCGTAATAGACACCCCGCTGCGCCAGCAGCTCTTCGTGGCAGCCGCGTTCGATGATCTCGCCTTCCCGCAAGACAATGATGAGATCCGCGTCGCGCACGGTGGAGATGCGGTGCGAAACCAGAATGGTGGTGCGATCGCGCATCACCGTCCGCAGCCGCTTCAGGATCTCCTCCTCGGTATAGGTATCCACCGCCGACAGTGCGTCATCCAGAATCAGAATGGCCGGTTGACGGATGACGGCCCGGGAAATCGCGGTGCGCTGCTTTTGCCCGCCGGAGAGGGTGATGCCGCGTTCACCGACGACCGTGGCGTAGCCGTCCGGGAACTGATCGAAATCGCTCTTGATCTGCGAAATCGCGGCCGCATTTTCGATGGCCGCCAGCTCCGCGCCCTCCTCGCCGAAGGCGATGTTGTCTTGTAGCGTGTCGGAGAATAAAAATGTCTCCTGGGGCACCATGCCGATGTGGCGGCGCAGGATGTGCAGGGGAAAGTGCCGGATCGGCCGGCCGTCGATCAACAGCGTGCCCTCGGGCGCTTCCTGGAGGCGCGGGATCAGATTCACCAGGGTCGATTTGCCCGACCCCGTGGCGCCGACGATGGCCAGTGTCATGCCGGCCTGGATGTCGAGATCGATGTGTTTGAGCACGAAGGGGCCAGCCGGCGCATAGGCAAAGGAGAGATCGCGGAAGGTGATGCGCCCCGCCACGGTGGTGAGGGTATGATCCGTGCGCTGATCGTCCCCGATTTCCGGCGCCTGGCGCAGGATGGCGAGGATGCGTCCGGTGGAAGCCAGGCCTTCCTGCCACAGGTTCAGCACCCAGCCGAACGCGATCATCGGCCACGCCAGCATGGCGAGGTAGGCGAGAAAGGCCACCAGTCCGCCGATGCTGAGGGCGCCCGTCATGACCTGGCGGCCGCCCACCCACAGCGCGGTCAGCGTCGTGATGCCGAGAAGGAATTCGATCGTCGCCCACATACTGGCGCGGACGCGCACCAGTTTCATATTGCGGCGCACATACTCTTTGCTTTGGTTGCAAAAATGGTCGATTTCATGCGTTTCCTGCACATACGACTTGATCACGCGGATGCCGGAGAGGTTTTCCTGCACCTTGGCGGTCAGGGCCGAGAACTGCGCCTGGATGCGGTCGAAGAGACGCTCGATCTGTCCGACCTGGCGATAGACAATCACGGCCACAAAGGGCATGGGCAGCAGCGACCACAGGGTGGTCTTCAGGGAGATGCCGGCCATGAGGAGGATGGAGACGAGGCCGATGACGATGGTGCTGGCAAATTGCATGATGCCCGGTCCGAGCATCGAGCGGATGGCTTCCATATCGTTGGTGGCGCGGGCCATCAGATCACCGGTTTTGTTGCGCTGAAAAAAGGAGGCGGACAGCGTCTGCAGATGCTGCAGATAGTCGTTACGGAGTTCATATTCGATTTTGCGCGACGTGCCGATGAGGATATTGCGCATAAAGTAGCGAAACACGCCCTGGATGGCGGCCAGGAGCACGGTCGCCGCCGCAAAACACCCAAGCGAGAACAGGGGAGAATGGGGCGCAAGGCGGTCGTGCAGCCATGGCGGAAGCGCGGCCTGCGTGCTGCCGGCGCGCCACTCCATGTATTCGATCCCGTAGCGCAGCACCAGGGGCGGCAGGAGTTGGAAAAAAGTGGTCAACGCCACCAGAACGGCGCCGAATGCCAGCGTTTTTCGATGCCCCCGCAGATAGGAAAGGATGAAGGAAATGGGTTTGTCGAGCGGACGTTTCTGAGTGGATGCTTTCATGGTTGTGGCTGTGATCCTCTGATATCCAGCCGGTAATATATCAAATAATTTGGTCAATGACAAGCATTTCCCTGTGCGATCCATGACAGGTGCCCGAGCTATTTGATTGTGGCAAAATGAAACGATTTCTTGCATTATTTGATCAGTTATGACTATATTAACGGTTACATGAAACCCGTCGAACCGGTTTTGCGTAGATAATCTATTTGAAAGGGACGGCCTGGATGATGACATGCCCCGCCTCGCTTCTGACTTTTCTCTGTATATTTGGCTTTTTGAAAACCGGCGGTGACGCACCACCCGGCGCCGCCCTGCAGGCGATCGATGCCGCGGAGATCGGACAGCATCTCAACTTTCTCGCGGCGGATTCCATGCTCGGGCGCAATACGCCCAGCCCCGAACTGGAGAAGGCGGCCGCTTACATCAGCCGCTATTTTGCCAGCATCGGCATCAAACCCCTCACAGAGAGCTATCTGCAGCCCTTTGCCCTGAATCAGATTTTTCTCGGCGATACCAGCGCCTGTCACATCACCACGGCGGCGGCTACCCGGGAATATGTGCTGAAAAAGGAGTTCATGCCCTATGAAATGACCGCCAACCAGGCGGCCAGCGGCGA
>DCUM01000243.1:12885-21325 GCA_002327255.1 bacterium UBA2214 | reverse complement strand
TGAGGTCCGACCCCGAATCGTTTGATGATTTCCTGCAGCAGGCGGCCGAGGCGCTCGCCGGCCAGATCCGCGGTGGCCGTGACTTCCTCATGGGTCAATTTGCCCGCCGACAACCCGGTGCCCAGATTGGTGATCAGGGAGATGCCCAGGACGCGCAGATGCCGCTGCCGCGCCGCAATGACCTCCGGCGCCGTCGACATCGACACCGCATCGCCGCCGAGAAGGCGCAGCATGCGCACCTCCGCCGCCGTCTCATAGGCCGGACCCGTCACCCAGCAGAATACACCCGACTGCAGCTTCATCCCCAGATCCGCCCCCGTCTGCAGCGCCAGCTCCACCAGCTGCGGATCATAACAGTGCAGCATGTCCGGAAACCGCGGTCCGAGCTGATCATCCGGTTTGCCGATCAGCGGATTGTCGAAGGTGAAGTTGAGCTGATCGCGGATCACCATCAAATCGCCGGGACGGAAAGAGGGGTTGAGTCCGCCGCTGGCGGTGGTGAGGATCAGCGTCTCGACGCCCAGACTCGCCAGCAGGTGCACCGGGAAGGTGACCTGCTGTAACGAATAGCCTTCATAATAATGAACGCGGCCCTGCACGGCGATGACCGGCACCGCGCCGATGCGCCCGATGAACCAGCGGCCGGCGTGCCCGGGAACGGTCGACCGCGGATAGTGGGGTATCTCCGCGGTCGGGATGATGCGCGCGCCGGCAATCGTTTCGGAGAAGCGGCCCAGACCGGAGCCGAGGACAATCGCCACCCGGGGTGTCTCCTCAAACTGCGGCTTGATGAAGGCAAGCGCTTCGCGGATTTTTTCCTGTAAACGTTTTTCCATGAATTTCTTTCGTAAAAGTTAAACCGGCAACAAGAACCTTTACCCACAGCCGCCTCCCCCGGATATGGGCCGGGGAGCACCCGCGACGCCGCTCACATCCCTTCAACGCATACCGGCGAAGCGTGTGCCGGTTCAGCTCTGCTTACGGGTGCCCGACAGATCCCTGACGCCCGCCCGGCAGGCAAGGCGCTACGGCGGAAATGCGACAACAGGATTTCCTCTCCGGCAGCTGCACAGGCCCTTGCCTGCGGCATTCCGGATCGGAGCAATGCGTCCCCAATCTCTTGCCATGCGTTGTCATGCCCGCGCGCCGCATGACTGGTAATCATCAGAACATCAATCCCGCAATGGTCGCGGTCAGGCACGACACCAACGCGCCGGCGATCATGGCACGGAAGGCGATGCGCGACAGATCGGAACGTCTTCCCGGCGCCAGGGCACTGATGCCGCCGATCTGGATGCCGATGGAGGAAAAATTCGCGAATCCGCACAGTGCATAAGTGGCAATGGTCTGCGCCTTCGCGCCGAGTTCCTGCGCGGCGATCTGCTTCGCCAGCTCGGCATAAGCCACGAATTCATTGACCGAAATCTTGATGCCGATGAGGTTGCCCACCTTGTCCGCTTCCGACCAGGAGACGCCCATCAGCCAGGCCAGCGGCGCAAAGAGCGTTCCGAGAAACGTTTTCAAACTGCCGGGGAAAATACCGCCGTATTCGCCCCTCGCTGCATTCATCATCCCCCCCAGCAGCAGCCCGTCGACGAGGCGGTCGCCGTAGCGCAGGATCACATCCACCAAACCGATGAGAGCGATGAAAGCGATCAGCATGGCGCCGACATTGACGGCGAGCTTCAATCCGTCGCCGACGCCGCGTGCCGCCGCATCGAGAACGTTATCCGCCCGCCCGACATCGGGGATCTTGACATCGCCCGCGGTTTTGGAATGGGCGGTCTCCGGCATGAAGAGCTTGGCAATCACCAGCGCTGCCGGTGCGGCCATGACGCTGGCCGCGATCAGGTTGGCCGGATTGATGCCCATGCGCATGTAGCCCGCCATGACGCCGCCGGCGATGGTGCCGAAGCCGCCCACCATGACGGCATGCAGTTCCGAAATGGTCATCTCATTGAGAAACGGTCGAATCAGCAGCGGCGCTTCGGTCTGGCCCAGAAAAACATTGGAGGTGCAGGAGAGGGTCTCGGCGCCGCTGGTGCCCAGGGTCCAGCGCATGAAGCGCGCCATGATTTCCACCACCTTTTGCATGATGCCGAAATAATAGAGGATGGACATGATGGCGGAGAAAAAGATGATGGTCGGCAGCACCGCGAAGGCAAACTGGAATCCAAAGGTGCTGGTGAATTCCGTCTTGGGGAGATTGCCAAACAGAAAAATGGCGCCCAGATCGCTGAGCTTTAAAAACTTGTCGACCTTGTCGCCGAGAACCGCAAAGATATCCCGGCCGTAAATGCCGCGCTGCACGATCATGCCGAGTCCCAGCAGCAGAAACGGCGCGACAAAATAGCGCCCGGCGACGCGTAGTTTGAGATAATGCGCAGCGATGCCCGCCGCGACCAGCAACCCGAGCGTATATCCCGCCACGCCCGCCGTGTCCAGGTAATAACCCGTGACGGCCACAGCAAGACCGCCCAACAGCACCAGCGCAGCCGCCAGCCAGCGGATGCCGGCACTGCCTCTTCCCGGCTTGACATAATCCTCAAAAAGGTAAAGGAGAATCAGGACGACAAAAACAAACATCCCGGCCCATGAATAGTACGAATGCCGCAGGATGATGGTCGCGAATAAAAACTGCAGCCCGAGACCCCACGCCAGAATGCGCCATTTGATGGCCTTGCGGTTGGTGGAAAAAAGGATCGCCAAACCGATGATGAGCGCGATGCCCGCCAATCCAATCCATTTCATAACGGCTCCTCTGATTTGCTGTCGTCTTCGCCCGTGAAAACCTCATGACAGAAGCGGCAGCGCGCCTCATAAATATTCTGGGCGCCCACCACGACCCGGGCTGAATCGTGGCTGAGCCGCTGCGTGCGGTTGGCCGGATTGCCGCATTTGACGCAGATGGCCAGCGTTTTGGTGATATACTCGGCCACGGCCAGAAGCTGCGGTATGGGCTCGAAGGGTTTTCCGGTGTAATCCTGATCGAGACCGGCGACAATGACGCGCCGTCCCATATCCGCCAGTTTCTGGCACACCGCCACCAGATCCATGCCGAAAAACTGCGCCTCGTCGATGCCGATGACCGTGGCATCGGCCATTTTTTCGATAATCTCCCGGGCGGAGGTGACCGCTATGGAGGGCAAGCGGCATTCATTGTGCGAAACGATGTGTTCACTCGAATAGCGGTCGTCGATGACGGGTTTGAAAATGGCCACTTTTTGTTTCGCGATCTGGGCGCGGCGCAGACGGCGGATCAGTTCCTCGGTCTTGCCGCTGAACATACTGCCGCAGATGACTTCGATCCAGCCTGTCTCTTTGGGAACGATATGTAACATCCTGATCTCCTACACCTGATTCATGGCTTTATTTCTGTTACGATTTCCAATGTGCCGATAAAGACCCCTTTTTCATTGCGGACGGCCCGATAGACGAGCTGAAAATTCCGGCCGCCGCTTTCTTTGGTCACGACGGCAGAATCTTCAGACCCTGATCTCAGTTTTTCGAACAGCGCGGCCATCTGGCTCTCCGCCGGGCGCACATCCTGCCAGGGGATGGTGCGGCGTTGCGCCAGGCTGTTGCTCATCTCGGCGATATTCTGTGCATCATAGAAAACCATGGCCAGCGGCAGATGATCCACCACCGCCTGCCATTCGCTATTGGACAGCGTGCGCGCCGCTGGAAGCGGCGCAGACGGTCGCTCCTCCCAATGCTGCAACAGCCGGGTAAAATGCAGAACCGCATTCTGATACAAATTGATCTCATCCACCCTGGCAAAGCTGGCGAGCAATTTGTCTACATCCTCGAGGGGGATGGCAGCGATACCCAACGGGTATAATTCTTTATTCTCAATTTCGATATGCTCCTGCCGTCTGGCCGCGTAGGCGCGAAGTTTATTCACAAAGAGATGGCGGTCTTCGAGCGATGCATGCAGCATCATGTTCAGACGGGTCAACGCGCGCACCAGCAACTCCCGTTCCGCTTCGTGCTCGAGCAGCATGTCGCGGATCAGCCCGGACTGCGGTACGCCGCGCTCCACCAGCAGCGGAAAGAGATGATTTTCCTCCTTGACGTTATGCACCTTGTCGCCGAAATCGAGGAGAAAGTCTAGAATTTGTTGCATTTTGACCAGATCCGCTTTCCCTGCTTCGAGGTTGTCCAGCTCTGTGTTCAACAAGGCCAGGCCGCGCACGATCAGGTCATGTTCATAAGTCAGTACTTCCTGCCAGGCGTTTTGCGACATCGCGGGGGTCTCCTCATCATCCTTTTCTGAGCGGCAACAGGAGCGGCTGCAGGTGCTGTAATACGCTCTGCACTTCCTGTCCCATGGCGCCGTCTCCCGCCACGATCACATCGGCATTGCCGCGGCTTGGCGCCACAAATTGCTGAAACATGGGACGAACGCTGTGCAGATACTGGTCGATGACCGACGCTACGGTGCGGCCGCGCTCCTGCACATCCCGCCGCAGGCGCCGGATGAAACAGATATCCAGGGGCGTATCGACATAGACTTTCAAGTCGAACAGAGGCAGCAGTTCGGGTATGGCGAAGAGCAGAATGCCATCGACGAGGATGTAATCGTGCGGCACCAGGGCGCCGCTCTCTGCGCGGCGGTTATGTTGCGAGAAATCGTAAAGCGGGTGGGTGATGCGCCGGCCCTGGCGCAGCTGGCGCAGATGGGCGCTCAACAGGGAAAATTCCAGGGCGTCCGGGTGATCGTAATTGATATTCTGCCGTGCGGCCAGAGTGAGATCGGAACGTTCGCGATAATAGTGATCCTGGGAGAGAATGGCGCCGGAGCGATCCGGAAGGGCGTCGAGAATGCGCTCCGCCAGAAAACTCTTTCCAGAACCGGAAGGTCCGGCAATACCGATGATCAGACAGACTGCTTGGTCATTCATGGAGGAGATACCCGTTGTCAAAGGCGTGCGGCAAGAGGGTGCTGAGTTTCATCTGCTGATAGTCATTTTCATCCCTGGCAAGGATGACCGTGATATCCCGCGCCCAGTCCCACAGCACCTGGCGGCAGGCGCCGCAGGGCGGACACCAGGTGCGATTGGCGCAGATCACGGCAATGGCCTGAAAACCGGAATGTCCCTCTGACAGGGCTTTGAACAAGGCGACGCGTTCGGCGCAGATGGTCAGGCCGTAAGAACTGCTCTCGACATTGACGCCGGTATAGAGGGTGCCGTCGTCGCACAACAGGGCCGCACCGACCTTGAAGCCGGAATAAGGCGCCCGGGCATGCTGCGTGGCCGCATGGGCCGCTCGAATCAAACCCTGAATATCCAAACGATTCTCCACGTCATGGTAAGAAAAAAAAATCCAAAGTCGCTGCGGACCTTGGATTTACAAGTCAAACCGTGTAGACGATGCGCACACCCCGCGGTATCTCCTACACAGCAGAACGCCACCTAAAAGGGCAGATCATCCGCTTCTTCCGGGCCCGGGGTGCTGAAATCACCTTCGGATGGAACCGGCGGCTCCGCCGTATCGCCGCCCACCTCGCGTTCTCCCCGGCTCTCGAGCAACTGGATATGGTCGGCCTGTATTTCGGTGGTGTAGTGTTTGACGCCGTCCTTGTCGTTCCAGTTACGGGTGGTCAGCTTGCCTTCCACATAGACACGGGTGCCTTTTTTGGCATACTGACCAATGGTTTCAGCCAGTTTGCGCCAGGCCACGACGCGATGCCACTCGGTTTTTTCCTGAAATTTGTTTTCCTGATCTTTCCACGATGTGTTGGTCGCAATGCTGATGGTCAACACTGCCGCGCTGGACGGGGTGTATTTGAGCTCGGGGTCTGCGCCCAGTCTTCCGATGAGCATCACTTTGTTCAGGGTGCCTTTACTATCGAAAGCCATTTGACGCCTCCTTTTTTGTTCCACTGCTGTTCTCGAATTATCCCGCCCTGACTTATCTTACTAATAAATGAGAAAATTGTCAAGGGAATTTATTGCGGGTGCTGAAAACCGTACCCGTCGTGTAACTGCCAAAAGAAGCCGGGCGGCCGGATCTGTTTCATTTATAAACCGCCGGGGCCGCCGGGCCGTATCTTTTCGTGTTCTTTTCCCAAAAGTTGACCGCGTCCAGGCGGGGGCTGAATCGTCCCGTTCAGGTCATGCTCAAATCTCAAGTCGCCGCATATTCCTCCCGGTTTTTGATCGATCCGGGTAAAATCATTTGCTTATATCCCTTTTTAATGATTACATTTTATCCGGCTGCCACAGCGGCGTCTGCGGTGCGGATTGATTCCGGCTGACGCTTGCCGGCGGACGATTTGCGGCGGATGGCGCCCTGTCAAAAAAGTCTTTTCCAGGCATTTACGCCCGTCAGAAAGGGAGACATGTTAGAAACTCTATTCGATACGATTGACACGGTACAAATCGATGGCGATGACCGGCTTTTCTGCCTGAGGCCGCTCGAGGCCGATCCGGCTCTGGCTGCCTCGATAGCCGTTATTGGACTGACGCAGCCGCTGCGCTTGCAGGCCCGTCCGGATGGACTTTACCGTGTCGTCTCGGGATTCCACCGTCTCCAGGCGGCCCATGCGGCCGGACTGAATAGCGTCCCCGCTCTGATCTTTGACGCTGCTGCGGAGACCCTGGAAATCTTCAAATGGCGTCTGGCGGAAATAGCGCACAGCAACCCGCTGCCTCCGTTGCAGGTCTCCCATGCCATCGCCCGCCTCGAAAGCGGCTGGTCGCAGTCCCGTGAGGATATCATCCGCACCTTTTTCCCCCTGATGCGCCTCGCGCCCAGTCCCAAACTCTATGCCCTTTATGCGCCCCTGCATCAGCTGTCGTTGTCCTTGCAACGGCTGCTGATGCAAGATGCCCTTTCGCTGGAAATCGCTGTGGCGCTGGCGCAGCGGCCGGCTTCGGATCAGCATTGTTTCCACGGCGTCATCCAATGCCTCCGCCTCGGCAAGAACCGCCAGCGCGAATTCTGGCTCCTCCTCACCGATCTCGAGCGCATAGAGAAGAGGCCCCTGACAGAATTGATGGATAAAAATCCGCTGGCCGCTATCCTCGCCGAAGCGGTGCTGACACCCACGCAAAAAAGCGACCAACTAAAGTCAGCCCTGATGCATCTCAGATACCCGACCTACAGCGCCGCCGTGGATCGATATGAAAAAATTCTCCGCCGCGCCAAACTGCCCCCCGGCATCCAGCTGCGGCCGGCGCCCTATTTCGCCTCCGATCAGTTTCATCTTGAGTTGAGCTTCCGCAGCGCCAGGGAGTTGCGGCGACGGCTCAGGGTGCTGGAAACCATGCTGGAGCAGGGACTGATCGATGAAATGACGGGGCTGGCATGAAACGGCATGGCCGCTACAAACCGTTTGTGCCGGACAGGATTTATATCGAAGAAGCGGTGCGGGAGTCGCCGTGGACGCAGCGCATTCTCGTCCATCTGCCGCATGCGGCCGTGACCCCGATACCCTCCCTCGACCAGTGGGAAGCGCCGCCGGGCGGCAATAGCATTCTGCTGGCGCGACAGCGCGGTCCTTTCCTGCGGCTCTGTCCGGGCACTTCACGGCACATCTGCTGTCTCTATCAAAACCTCGACATCGCCGCCGGATGCGATCTCGACTGCTCGTACTGCATCCTCCAGGCCTATCTCAATGTGCCCATGACCACACTTTACACCAATCTGGATGCCCTCTTCGCCGAACTGGATGAAAAGCTCGGCCGTTTTCCGCGGCGTTTTTTTCGCATTGGCACCGGCGAATTGAGCGACAGCCTGACCTTCGACCATTTTGCCGCCTGGAGCGGCGACCTGGTGCATTATTTCTCCGACAAGTCCAATGCCATCATCGAACTGAAAAGTAAAAACACCCTCATCGATCATTTTGTGCGGCTGCGGCACAATCGTCGCACCGTGGTCTCGTGGTCGGTCAATGCCGAAGCCATGTCGGCATCAGAGGAGCCCCACGCGCCCTCGCTGCAGGAACGCCTGGATGCGGCGGTGGAAGTGCAAAAGGCGGGATTCCGGCTCGGCTTTCATTTTGATCCCATGCTCTACCATCCGGATTGGGCGCAGGGATATCGCGCCACCGTCGATGCCATTTTCAGCCGCATCGATCCGCACAACATCGCCTGGATCAGTCTGGGCGCCCTGCGTTATCCGCCCCTGCTGGATGAGATCATCCGCGAGAATCACCCGGAATCGGAGATCGTTCTCGGCGAGTTGTTGCCGGGGGTGGACAACAAATACCGCTATTTCAAACCCATCCGCATCGAGATGTTCAGCAGGATGTATCAATGGATACGTGCTTATTCTCCGGACGTACTGGTCTATTTGTGCATGGAAAGCGACGAGGTGTGGAAGCGCTCCTTCGGCTGGTCGCCGAAGAGCTCGGCGGGGTTGAAAAAACTGCTGGATGCGCGGGTGCGGGATTAGGCGCAAAGGTATCCCGAACCCTGCGGGGTGACGCTCT
>DCUM01000243.1:0-12858 GCA_002327255.1 bacterium UBA2214 | reverse complement strand
ACGAACCTGGCGATCCCTGACACAGGATCCGGGTTCCAGCCTGAATCGTCCCGCGCTCTTATTCTTGCTCCCGGGGGATGGCTTTTACCGCCGGCGCCACGCTGCTCTTTTTCAGCTCCCGCCAATCCTGCGGTGAGAGGATATGTTTTTGCCCGGCCGGCACCAGAAATTGCTGGCGCTCCGACCGCGTCGTCTTGTTGTTCACGGTCTGGGCGATCTCCAGCACATAGGTGACCTCGCCTCGGGGGCTTTCCACTTTCAGACTGTCGAGGTGAGAGGCCAGGGCAAAACGGACGGGTGCCTCTTTGGGCAGGCTCATATTCGACAAGTGAAAATCACGCGTCACCTGATATTGGGGCGAATGACGATGGATATTCAGCCGCACGTTGCTCAGTTGTCTTTGGGACCCGAGTTGCAGCACCTGTTGCGATGTGTTGATGGCCTGAATCCGCAGGGTGTCCTTGCCGGCGGCGCCGGCCCCGACGCCGAGCGCCATTGCATTATCCTTCATTACAAAACGGCAGGTGTACTCCTTGTTTTTGCTGTTGATCTCAATATTCAAATTGCGGCCGCCGGCGTTGCGGATGAAATAGACCTCCCCGGGCGTACGGGAGCGGCCCGAGAAAAAGGGCCAGCGGATGATATCCAGGGTTCGCCGCGCCGGGTCTTTTTCCAGTTTTTGCTGGCCGGAGGACCAGTCGTAAAACCGGTGTCCCTGGTCGTCGCTGATCTGGTTGATGCCGCCGTCGCCGCTGAAGATCAGGGTGCCGATCTGGCCCAAAATCCAGCTCAGACTGAGCGCATGATTGTCCTTGTATTTGGCCGCGGAGACATTCGTGGCGATAAAGGTCCAGTCGTCGTTGCTGCCGCCTTCCCAGCCATAGCTGTTGGGATCTCCCGCGACAAAATCCGCCGGATACTTCCAGTGTTTGGTTGCGGAGGTTTTGTTGATCTGCAGATAATTCACCGCCCCGGCGCCGTCATAAAAAGAGTTCCACTGGCTGTAGGGCCGGTTCGGATCATAGACATAGATACGCGCGTAGCTGGCCGTCTCGGTCGTGCTGATCGGCACGATGGTGTGCGCCTGCTGGCCGCCGCCGGTGGCACCGGAGATCGTGCTGATGGAGGAGGGCATGAACGAGAGCATCGGGTAATCGTGACTGGCCAGTCCCGCCTTGATGACGCCAAAGTGATACATCGGCTGGGAATAGTTGGCATCGTTGACCATGTCGACGATCTCTTCCAGCATGGGTTGCGCCAGCTGCCGCAAGTGCATGACGCCGATGGCCTCGCGCACCAATTCCATATCCGGCCCGTTGTGTGTATCGGACAAATCCCCCTCATATTCGTAGACCGGACTGCAGACGGCGAGATGTCCGCCTTCCTTGTAGCAGATCAGGCTGAGCAGGGACATGCCGAAACAATTGGCGTTCCCGGCATAGCGCGTGATCACCTGGTCAAAAAACGTCCGGTCATCGATGCTGGCCGATTGATAGTCCGGACCCACCCCCAAAAACGATTTGCTGTAAATGGTCCAAAGCTTCAGCGTATCGGTGGTGAGGTTAAAATTATAAAAGTTCCAGGCATCGCGATCGGGCTTGTATTGGGCGTGGAGATTGGAAGCGGCCCACAGCACCACCAGGCTTGTGATAATTATTTTTGTTTTCATGGGGACACGACTCCTGTCAATGGTTGCTGCTATTCATACTTGCCCGATTGCGGCAGGGAGAGCACAGAGGGCTGACCATTCACATCAAAAGCCTGTACTTTGTACCAGTAGGTATTGCTGGCATGGATCGTGGAATCGACAAAGGCGCTGGTCTTAACGAAGGGACTGATCTGCCGATACGCGCCGGTCTCGGTTCTGCCGCGAAACACCACAAAACCTTTGTGCTGGGTCATGTCGAATACGGGGGACCATTTGATCTCCAGCCCGCAGCGGCCGGCATATTTGCCGATGGGGGGGGTGATAACCGGGCGCGCCGGGCCGGATGAGCTGAAGGTGAAGGTGCTGTAGGGCACGGCGTGATCCGGCCTGGCATCATTCCCGTTCTGATCCACAGAAGTGACCTTGTACCAGTAGATTTTTTTGGGTTCGACCTGCTTGTCCAGAAAGGCGCCCGCATGCATGCCCTCGTGCGCCACCAGGGGAATGCTGTCACAGCCGCACGGTTTGGCGGGCTTGAAGGGCAGGGCCAGCGGGGTTGAAACCGCCGGCGGCTTGACCACAGTCATGCCGCCGACCCAATGATAGGGATCCGACTCCTTTTCCGCCCGGTAGACGTGAAACGCCCCCAAATCCTGAATCGGCGCCGCGAGCCACTCGATGTAAATGGCGCCATCCTGTGCCTGCATGCCGCTGACCACCGGCAGGGGCGGCGGCGTTTCATCCAGCAAGCGCTGGCACACCACCTCTTCGATGGCCAGGTCCGGATAGGGCCAGGCGCCGCTCTCGTTTTGACTCCGGTCCTTGGCTTTGATCAGATAGGCATAACAGAGGGGCGAGGCCGTCGGCACCGAGCCGTCATTATAACAAATTTTACCATGCTTGGCCAGGGAATCCGCAGCCTCCTTTTCGGTCATCTCGGCGATGAGGACAAAGGGCCCGCAATCCACGCCGGTTTTTCGTTCCTGGTAGGGCGGCGTCCAGCGGCCATAATCGCAATAGCTGCGATAGATCATATAGGATTCGAGATCCGGCTCGCTGTTCGGCGCCCAGCACACGCGGATATGGCTCTGGAAGCCTTCCGCCGCGACGTTCCTGGGCGGGTCCGGGGCATAGATATCGGGCACATGCCCGGAAGCCGCGGCCGAGAAAACGCTGCGGTGATTGTGCGCGTCGACCACCCGCAACCGGTAATAGAATTCTTTCTCGCCATATTGGGAGATAATCACCGGATCACTGTCGATATGGGAGACGCTGCTGATCCAGACCGGCTGCGGGATCATGGTTGTATTGATCCTGATGCCGGCGGTGTCGGTCTGCGCGGTCGCGCGGTAGAGATGATATCCGAGAATGCCGTCTTCTTCAATGCGCCCCAGTTCGTCGCGGGTCACCTTGCTCCAGCTGATCTTGAGCGTCTGCCCGACCGCCTCGACTTTTAAATCCATCGGCAGGCCGGGGCGCGTCTGGTCGGTTGGCGTCGCGGCATTCGTCTCGGCGCTCGGCGTCCCGGGCGTGCCCAGGGCATTGCGGGCGGAGACGCGATAGCGGTAGGTGTTCTTGTTGGCGGGACCATCCACAGGCGCGCCGTCGACATCGTGGGGGAGGGGTATGCCGGTCTCTTCGTCCCAGCGCCGGTAATCGATGATGCCGAATAGCGGCAGTGCCAGCGAGTCGTTGTTGAGATCGGCGGTTAATTTGACCATGACCGGTTTGTCATTGACTTTAATCCAGGTTGGCGACGGCACGGTGCGGCGATAGACATCATATCCGCTGGTCGATGCAACCGAATCCCAGGTCACCATGACCCGGCTGTCACCCGCGGTGGCGACGACGTTGTGCGGTGCGGGCAGCGGCGTATCGACCCCGGCGACGACCCGCACATTGGTGGCGAGCACCTCCTCGCGCCCCTCACGCAGTCCCCTGATCTCGTAGTAATAGGTGCTCCCCATGGCAACGTCATGGTCCACAAACGCCTGTCCGATCACCTGGGCGATTCTGTAATATTTGCGCGCCAGCATTTGCAAGAGTTCGCCATTGCGGCTGCCGGGGCGCACGGAATAGAGCTGGCAGGGATCAAAGCTCCGCTCCCCCTTGATGCGCAAGGGACTGGGCGCCGGGGTGAAGCGCAAGGCGCCGCGCCCATCGCTGCGGCCACCTTCAGCCGGTTCCTGCAGGATCAGCGCGATTTCTTTCCATTCCTGGGACCTGACCGGGATGATCGCCTTGATGGCATTGCAGTCGCGCAGGACCGCAATCGGCGCCGGGTTGACGGGTTTTTTCCCATAGGCTAAATCCGCGGCTGTCCTGCGATAAATCTGAAAGGATTCCACTTTTCTGTTCTCCGGCCAGGTCAACAGCACCATGGGGGGCGCCGCCACCCCGGCCCTGCTCCATGCTTCCAGTTTGAAATCCTGGCCGCTGACGAGTCCGGGCAACAAAAGCATGAGAACCCAGAGCCATCCCTGTATCTGATGAAGAAAATGCAGCCGGTTGGAGTGGCTCCCATCAGACGGACGCGGGCGGATTTGGGGCGTTCTTTTATAGATCGACATGGGATACTCCCTCCTTTAAAAGATCTCAAAACCGTCGTCGGAGAGACGGACCGTAACGTCAACGCTGCCGCAGATCACCCACAACACACAACCCTCCAGTCCGGCAGTGCCCTGAAAATAGGTTGGCACCCCCAGGCTCATCTGCAGATTGACCCAGGCGGAGGCGGAGACCAGGCCCCAGAGAATTTCGCCATGCAAAGACACCCCCAAATTGGTGAGCATATAGGGCAATGGCACGCCCACCTGCGGCGTGACGCCAATGAGATTGACAAACGCGCCCACGCCGGCGTAAATGCCGATGCCGCCGCTGAAGACGCCAAAATTCAATGAAAAATCGACACTGCCATAGCCATAGACGCCGGTGATATAGGCCGGCAGTTTGTCCATGGCGACGCTGTAGCGGTTGCTCGGATCCAGCAGCACCCAGCATTCCCCATTCGGGACGTTGTTGCCGAGGAAGATGCCGCCGGCGACGCCGGCGCTGAACTTGCGTGAAAAAACCTCGATCGCGGCGCGGCCTTGTATGTATTGGGTGAGGGGAGAAAGCTTCCAGTTCACATGCCCGCTGGCTTTGAGTCCGGCGAAGAGGCTGGTGAAATCCATCTTCCCCTGCAAATCGCCGGTCACGGTATTGGTTTGGGTGTCCATGGTCAGGAGGATGGCGCCATCGATGCCCATGGTTCCGCCGCCCAGCGCAAAATCGACGTACATTTTTCCGGCGGCGGAAAAGCTGGTGAAGGTCGGTTTGATGACCTCCTTGACTTCGATCATTGCGCCTTCGCCGCCCCAGATGCCGAAGGCGCTCTGGGAGGTGGCCTCGAGTGTGAAGCCCAGCGTGATGCAGCTCAACGTATTGCCGGTGATGGTGATGCAACCCCACAGTTCCGCGGCGCTGCCGAAATCGCGATCCGCCAGGATAAAATTGGTGCCGGAATCGATGGCCAGGCTCGCCTGTATCTGCGTGCTGTCGATCTGCAGGGAAGAGCGCAATTCACGGCCGAAATGATCGGACATCGTGGCGCTCCCTTCACCGATAAAGCCGTCCTGATCGTTGCTGTCATAGGTCAGGGTATACTCGAAATCGGCCAGGGTGCTCCAGGTCTTTTTCAGGGTCATGTCGCTGGCATCGCAGCCGGTGATGGCACTGTTGAGAAGGGTGACGCTGCGGCCGCCGTATATGCCGATCGCATCCGAGCCGGTGTATTTGGCATCCTGGATGCTGAGATAATTGCTGCCGAAGAAATTGAAATGCACATCGCCGCAGGCCTGCAGGTATCCCGGTTTGCCGCTGTCGTATCTGGAGAGGGCGACATATTCGGGGGTAAAATTGAACCCGTCAAACTTCTGGTTTGCCGAATTGTAATCGAAGAACAACTCGCCGATATTGCCGTCCGCCAGCATCTCCGCCCAATAGAGCTTGAAGGGCGCCGCAAAATGGCGTTTTTCGCGAATGCCCGCATGGGTGAAGATGATCTGGCCGGATTTGACGCTGAGGACGCCGGCGGGAACCCCCGGCGAAGTGGAAACCAGCTGCACTCCCCAGTAATCCAGCGTGACGGGGGTGCTGAGATCGATGTCTCCGCCGACGATGTGGGCCGTCGAGGTGAATTCGAGATCCTTGAAGGGCAGTTGCACCGCACTCGGCCCGGTGATGTCGAGGATGCCGTTGAACTCGGAGTCAAAAACCGCGCTGCTGCTGTAAGCCACAAAGAGGCATTTTTCCTTTTTCTGGCTGCGGCATTCGAGGGAAGCCTTGAAGGGCGTGCCCCCCTTGTACCAGGTGACCGCCGGGTCGCCCAACTCCACATCCTTTTTGTCTGGCGGCATCATGATGATGCGGCCGTTGACGCCGCCATAATCGACATTCAACCAGGTGGCGATAAATACGACGCCGCTCCCCTCCACGAAGGTAATCCGCTTGGGCGGAGAGCCGGGAATATCCGGCGTCCATATCGCATACTCCTTGAGGGCGAGGAGGGTGACGCCGGCGATCTGTTTTTCTTCCAGTGTGGCGAAGGGATCGGCGCTCCAGCCAATGTCAAAATCGGCCGTGCTCCCGGGCAGATAGGAGGTGTTCGCCCGGGCGCACAGATAAAACAGCGTACTGTTGGGATGGGCCATGTTGGGCGTTGCGGAATAGCTGATGATCTCTTCGCCGCTGCGCGTGAGTTCACCCCAGGAGAGGGTTCCGTCGATCTTGACCTGGGCGGTGAGATCCATGTCACTTTGTACCGTCATGGTTGAAAAAGTGGCGCGCAACGGCGTTCCCACACTTCCCTTGCACACGGCGTGGACTGGCAATTGCAGGGTGCCGCTGGTGAACTGCCCGCCCTGCACCCGGGTGCTGTCGATGTCGAGATAACCCGAACCGAGGGTGATATCATAGCCAAAAGGCTGCAGGGAAGAAAAGGTAAAAGAAGAAGAGGTGGTGAAACGTCCGGCGAGGCCGGTGGACGTCACCCGGGCGTTGCTGAACTGATAGGCCGCCTGCAGATAGCCCGTATTGGAAATGAGAGTGCCCGGCGCGGCGAAGAGGGTCTTGCCGCTGTTGAGCACGACGCCGCGCCATTCCGCGGTCAATCCCAATCCGGGCGGGGAGGTGCTCGTACTCAGATCCACGGTATAGCCCTTGTCGCCGTGAAAGACCATGCCGGTTGGATCCATCCGGAAAGGCCCAAAGCTCGAATCCGGAAGGCTTTTATACAATTGGCAGTCCGCCGTGATCGCCACCTGACCCAGATTGAGAAGCGCCGGATCACAGCCGTTCGCATCCACCAGAGAGGCGGGCAGCCGCAATCGCGCCATGGCGGTTGCCCCGCCGGGGGTGAAGTGCAGGCTGTCGGCCAGAATTGTGAATCCGGCGGTATGTATTTCCGCGGGGCGCGGCGGGTCAGGTATACGCGTCGGATACCAGGCTTCCCCGGCGGTGATGGTGGCGAGGGTCGTACGCGGAACCGGGGTGATGGTGACCTCCTTGAAGCTCAGCCGAATCCGGCCCCGGCTCGCGCTGGTGTTGGGAATGAGGTGCTTGAAGAAATCCGCTTTGGCAGCGAGCAAATCCGCCTTGCCGGCGGATTTGCTGCGCAGCGGCAGCGCCACTTCCTGACCTGCCTTGATCTTGGGGTTGACCTTTTGGGCGTCGACCAGGGAGATCTCTTTTTCGGCGTTCACCACCGTGCTCACCACATAAAAATTTTGCAGAATGGTGCCCAGGCCCACTGGAGACAACAGGGTATATCCGCACGAAAAGGCGACTTCCGCCTCCCCCGCCAGTCCGGTTGCCACATCCGCATCGAAGTCATAGGCGCCGCGGCTGGACCAGGAGAGAACATGGAGCGTAAACGACCCCATTTTCAGGGTGTCGGGCAAGTTGCGATACCAGGCGGGATAGATGAACTCGAGCGCCTCGGCGATTTTGCCGTTGAGATCGTTCACCATCTCCGCGATGCCAAAGGGCTGTCGCTCGGCGGCCTTGACCTGGTCTTTGATTTGAGCGAGACGGGACCTGGCCGTCTGCAAATCGCGGTCGCTCATGGTGCGTCTGCGTTTCTGCAGGTTTTTGTCCGCCTCCTTGAGGATATTTTTCTGATAGGCATCCAGCACCAGTTCGCGATATTTCTTCTCCAGCTCCGGTATCTTGTCGCGGGCCTGGCGGACATTGCCCGCTTCCGCCTCCTGAACCATGCGACTGAAGAGGCGTTCGGTTTTCTCAAAATCATCCGGCATCATGACATTGATTTTGCTGTTTAAAATCTGCTCGCGGCTGGCGGCGACGCCCGACAGCGCCGCCTGAGAAATTTTTGCCGCGGCGACAGCCTCTTTCAATAATCGCGCCGCCACGTCGAGATCTTCGCGGATGTTCTTTAACTTGTCACCGCGGCGAAAACGCTCCTGCGCTTTCAGGTAAGCCTCATAAGCCCGGCCGTAAAATGACGGCGCATAGAGGGGGATTCCCTCGCGGGAAGCCTGTTCCATGTTCTTTTCAAAATCGCGAAAAAGCTGTTCCTGGAGTGGGTCGCTCTTTTGCGCCATCAGCGGCAGCATGGACAGGCCCAAAAGAAGGATGCAGGCGAAGAATATCTGCCTCATAATACCTCTCCTGATTACGAAGGTGCGTACAGCGTGTGGCCGAGCAATGAACCATTCGCTCAAACGTCACGAAAACACTACCCGTTTTGAAAGCGTAACCCGGAGGAGGCCACTGTAAAAACAAGTATTAATGAAGACCGATCCAAAGAAAAGATGAAGAGCGTGCCGGCTGTGTCCGTGAGAATCGTGCTGGTCTGTTCCGGAGAAGAAGATGCTGTTCGAGATGGAGGTTATACTATAATGTCCATTATTCGCAACAAATACGCAAGTGATATTTTCATTTTTGTGATCTTTCTCAAACGCCCGGGAGGGTGCGGTGTTCGTGCTGATTCCGTCTCCAGGAGCGCCGCTCCTGGAGAAATGGTTGCCCTAAACACACCATCGGGCGGGGAGAAAGGGCGCGGCGATCACCCCGGGGGCGGCCGGCGCACGGCCCTTCTCGTCACCCGGAGAGCCTGGCCGCCAGGCATATATCGATGGCCAGTGAGCGTCCCAGGTTGTCTGTGCATTTTTCGCTAAAGAACGCGCCCTATTACGGCCCGTCAACCCTGCAGAAACACATGCGCCATCACCCGGGCATCGGAGAGCGTGTTGGAGATACGCGCGTACTCGTTCGGCTGGTGGGCCGTATCGTCGAGCGTCGACCACACGACCGCCGGGTATCCGGCGCGGCGAAAGAGGGCCGCCACGGTGCCGCCGCCGATGCCGACGCAGCGGGGTTTGTTGTTTTTGATATCCGCAATGGCCTTTTTCAGGGCGACCACCACTTCTGCATCTTCCCTGGTCGGCGGCGCCGCTTCGGCGCGCTGCGTGTGACTCAGGGTGACCTGAACGCCGAACTGCTGCTGCACCTCATCCGCGATGGCGCGGATTTTTGCCTCCACTTCGGCGAGGGGATAGTGCGGCAGCACCCGGGCGTCGAGATAGAAAATATCCTGTGGCGGGATGGTGTTGACGTTGGGCACATTCGACTCTCGCTTGGTCGGTTCGAACGTGCTGATGGGCGGTTCGAACAAGGGATCGCGCTTGTCAAAGATCTGTTCCAGGGCGTCCAGTTTGACCACCAGATGGGCCGCGGCGCGGTGCGCGTTAATGCCCAATTCCGGCGTTGAGGCGTGGCACTGCTTGCCTTCCACCTTCACCTTGAGCCACAGGATGCTTTTCTCCGCAATTTCGACGAGGGCGCCCTCGGGATCGCCGGCATCCGGAACCATGAACCAGTCATTGGCGCCAAATTGCTCCGCATGGTGTTGCATCAGATAATCGAGACCGTAGGCGCTGCCGGTCTCTTCGTCGGCGACGATGGCGAGGCCGATGTTGCACGGCGGCTGGATGCCCGTATCCCTGAACGCTATCAGCGCCAGCAAGCCGGAGAGGAGACCCTGGTGATTGTCCTCCGTGCCGCGGCCGTAGAGACGATCGCCATCACGGCGCAGTTCCCAGGGATCGCTGTCCCAGTTCGCCAGGTCCCCCGGCGGCACCACATCGAGATGCGCCATCACCCAGATCGTTTTGGTACGATTACGCCCAAACCATTTGGCCAGCAGGTTGGGGCGATAGCCACAGGGTACACGCGCATCCGGCGCATCGAATGCCTGAATTTCGTCCACACCCAGTTTTTCGAGATAAGCCCGGACAAAGTCCGCTTTTTTCTTTTCTCCCTCGCCGCCGCTTTCGGGCGCCAAAGCCTGAATCGCCACCAGATGGCGCTGCAGATCGATCATCTCTTTTTCATAGAGGCCGATCTGCGCGATCAGTTGATCGAGTGTTTCACGAGTGAACATATTTCTCCCTTTCTGAAAAAGTCGCCATCCCTTTTTAGCGCCCGCGTGTAACCGTTCCGGAAAGTCCGGACGCTCCGTTCGCAGCGGCACGCTCTCTACGCGCCCCGCAGCGGAGCCAGTCCGCTGCAGCCGGGCCCTCATTCAACAACAAATCCAGCAAACCCAAACCCGGCAGATAGGCGCCGAACTGCTGATAATAGGGTCTGTCGTCATAGGTGAACCGTTCAAGCCGGATGCCGTTCTCTGCGAGCCGGCCGGCCTCCAGTAAAGACATTTCATGCGGCCAGAGGAGATAGCTGTCGCAATGGGCCGCCTCGAGCCAGGCCAAAAGCCGTCCGGTGCGATCCGGGATGCGGGGCAGCACGCGGCTGGAAATGACCTTCATGGCGGGGGCGAGTTGGTCGCGCAGAAAGCGGTTCGTCGCTGTCAGCAAGGCGCCGAGAGATGCCTGTGGTGTTTTCAAAATCGTTTCCAGGCCGTCGGCGTAATAGTCATACCAGGCGGCGTTGTGATAATTATACACCAGACTGCGCAGATGCGCCTCGTTCCACGGTTGGCGGGCATCGATCTTCATCTCGTCGATCGCATCATGTGAATGCGCTTTGCTGAGAATGGGGAGCGACAGCCATCTCGCCCCGGCGACCGTCTTGATGGCGGTGCGGTGTACGAAATCGTGTTTGCGAAATTGAAACGATTCCGCGTGCACGACGACATCGGCGCACAGCGCTTTGGCGAAATGCGCCAATGGGGGAAAATAGGAAGGTTGGACAATCGTCAGCAGCATCTCTCCTCAGCGGCGCATTGCCTCATAGCAATCGAGCAGAACATTCGCTTCCTGGCGCCAGGCATAATGCGCCTGTGCAAAAACACGGCCCCGTTCTCCCATTTCGCGGGCAGCGTCCGGATCATCCAGCAATGTTGCGATGGCGGCGGCGTGGGCCGGGGCCTCTTCGGCCCGCACCAGAATCCCGCACTGCGCCGGTTCGATGAGCTGCCGCAGACCGGGCAGATCGCTGGCCACGACCGGCAACCCGCAGGCCATGTATTCAAACACCTTGTTGGGATAACACATTTTGAGCATCTGCGGCACCGGCTGCCACGGGATCAGGCCCACCCGGGCGCGGTGCAGAAATCCGGCGACCTGCTCGTGGGCGACGCGCGGCAGAAAGGCCATGCAGCCGTCCACCTGGCGCTGGCGGGCGTACGCTCGCACATTGCGCTCCACCTCAGGCTCGTTGAAAGGGCCGAGACAGAGCAGACGAATCCGGGGATGGCGCTGGCGCAGCGCCTGCATGATATCGACGAGCAGGCGCGCGCCGCGGGCGACGGAGAGTCCGCCCAGATAGATGATTTCCGCCTCCTGGCGAGACGGCGCCGGTCGGACAAAGAGTTCCAGTCGCGGATAATTGCGCACCAGAAGGGTGCGGCATCCGGCGCGTTGCAGCCGTTGCTGCTGATCCGGCACCACACAGAGGACGGCATCCAGCGGCCGCGCCAGCCGGGGCTCGATGAAAGCCACCAGCCGTGCGAGCGCCGGTTTGAGCCAGGCCGGCAGCCAGGCGCGTTCGAGGATTGTCTCGGGGTGATTCTCATGGCAATCATAGATCACCCGTGCGGCGCCTGATTTCTTCAGCAGCCAGCCCCAGGGCAGCAGCTCGAAATCGTGAAAATGATAGACCTCGGCGTTGAGGCGGCGGGCCATGCGGTAGAAATGCCAGCCGTTGAGAATTCGCCGCCAGCGGCGGCCGGGTTTCTTCACGCCGATGATTTCGACCCCCTGCCGCACCGCCTTTGCGCCGTCAGCGTGCACCAGCAGAACCACCCGATGGCCCGCCGCGGCCAGCGTGCGCGCCTCGCGATGAAAAACCCGCACATCGTCCGGGTTGTGCACCGTGGAGAACATGCAGACGCGAAGCCCCTGCGCAGGCGGGCGGCTCATGTCAGTCCAGAACCATGCTCAAGCCGATGCGATGCCGTTCCTTGTCGATGCTGAGGACCTTGACTTCGACGATATCACCGACTTTGACGACATCGAGCGGGTGTTTGACGAATTTTTTGGCCATGCGGCTGAGATGTACCAGACCGTCCTCCTTGACGCCGATATCCACGAATGCGCCAAAGTCGACCACATTGCGCACCGTGCCCTTGAGAATCATGCCTTCATAGAGGTCATCGATGCTGAGCACATCGCTGCGCAGCACCGGTCTGGGCATTTCATCGCGCGGATCGCGATTGGGTTTTTCGAGACTGGCGATGATATCCAGCAGGGTTTCCTGTCCGCAACCGCAGAGTTGCGCGAGCTCGGCGAGCGGGCGGCGGCTCTGTTTGAGCTGCATGCTCACCAGTTTGCCATTCTTGCGCACCGCCTCGACATCGAGGTTCAACTCCTGCAACAGGCGGTTCGCAGCCGCATAGGATTCGGGGTGCACGGCCGTGGCGTCAAAGAAGACATCGCTCTCCGGAATGCGCAAAAAACCCGCCGCCTGCACAAAGGCATTGTCGCCGAGACCTTTGACCGCTTTCAATTCCTCGCGATCGTTGAAGCGGCCCTTCTCCTCACGGTACTTGACGATGCCTTCAGCGACCCGGCCGTTCACGCCCGAGACATATTTGAGCAGCGAAGCCGATGCCGTGTTGAGGTCGACGCCGACCTGATTCACCGCGGATTCGACCACCTGATCGAGAGATTCCGCCAGTTTGATCTGATCCACATCGTGCTGATAGAGACCGACGCCGATGGATTTGGGGTCGATCTTGACCAGTTCCG
>DCUM01000075.1 GCA_002327255.1 bacterium UBA2214 | reverse complement strand
GCGCCAGCCGCACCGGTCGGACCCGCATCTCCCTGGGCACCCGTGGCGCCGGTCGCTCCGGCAGGACCTTCGGGACCCGTTGGACCCGTGGGTCCTGCCGGGAAACTGCCGCGATAATAGAGATTGTTATTCTCATCGACTACCACAGGTCGCACCGGTGCATTATTTTCCTGTAATTCCTGCATACGAACACCACCCATGACGTGCAACCTGGAACTCGGATTGGTCGTACCCACGCCAACCCGGCCATCTTCCGTGATGTGCATCAGCACGGCGCCATTGCTGCTGATAACCTGCATCTGCGCATGAGGACTCCCTGCAAACAGCAGAATGAACCAGGCTGTCAGCACAAAAAACGGCACACCTCTTTGGAAAATTTTTAACCGTCTCATAATTGTGATCCCTTTCGATGACAATTGCAGTAAATTATTTACAGTTTGTCAGTATTCGGTCCTATTATGCATAATTATATATTATTGAATAATATTAAATTATATTATTATGAGCTATTACCAATATGTATTCGATCAAAAACCATACCAAAAAAATTCCTTTGGTCTTTCGCCAAAGTCTTGTCACAATAAAAATGGATACGGAACAGATGGGGAAGGCTTCTGTATCGCTGCTCCGCTGCTGTTGCGACAGGAATGCGCTGACCCGCGAAGCGGCTGAAGAAGTGAGGAATACAAAGCGCCATGAAAGAGCAAAACGGGAACGGACAGCGACAGAATCGGCGTTTTGGGGTACCTGCAGTTGTTTCTAAAAAGTGGGGACGTGGTGTACCAGATTTGTTTGCCAATAAACTTGTGGTGATTGGTCGGTCGTGATATGCAAAAATTGCTTTTTGCCGATCAAGTCAATTGCAGGCGCACCGGCAGCGGGTACTGGCCATGTTGCAGCGGTTGCGCATTTTTTCCGTAACGGTTGCCGCGAGGACTGTTCTTGCCAATGCAGCGACAGGCATCGTTTAGTCCTTGTGATATTGCCTATCAATTGTTATACTATATTGTATCAATCAGAAGCCGGCAGCACAGGAGATTTCAATGAAGAGGTTGTTTGCAACCGCCCTGGTGTCAATACTTTTATACTTCAGTTTCAACAATACCCTGCCCACATACGCCCGGGCGCCGGTAAATGATCAATCTGTATCCAGCGAACGTATGCTTGACGAAGCCGGCAATCCGGATAAATGTGGTCATGATCCGGCAACAGCCGCTTGTTTGCTGAATAAACTGGGAAATCATTGGGGCTACAGTTATGACAGTCTGCTGGTGGATCTGCAGTGCTGGAAAAGGAGCCGCCATGTCACCATCGATTCCATCGGGGCCAGCGTTCAGAATCGCGCCATCTGGGAGGTGACGATCACCGCCGGCTCTGATCCGGCAAAACCGCGCAGGAGGGTCTATATCCATGCGCGCACCCATCCCGGCGAGGTGCAATCCTGGTGGGTGACCCGGGAGATCATTAAAATTCTCCTGGCGGAGGATGATTTTTCACAGTCGGTGCGGGATTCGTGCGTTTTCCACATCGTCCCCATGTATAATCCCGATGGCGTCGAGCTGGAGTACCCGCGTGAAAATGCCAATGGCATCGATATAGAGAGCAACTGGAACAAATATCCGCACCAGGCCGAAGTTGCTGTATTGAAGCGCCGCTTTGACGAACTCATGAAGTCAGCCGCGCCGATCGAGGTTGCGTTGAATATGCATTCTGCCTACGGCAGGAATCGCTATTTTGTGTTTCACGACGCCGCAGGAACCTCGGAAGCCTATGCGGTTATGCAAAGGCAGTTCATCGAGGGCGTGCGCGCCTATTTTACGGAGGGCATAAAACCCTGGAACCATTTCATCAGCTGGAAAACCGGCACTGCCACCCAATATCCGGAGAGCTGGTTCTGGATTTATTATCGTGAACGTGTGATGGCGTTGACCTATGAGGATATGAACGATGCCTCTGCCGGATCCTTCGACCGTACCGCCCATGCCCTGGTGCGCGGCGTCATCGATTACCTGAACCGCCGCAGCACCGGAATATCTCCTTCCACCAGTCCGAGGCCCGCCGCTCTTGCCCTTGAACAGAACTATCCCAATCCCTTCAACCCGGTCACCACCATCACCTATCAGATTGCAGCCCCTGGTCCGGTGCGTCTGCGCATCTATGATCTTTTCGGTCATGAAAAAGCCGTGCTCATCGACGGCTTCCAGAATACCGGCCACCACGCCCTGACCTGGGATGCGAGAGGATGGCCCAGTGGCGTCTATTTTTATCAAATAGAGGCGGGAGGATACAGGGAGGTGCGGCAGGCGGTGCTCACCAGGTGACGCTGTTGTGGAACTTGGGGTCGGACCTCAGCCGAATATTGATATTATTGAAATTAATCGTGTAAAAAGGGCCCAAAAAGGCCTTAACTGCCATTTTTCACAGGGGAAAAAAGGGCAGCCAAGACTGATACATGTCTCGTGAGTGAAAGAGGTGGACGCCGCCTATTCTGACGACCGTCACCGCAGCGGGGACAAATTGTCCGGCGAGGGCGAGGGCGACGCCGCAGCCGGTTTCGAAGTGGGTCGCCTCGAAAAGACCGCGCAGACAGGCGGGACGCTCCCGGGCGAAGGTGATCATGCGCTGCAGGTGACTGGCCGCGGTCTGTTCGCTGGCAGCATAATGCACGAGCTTCCGGAAAGGTCGAACAAAAGCGGATTTCGGCCCACCCTTTTTCGAATCGTTCGTCGCTGCCGAAAAATTATTTCTTCAGCGTTGCCTTTGTGAATATATGATCCGGAATCTCCTGATCGAAGCGGATGGAATCGATGATGAGTTCGGTGCCCCTGCCCGTCTTTAGCATATCCTTGAAAATCATGCGCATGGGGTACCATCGGCCATCTATGTTGCGGATGTCCTGCAGTTGCAACTTTTTCAGCAGTTTTCCGCTTTTGGCGAACAGTTCCTCCTGCAGCGGGATTTCCTGTTCCTGGTCCACCCAAAGTTTACGCATGGCGTATGCGACCTCGTCGGTTTTTGCCTTCAACAACAAAACCCAGCAAGGTCTTTCCTGCAGATGTTCTACTCCTTGTACGGTGGCATGGTATTGGTGCGCCAATTGCGGGTCCTGCATCATATCCTCATAGCTGAGATCCGATCCCATCACCGATTGCCGCAACATGTGGCCGGATATGCGGATGATGCGATCGGTGGAAGGGGCATACATCCACAATTGATCGCCCAACTTTAGCATTTTGGTGCCTTTTTCACGCGCCGGCGCCAGGTATTCGGTGAAGGCCTTGTCCATGCCCTGCACCCACGATTTGGCTTCGATGGTGCGGCTGTCGCGGCGGCCGTGGATTACCATCTTGCTGGCCAGGATGCGGTTTTGCGACGACAGATTGGCGTCGATTTTTGCCAGAATCGCATCGCCCGACAGGTATTGTGACCGAGCCACGGATACGATGAGCACCAGACTGATGACAAGGAATGGCTTTTTCATATTTCCCTCAAAGACGTTGTTCGTTAACAGGCAAAAGGGCGAAGTTGCATTAAAAAACGACGATCGAATCTCCGAACCTGTGAACGTTATCCCTCAAACTCCTTGAACAGTTGCGCCGTCTTCCTGCGATAGATGCCGATGCCGGCCAGCATGGTTCCGAGTACGGTGGCGAACAATCCCGGAATAAAACCGAGATAAAACGTCTGCGCCGTCACCCGAGTCCGTACCTGCATATTCATCATCAAACCGGAATTCTCGAACATACTGCTGAAATCGATGCCGTGCACCTGGATATAATAGACCAGCGCCGATCCGACGGCGGTGCCGATGATGGAGCCGACCAGTCCGATGACCATCGATTCGGCGATCATGGATCGATAGATATGACCCTTGTATTCGCCGATGGCCAGGCGCACGCCGATTTCACCGTAGCGGCGTAATCCGCCGAGCAGGCCCGCATTCCACAGGACAATGGACATGGCGATGATGAAAACCGTCACCAGGATACCGGCAAAGCCTTCCGCCATATCGATATAATCGCCCAGGCCGTTTTGTTGTTTGAGGGTCAGCATCACCGGATCGAATTCATCTTGTGAGTGGCTGTAGGGTTCGTTAAAAGCTGCGGCGATGGCGGCTGCACGCGAATGGTCGTAAATTGCATGTGGGAAATAGCCTAAAATTTCTCCGGCGGCGTCGTGCATGTCGAGGAGCATTTGCGCATCGGCCACATCCATGATCAGGGCTGCCTTGTCCATGGGCGGCACGCCGAATCGCAGCGTGCCGGCGATGGTAAAGTTGCCCATCGTCATGCTGCCGTGCATGGTGGAGCCCAAAAAAGTCGCCTGATCCCCCGGTTCGATGCCCAGCCTGGAGGCGAATTCATCGCTGATGAGGATTTCGCCGGACCGGGTGGGCAAATGCCCGCGGACCACGGCTGTGGCGATGTTCAATCGCCCCATTTCCGCCGCCCGGTTATCCGCCAGCAAGTCGACCGCCATGCCGAACGTTGGTCCCTGCGCCTGTGTTTCACCGCTCTCATCCGCGATATCCAGCAAGCCGCCGAAGCGAATGCGACAGGCCCAGTTCATTTCGGGGAAGGCGCGCTGCAGGCGCTGCAATTGTTCCGACACATCCAGCAGGGCCAGATCGTTCGGTATCTGGTCTTCGTTTTCGGCATAGGCTTTGGTCAGGATGCGGACGTGCCCGGTGGAAAAAGCAGCGCTGGAACGGATGATGTCGGACATCAAGCTTCCGATCCAGGCGTGCAAGAAAACCGTCAACAGCACACCGATGGTGACGATGATGATGGGGAAGAGCAGACGCGAACGATCGCGCAGCAAACCCTTGACCAGAAATCGTATCATGACAGTTTCCCCCGGATGGCTTCGGTCGGATGCAATTTTGCGATCCGGCGCGTCGGCAGAAAGCTGACGATGGTGACGGCGACGAGCACCAGGAGAATAGTGCCCAGAACCAGCTGAGCGGGATAGGCCGGATAGATCGTCTCCGCGATGGCCATGCCCATGTCGTCAACCATCTCGGGCATTTTCCAGCCCGTTTTGGCGAAATAATACAACATCGGTATGCCGTAAACCGCGGCCACGACAGTTGCCAGCACCGCGTGCATGGCACCTTCGATGGTGAAGATGCGAATGACCTGACCGCGGGTCATGCCGAGCGCCATGAGCGTGCCGATTTCCCGGCGCCGCCGGAAAATTGATAGTACTTGGGTGTCAAAGATCGCCAGCATCGCCAACAACAGCAGCATGAAAAAAATGACCAAGCCGCCGATTGATTTCATGCGGATGACATCCGCGATCGGCTGCAACAGGATTTTCTGCTCCTTTAGAATCCAGCCGCTGTAGGATTGCGTCGGATTGAACCTCTTGTCGGCCACCAGAATGGAAGCCTGTCCCGGCAGTTGCGCCATCTGTTGCAGGCGTTGCAGCGGCAGCCAAAGTTGCCCCATGTCCACACTGCCGACGTTGGTGCGAAAAATGGCGACGATTTTGACTTCCTGGGCGTCGAAGGTGCCGTTGGCGTCGCGCCAGCGGATGGTGATCAGGTCGTCGACGGCCAGACGGTTGTTGCGCGCCATGCGCGAGCCGATCACAGCCGGGATTTCCGATGATTGCACGGATAACGCTTCGGAAGGGATGGCAATGATGCGCTGCTGCGGATCGATGCCTTTCAGGATGACGCTCTGGATGCGGCCTTGCGGATACATGGCCGCAGGCAGCGCCAGAATGGGCGTCAAACGTCCCTGATTGATCTCAGCCGACGCGTCGTTCGGCACCATCCCATGTCCGGCTTCCAGCGACAGCGGATCGTATGGATCATAGTCCTGCTGCAGGTATTGTCCGCCGCCGATCTCCCATTCAATGGTATCGCGCCTCGCCTGTTCATCCCATCCCTGCAAAAATCCCTTGTGCCAGATGATGACGACATAGGCGAATGACAGCACAACGACGTTCAGCCAGGTGCGCAGTCCGGCGCCGATGAGGTTGCGGTAGGCCAGTTTGATGGATATCATTTTTATTTTCACCTTGTTTTCTTTTTTGAACCCTTGCGGTAAAGCAGCGACCACAGACTGAGCCTGCGTCTTATGTCCCGGCAGGCTCTGGATCAGGTCTTATGATTTTGCCTTTTTGCCGGCGGTTCCGCTTGCGATCTCGTCCTTGACCACGCGTCCGTCGTTGAGGGTGATCTTGCGGCGCAAATAGTTGATCACCTTATCGTCATGCGTGGCAAAGATGAAGGTGGTGCCGATTTCCCGGTTCAACGCTTCCATGGTTTGCAGGATATTATGCGAATTTTTCGCGTCGAGATTGGCCGTGGGTTCGTCGGCGAGCACCAGTTCAGGCCGCTTCACCATGGCGCGGGCGATGGCGACGCGCTGACATTCGCCGCCCGACAATTGCGGCGGTTTCGAATCGGTCTTGTCCGATAGCCCCACCCAGGCGATGGCCTCCTGCACAGCCTGTTTGCGAGCCGCTGCCGGCATTTTCAGCAACAGCAACGGAAACTCGACATTCTCGTAGACGGTATACACCGGAAACAGGTTGTAGGTCTGAAAGATGAAACCGAGATGCCTGTTGCGCAATTGCGCCGCTCTCTTGTGTGAAAGGTCGGATATGGAATGCTCCAGGACGATGGCGCTGCCCCGCGAGGGCACATCCAGCGAGCCGATGATGTTGAGCAAGGTGGTTTTGCCGGAACCGCTGGGACCGACGATGCCGGTGAATTCGCCTGCCCTGAATGACAGATCGATATCGGCGAGCGCGGTGAAAAAAGCGCCTGCCATGGGAAACTGTTTGCTCATGTTCTGGATTTTGACAATTTCGCGAGGATTCATTCGAGACCTCTTGTTTGAAATTTTATCCTGCTTTTGGCCGGCGACCGCCTTAACACAAATAGCAGGATTGGAACGCTGCCGCAGGCTGCCGTTGACCAGACAGCACTCAGAAATTAAAAATAATCATCCATTGCACGCCCTTGCCGTTAAAAGCGTTCGCCGATGCGCGGTTTTGATAGAGCAAAAATTGCTCCGGATTCCAGTAAGCCATCAGGTTCAGCTTACAGCGATCATACGTCCTGGTCCAGTTGACAAATCGGTACCAGTCGTGATGCTTCCAGTCATGGTACACCATTGCCCCGAGCCAGTCGAGGAGGCCGAAGGGATAATTTGCCGACAGCGCGGAAAATGAAAGGCGCTCCGCGGCTTCGAATGGTTCGGCGCCGGTCGTGAGCAGCAGATACTCCGTGATGATCTGGATGCCGTTACCGAGTCCGACGGTATAATCCGCGCCGAAAGTGACCATGTTCTGATAGCTGAGTTGCGACCACTGCAACGGGTGATGAATGAGGACCGCCTCGAACCAGCAGCCGATGCCGAGGTCCCATTTGCCGTCCAGGGCAAAGCGATTTTCCGGCGCGGAACCGCTGCCGAGCGGCAGGGTCTGCAACAGGCCTTTCTGCAAATCCATCCGGCGATGATGGAACGAAAAACCGATCTCGCCGGTTGCCAACGGCCATTGCAGCCGGCCGCCGTATTCCACTCGATCGGCATCACCGGCGATGACATCCCAACCCTTGAGCGCGTCATTGCCGTACAATCCCCAAACCCAAATATTGGCGTTGTTGAGAAAGTAGTATCGCAGCAGCAGGCCATAGACGCCGTCGGTGAGCTGCAACGGATCGCGCGGATCGATGCGGTCAAACCACATCAGCGGACGCAACAGTGTGGCGGAGCCGAAATTGATCTTTTGCAGTCCGATTCGCGCTTCCAGTTGCGCGGTCGACAGTCGCAGCCAACAGCGATAGGGTTTGAAATCGCCGTCGCGGTTCTCCCGATTCCAGCCGGCAAAGGTGTGAAAGCCATAGGCGTGCAGCGATGCTTCCGCACTGATCCCCCATTTCCCGGACAAGGCTTTTTCCGCGTACAGCGCCGGAATGAAGCGCGCCCCCACTTGCGAATGCTTTGCTCCCTCGCCGTTATTAAGCGCCCAGGTGACGATCTGACCCTGCAAGTCGATATGCTGTGCCCTGGCCATTGGTCCCATAATCAGCAACGGGGCGAGGAGCAGAGTGCCAAAGACAGGCAAACTGAAATAGATTCCTCTGCGCATGGGTTTATCGTATCGACAAACGGCAAACGGTTTGATGTGGTTGTCAGGTTTCATCTTTGCCGAAAATCCCATAAAAGAAAAAACGGGTTAACTCCATGATCAAATCCTGAGGCGTATCGTAAAGGGCGAGCAGTTTTTCATTTTTTGCCGCCTGCAAGAGATTTTCGAGCATGCAAAGCAGGAAAGCGGGATGAAATTCCATTTTTATATGACCGGCCTTTTGCGCCCGGGTAATATCCTGTACGATTCGCTGATAAGATTCTTGCGCTATCTGCGCAATCAATTCCTTGATTTCAGGTTCAGCCTCTTTGTGAATATCATTAAAAAATTCCTGACCAAGATCATTGGTTTGCCGCCATTTCAGTTGAACTATTTTTTTTACTTTTTCTCGGAACGGTATGGACTGTTCCATAATCTCATCGTACTGCGACATGGCCTCATCGACCATGCGCCTGATGATATATTTGAGCAAATCCGATTTGTTGCGGAAATGTTTGTAAAAAGTCATCTTGCTGACTTGCGCTTTACAACAGATTTCTTCAACAGGCACGCGCCTGACGCCATGATGCATAAACAGCGCTTTTGCCGCTTCGTATATCTGGTCGACCTTGTTTTTACGTGCAGCCGCCATGAAGGATAAACCTTACGAAAAATATTAAAATATACGATTATCGATTAATTTTGCATATATCGTACGTATATTAGGGTGGAAATGTTACAAATTTTACATTATTTGAACAAGTAGCCGGAAAGCTGACAGGAATTGGAACTTGGGGTCGGACCTCAGCC
>DCUM01000126.1:3836-4001 GCA_002327255.1 bacterium UBA2214 | reverse complement strand
TCCTACAACAAATTTTGAAATGCACCTGCAGGAGCCCTCTCCAGAGGGCGACTTCCGGAGCGTGATCCCGGGAGCGCCGGGCGCCGGCTCGGCTGATGAAAAAGCAGGCAGTGTGCCAGTTTATCCTCCCGCCCACGGTCTCCGTGGGCGGGAATGCCTGGTCGC
>DCUM01000126.1:3611-3793 GCA_002327255.1 bacterium UBA2214 | reverse complement strand
CGAACAAAAAGTGCTGCTCCGCACCTACAGCCGCCCGGAGATGATCATCGATCACGGTGAAGGCGTCTATCTGTACGACCAAAATGGCAAACGCTACCTCGATTTCGTCGCCGGCATCGCGGTCAACGCGCTCGGTTACGGCGATCAGGGCCTTCTCGACGTCATCAACGAACAGTCCGCCA
>DCUM01000126.1:0-3549 GCA_002327255.1 bacterium UBA2214 | reverse complement strand
AGATCGTGGCGTTTCATCACTCCTTTCACGGCCGCACCTATGGCGCCCTCAGCGCCACCGGCCAGGCCAAGTTCTGGGATGGTTTTGCGCCGATGCTGCCCGGTATCCATTTTGCCGAATTCAACAACCTCGACAGCGTCGCGGAAAAAGTGACGGATAAAACCTGTGCCATCCTGGTCGAGCCGATCCAGGGTGAGGGGGGTGTCAACCCGGGCCATGCCGATTTTTTCCAGGGTTTGCGCGAGCTCGCCGATGAGCGCGGCTGTCTGCTCATACTCGACGAAATACAATGTGGATTGGGGCGCACCGGCAAGCTTTTCGCGCACGAGTGGTTTGATATCACGCCGGATATCCTCTGCGCCGCCAAACCCATCGCCGGCGGCCTGCCGCTGGGCGCGATCCTGCTCAGCGAAAAAGCCGCAGCGGCGATCAAACCGGGTAATCACGGCACCACCTTTGGCGGCGGGCCATTGGCCACCGCAGCCGGCCGCTATGTATTCAATAAAATCCGCCGGCCCGAGTTCCTCGCCGCGGTGATCGAAAAGGGTGCGCGTCTGCGCGCCGGACTGCACCAGGTGCACCTGATGCAGCCTGTGGTCACGGCGGTGCGTGGCATGGGCTTGATGGCCGGTGCGGATGTCTCCTGTGCGCCGCAGGCGGTCATCGATGCCTGCCGCGAACGCGGGCTGCTGGTGTGCAAGGCGGGCGAAAAGGCCATCCGGTTTGTGCCGCCTTTGATCGTCAGTGAGACAGAAATCGATGAAGCACTGAATATTTTTTCGCAGGCAATCCGGCAAGCCGGTCAGAAAGAAGGATAAAAACATGTTGAGAAGAGTCAAAATCAGGGATGTTGCGGAAATCGTCGCACTCATCAACCAGTACGCCATGAAGGGGGAGATGCTGCCGCGCTCGCGCAGCCAGCTCTATGCCAATTTGCGCGATTATGTCATTGCCGAAGTGGACGGCCGCATCATCGGCGTCGGCGCCCTCTCCATCATCTGGGATAATCTCGCCGAAGTGCGCTCGCTGGCCATCGATCCGGACTATGCGGGCCAGGGTTGGGGACGCCAGATCGTCAATCATCTGCTGGAGGAAGCGCGCGATCTCGAGTTGCCGCAGGTATTCGCCATGACCTACAAGCCCGGTTTTTTCACCAAAATGGGCTTCCGGATCATTGATAAAAAAGAGCTGCCCCACAAGGTATGGAAGGACTGTCTGCACTGCACCAAATTCCCCGACTGCGATGAAATCGCCATGGTGCGGGAGGTGTGAATTTCTTTCTGATGCGCGACATTCTGTCATTGTAATGGCGAGAGGCTGTCGGCTGTAATCGCGTCTTTGCGAGGATACGCAACCAGAATGACATTGACATTCCCTTTCCCTGATTTGCAGCATGCAGTTGTTGCATAACCTGCAACAACTGCAACGCACTTTTCATCATCCCGATGACCCGTATCCCTTTCCGTGATGATGGCGACCAATCGCCGGGCGCCAGTCTCGGCGTCAATTTTCATCATCCCGATGACCCGTTTCCCTTTCCGCGATGGCCAGCTAAAATGTCGAACATCGCATCAGAAATCCCTTGCATTCCTTCACCAGAATTCCTACAATACACACAAGGCCTTGCCGTCGAATCGTTCAGATGAGGATTCCATGCATTCTATTCTCACGCTTTCCAATCTAATGAGTTTTTCACGCATCCTGCTCGCCATTCCTTTTCTCTATTTTCTTTCCCGGGAGACAGAAACCGGCAACTATATCGCGTTGCTGTTCGCGCTGCTGGGCATGTTAACCGACTTTTTGGATGGAATCATCGCGCGCAAATTTAACACCGTGACGACGTTTGGCAAATATCTCGATCCCGTGGCGGATAAAATCTGCGTCTTCGCCGGCGCCATCTATCTCTCTTTCTTCCGCGGCACGCTTCCGGTGTGGTTCACCCTGTTGATCATCGCCAAGGATGTGCTCCTCCTGGCGGGCGGCGCTTTTCTTATTTTTAAAAGAAAACGCGTCATACAGGCCGATCTCTCCGGCAAATGGACCGTGTTCATCGTCTCCTTGACCTTTGTCTGTTTTATCCTCGATTATCCACAACCGGGCATGCTCTTTCTATATGCATCACTGCTTTTGATACTCTATTCGACGGCGCATTATGTGATAAAGTCCGTTCCGCTTTTCAGAAAGAGCGTTTAGAGAGATAATCATGCCGGCATGGCAAACGTTGTTGTGTGAAAGGGTTACAGAATCTTCACCCCTGAAGGCGCCTGTATTGTGAGGAGAGAAAGCATGAACTATGACGTCCTGCGCATAGCGATGGAAGAACAGCTCAGCACCGACCTCTATAACCTCTTCAACGGCGAGTTGATCGAAAAAATCATCCGCGAGGCGCGCATCGAGCAGGAACACGATGAAATCAAGACCATGCTGGAGGGACACAGCTTCAAAATCACCGACAAACTGGCGCCTTCCATCCATACCATCTGCCGCGAGGTGCAAAAAGCGCTTCATTTCGACGAAGAGATCGATTACTACATCTCCAACTCGCCGCACATCAACTGTTTCGCCCATCCGCGCCTCGAGGATAACCAGAGTCACAAGATCATCATCAATTCGGCGCTGCTGGAACGTTTCGACGACGACGAACTCCGCTTCGTCGTCGGCCACGAAGTGGGCCACCTGGCCAGCAAGAACGCCTTTCTGAAGAAAATACTCCTCTTTGTCTTTCCGGACCTCAACCGTGCGCCCATCCTGTTTCAGAACAAAATTTCCTTGTGGGATAAATTATCCGAACTCACCGCCGACCGTTACGGATTCCTGGCGATCCCAAACCTGGCAAAATGCATCAGCGCCTTCATCAAACTCTCCTCGGGCATGAATACCTCGCGCATTTCCTTCGACGCCATGACCTATCTCAAGGAGATGGAGACCCTGCTGCTCTATTTCAAGGAACACCCCTACGCCGTCATGACCAGCCACCCCATCAATCCGGTGCGCATCAAGTGCCTGCAACTCTTTGCCGACTCCAGACTCTATGCCGGCCTGAGCAGCCGTACCAAAAGCGCCGGCGATGAGAAACTCGCCGCGAAAATCCAGGAGCTCGTAGAGATCCTCATGGTGCGCGGCACCTCGGATCTGGATCTGCATCGCGCCCATTTCATCGCCGCGGCCGGCATTTTGATGTCCGGCGCGGACAAGGAGATGAATCTTCGCGAAGTCGAAAGTATCATCAACGTCCTGGCGCAGTTCACGATCTTTCCCAAGGATTTCTTCGATCACATTCTTTCCTCCGGCGAGGTCAGCCAGCTTTTCCAGCAGGCGGTGACGAATATTCTGCAGCGCAACCCCGGTGAACGCTATTCCATGCTCGAGTACCTCATCGGCATGGCGCTGTCGGACAATCAAATCTATTCCGCCGAGTTGGACCTGGTCTTTCACATCGGCGAGAACGTCTTCGGCATGACGCGCAAGGAGGTGGCGCAGATCATTGGCGCGGTGATACAGAAGACGTTTGTGCCGCGGATCATTGCGTAGCGGGGAGCGATAACACTG
>DCUM01000233.1 GCA_002327255.1 bacterium UBA2214 | reverse complement strand
GCGCCATGGTGCAGGGTGTACCACGCCTCGCGCGGCGTGCGCAGGAGCTGCCAGTTGGGCGCCAGTATGGTTCCATCAAATTCATCGCGGAGTGAAAAGGCGCCGCTGAACAGAAGCGGTGAAGAGGCCGGCGCGATGGGCAGCGGTGCCGGGTAACCGGGTTGAATCTCGACGGCGTCGGGATTGATGCGGGGCCAGCCTTCCAGCCAGCTCACCGGTGCCATGAAGGTTTCACGGCCGGTGTTGTAGAAATTTAGCTCCCCGGGTGGATAAGGCCGGCAGCCGAGAAAAACCGCCCACCACTCGCCCGCCGGCGTCTCCACCAGGTCGGCATGACCGGTGCAGGTCACCGGCGCTTTCCGCTTCGGATCGAGATGCCGCTGTGTCAGAATGGGATTCTTCTCCCAGGGCGTATAGGGACCCTGGACCTGCTTGCTGCGAAAGACGACTTCGCTGTGCCACTCCGCGGTGCCGCCTTCGGCGGCGATGAGGTAATACCATCCCGCTTTTTTAAAAATATGCGGCGCTTCGATCCACACCGGTTTTTGGCTAATGTCGACGCCACCGTCCACGAGAATCCATTCATCTGCGCTCACGCACAAGTTCTCGCGATCGAAGGCCCGCAACCGGATGGTGCGATGGCCGTTATAAAGGGGTTTGTCATCGGGGGCGACGCTGTTGTAGATGAGCCAGGCCGAGCCGTTGTCGTCGAAAAACAGAGAGGGATCGATGCCATGGACCTGCGGCAGCCAGACCGGATCGCTCCACGGCCCCTCTGCGGATCGGGCGGTGACGACAAAGTTGCCGCCGCGGTCCACCAGGGTGCAGACCACATAAAAAAGCCCCTCGTGATAGCGGATGGAAGGTGCAAAGAGTCCGCGTGAAACACCATGCCCCTCCAGGTCGAGCTGCCCCGGCCGCTCCAATACGTGCCCGATCTGCTGCCAATTGGCAAGGTCGCGGCTCTTGAAGAGGGGCAGTCCGGGGAAATAGGCGAAGGAGGAGGTGACCAGATAATAGGTATCACCGACGCGGCAGATGCTGGGGTCGGGATAAAATCCCGAGAGCACGGGATTTTGGATCTTTTGCGATACGCCCTGACGCGGCACAAAGGTCTCCTGCGGACCGAGATAGGAAGGTTTTGCATCGCCGGTCTCGACTACGAGGCGCTGCAAAACGACCCCGGGGTCGATGGCCCAGAATTTCAGCACCTGCGGCCCGGCTTGATCCAGGGTATGTGTTGTGGATCGGGTCACGATGTTGTCGCTGACCCAGCGCTCCCAATCCATCCCCTCGTGCAGGTTGACAGCCTGCGGGGTCTCTTCATTGAAAGAGATGGCATAGCGGAGTCCGCCGCGATGGTGGAAATCCAGCGTGGGGGAGAGGTGGGCTGTGACGGTGACCTGGCCGCTGTTGAACAGATAGAGCTGATATTCCAGACGCGGCGCATCGGTGCTCCATTCCGCGGCCGGTGCGGTGACCGGAAAGGGCGTCATCCCGGAGCGGGTGCGGCCCAGCTCGGGGATTTTCTGCCAAAACATCGCAGGGCTGTTCACGGCGCGGGCATAGTGTTCCGCTTCCAGGGCGGCGCAGCCATTGCTCTCCAGGAAGCGTCCGCCCAGCAGCGTTTCGGGCTCGAGTGGTTTGAAGAGGGGAGCGATCACCACCACACGGCGGCCCTGTGCGCCCGTTATCACGATGGGCACGCGGTGATGCCCGGACGGCACGCAGGCCCAGTCCACGTTAAGGGTCAATCGTTTTTCCTGGTGTATCGTACCTTTCGCGGCATCGCAAGAGAGCCATTTTTTGCCTGCAGAAATCGAATAGGCAAAGCGTTCTGTGCCGCGGTTGAAAATTTCAAAATAGCAGGAGGGTTTGACATAGGGATCGAGCTCGGGCAGCACGGCCTCCTGGTCTGAAGCAGGCCACCACTGCCCGGCGCCCTCGATGGCCACGCCCATCTCCGCCGCCGCCGGCACCCGGATACGTTTCACCTCCGGCATGACGTTTTCATCGGGCTGCTGCCAGTAGGTGTAGCCGATACGGGTCTGATCCATCATATGGCTCCACTTGCCGCCGGCCAGCTCGGTATTGTAATAGTGCGATATCGCCGCGTCTTCGGCAAACAGGGCTGCGACGCTGTCCGCCAGGAGGTTGGTCAGGGAGCGGCCTTGCTTTGCATAAAGATGGTTTTGCGCGGTGGTGGCGTAGAGCCTGTTGAGATTGGCGCAGGCAGTGATGGGGTGGAGGACGATCTGATAAAACGCATCGCGCTGCGCCGCGGGCAGGGTCGCACAGAGGTCGCGCGCCCGCAGGGCCAGGGCATCATAGTCGCGGACGACCCGTTCCCACTCCTGATAATGGTGGAGGCTGTAGGTCGCCGCTTCGAGCAGTTCCGGTTTGCGGCGGCTGTTGAAGCGGGTGTAGCCTTCGAGCAGTTCGGCGATCTCCATCGCGTGCTCCGGACCGAACTGGCGCTGCGCCCAGTTCCGCGTGTATTCGGGAATGCGTTCGGCCGGCCAGCGTTCCGGATTCCAGGCGTAATCGAGGAAGAACTCGGTGGGCAGTTCCATGGGCTTGATGTCGCCGACGTTGACGATCCAGATGCGATCAACGCCGTGCGCATAAGCCAGATGCATCTGTTCCCAGATGCGGGAGACCTGGTTGGTATTGAGCCATTTGTAATTGCGCGGGCCGCCGACATAGTCGAAATGGTAATAGATGCCATAGCCCCCGGGACGCGGCGGGTCGTCGGGCCGCGGCAGCTTGCGCAGGTTGCCCCAGTTGTCGTCGCAGAGCAGGAGGGTCACATCGTCCGGGACGCGCATGCCCTTGTCATAATACTCCTGTACTTCCTTGTAAAGCGCCCACACCTGCGGCGTTTGTTCGGCGGCTTTGCCGGTCACTTCGGCTATGATCTGGCGCTGATCCCGGACAATCCGCTCCAGCAGGGCGATGTTGGCTGCTTCGCTCATGGGCTCGTCGCCGTCGCCGCGCATGCCGATGGTGACGACGCTCTCGTAATCGTCCATGCGGCGGATGCCTTCACGCCAGAAGGCCTGCAGCACCTCTTCGTTCACTTCATAATTCCATTTGCCCGTACCGAAATGGGCCCATTCGGCATGGGCGCGCATCATCGGCTCGTGGTGCGAGGTGGCGATGACGATGCCGTATTCATCGGCCAGGCGGGGATTGACCGGGTCTTCGACGTAAAACATGCGTCCCCACATCGCCGGCCAGAGATAGTTCCCCTTCATGCGCAGGATCAGCTCAAAGACGTGTTCGTACATCCGGGCATTGAAACCGCCGTATTTTTCAAAAGCCCAGCCGGTGAGGGCGGGCGCCTCATCGTTGATGAAAATACCGCGATATTTCACCCTGGGTTCGCCGAGTGTATAGCGGCCGGGCTCGACGTAGAGGGCATCGTGATGCGGCGGCGGCACATCGGACCAGAAGTGCCAGGCGGAGACGCCGATCTGGCGGGCGAGGTCATACAAACCATAAATGGTGCCGCGTTTGTCGCTGCCGAGGATCACCAGGGCGTGATCGACTTCGGGCAGCGGCGATTCCACAACCTCGATGAGCCAGGTTTCCCGGCGGCCGTCGATATCGGAGACATCGATGCGTTGCTCGGCGACGAGGCGCTCGATGAGGGGATTTTTCCCCAGCGTGCCCACCAGGACGATCGCTCGTTCAGCGGGCGTCGCATCGACGTGCAGCGCCGGTTTCAGGCCGGTCACTTTGTGAAGGTCACCCTGCACATGTCCGGCCACACGCCGCACGCCGGGAAACTCCCCGGAACTCAGATAGAGCGAAGCGGCATGCCCCGAAGCGGCCAGGGGGAAGCGGCCGATTTTCTTCTCAAAGGCGATATAGTTGCCATCCGGAGGGGCCGCTCGCTGCGCCGGATCATGAATGCGGAACTGGCCGCTCAGCTGCAGGAGGGCGAACAGGTGCAACAGACCGTCATAGTAGCGATAGCGTCCGGTGGGGAGTTGCGCATCCCAGACGGCCTGGACAAACGCCTTGCGCAGGGGGGTGGTGGCGGCCAGTGCGGCGACGCCGTTCATGGCTTCGAGTCCGAGGCTGCGATCGCTGCTGAGGGGTTTTCCGTCGAGGGTGTACTGATTGGGATAGACGCCCATGCCCTGCTGATGGAAGAATTCGAGGAGGCGGTTCGATTGGGTCACGGCCCAGGGGTCGCGGCCGAACCAGACCCAGTCGATGGCGATATTCATGGCGGTGCGGAAGGCGTCGAAGCGGAAATCGTTATGGCCGCCGCCCCAGGGGGCATCGACGGGGGTGCCGTCAAAGTGGGCGTAATCGGGCGTCAGGCCGGTTTTGGGATGGGCCGCTTTTTTCAGGAACTCGCGGCTGGTGGCCGCTGCTTCGCGCCAGAAGCGGTTTTCCCTGGTGGCCCAGCGTGCCCAGAGTTCGTAATAGTGGGGCACGTGGTAGGAGGGATCGGTGAAGGCGTCGGCGAAGCCGTTGGGCACAAAGACCACCTGTTTTTCGCGGCGGTTGAACATGTTGGTGATCACGTGTTCGGAATCGGATTCGGCGGTTTTGGAGAGCATGGCATCGAGAATGGACTGGGCTTCGGCGCTGTAGTTGTAGATGCCGTCGCCGTCGCCCCAGCGCGCCGAGGCGAAGAAGAGGGCCATGACGAACCACACTTCGCCGTCGGAGGCGGAGTCCGGATCGAGTGGGGCGCCGTCCGCTTTGCAGTGCCAGGCAAAATAGCCCTGGCGGGGTCCTTCGGCGTGCTGCATGTGGGTTTTGGCCCATTTCCAGAGGCGGTCGAATTCGCGTTTTTTGTTCAACTGCACCGCGATCATCATGCCATAGGACATGCCTTCGGTGCGGACATCCTGATTGAGGATATCCTCGATATAGGCCATATCCGCGCCGACGGGGTAATAGACGCGCTCGCTGTCGTCGCTGCCATGGAAGAGTTGCTGGAACGATTTCGAGATTCTGTTTTCTATCTCAGCGTCCGATTTGCCCAGGAGGGTGTGGAAGAGATTGGGGTAGCTGCCGGTATCGTAAGCGCCCTGGGTGTGGGATTGGCAGGAGGGGGAGAGAAGGCTGGAAGCCTGCGACAGGGAACAAGGTATCAGGGACAGGGAGACCAGAAGGACAGCAAATGTATGCCTCATTGGCGCCACCTCACTCAATGTTAAAAAACAATTGAACCGATTCAAATATAAATAAGAGGGGACAAAAAGTCAAGGAAAAAAGGAACCGATTTTGTACTCCTGGACCTTTACAGAGAGTTTAAACGCCCGCCCACGCTTTGCGTGGGCGGGCACACCGGTCGTTCCTGCGGCCTCTCAATGCAGCCCCGCCCCGGGCAATCCCAAACCCGTCTCCCGCCCACGCTNNAAATATTTTACCACTTTTTTTCAAGAATTATGTTGATTTTAGGTTACAGAAAATGTAAATTGTATAGTAAAAATCAAACCGTTTCAAATTAAATTTTTGCTGTGGGAGCTCGCGCGCGGTGACGAAAAGGATTACGATCGAGGATGTAGCCAAGGAGGCCGGAGTATCCAAGGGGACGGTCTCTGCTGTGTTGAACGGCAAGAACACGGTCAAACCGAGAACCCGGGAGCGCATTCTTGAGGTCATGAAGGATCTCAATTTCCGGCCACGCGGTATGGCGCGCAACCTGAAAAATGGCAGTGAAGATCGCAGCATCGGCCTCATCATCAAGGATATCAATTATCCTTTCTACACCTCCATCGCCACCGGCGTGCGCGAATATGCCTACAACAAGGGTTATCAGGTGGTTATCACCAGTTCTGAAAATGACCATGACTGCGAAAAGCGCGTCACGCATCTTTTTTCTACCAAGGATATCAAGGGCGCCATCATCGCGCCCATCGTCGAAGGCGCCGCCGAGATCGAGCATCTCTTTAAACTCAAAATGATCAATTACCCGTTCGTCCTCCTCGAGGAGGTGCGCGGTATTCAGGCCAATGCGGTCGTCATCGATAATCTCAAGGCGGTGCGCCAGGCGGTGAAATATCTCATCGACGCCGGGCACCGCCGCATCGTCCATTTCGCCGGTCCGCCGCAATCCTCTCACACACAGGAGCGCATCGAAGGATTCCGCTATGCCTTCAGCGAGACCACCCTGGCCTTCAGCCGCGACATGGTCGTCTCCATCGGCTCGCGCTACGAGGACAGCTATCGCAATACCATGCTCTATTTCAAGGACAAACCGCGCGACCAGTACCCGACAGCCATCGTCTGTTTCAACGACCAGCAGGCCCTCGCCGTGCTGACAGCCCTCAAAGAATTGAACATTCATGTGCCCGAGGAGATCTCCATCATCGGCAATGATGATATCTATTATGCCAAGCTCTATCCTGTGCCGCTGACCACGATCCATGCGCCATTGCATGAGATCGGGATGCGCGCGGCCGAGATTCTGCTGCGCAACATCGAATCACCCATCCTGCTGCCGCCCGAACGCGTCCTGCTGCAGACGGATCTGGTGGTGCGCGAATCGACCCGGGCGCTCCTCTCCTGAACGGATTTCTTCTTTCGAACCCTGTATGCTCCCCCGCCTTGCGGCGGGTTTTTTATTTCCGACAGAACCAGCCATGCGAATGATTCCGGCAGAGGACGGCATGGTCAAGTCTCCCGATTGACTGCTTTGCAATCATCCATGACGGCCCGGGCCTCTCCGGGGCTGCGGCGCTTGCTCGCATCAGGCTTGATCAACAATATCAGCGTGCCTGATTTCCAGACTTGAAAATGAAAAAGTAATGATGTATATTAAAGTCCTGTTACCCATCTCCCGGCTCATCGACCGTCGCCTTGTTCCTGGTGTCGATGCCGCCGGCGGGAACTGGCTATCATGCGAGGGTATGATGACAACCCTTTAACCCTCTGCAAATAGATAGCAGGACTCTATGGCCTCTGCGCCCGCAACGGCTTTACCACTGACCATACTGGTTATATTTACAGAACAGCGGATTCCATAAGGTTTGATAACTGGCGGACCTGAAACAGAGAGAGAAAAAGCCCATGAAAATCACCTGGTTCGATTTTTCCATCATCGTCGTCTATCTCATCAGCATCACGCTGATCGGCCTGTTTCTGAAAAAACGGGCATCGAAAAATCTCAACTCCTATCTTCTCGGCGGCAACAAATTACCCTGGTATTTGCTCGGCCTCTCCAATGCCTCGGGCATGTTCGACATCTCCGGCACCATGTGGCTGGTGACCATCCTCTTCGTCTACGGGTTGAAAAGCATCTGGCTGCCATGGCTCTGGCCCGTCTTCAATCAGATCTTTTTGATGGTCTTCCTGTCGGCATGGCTGCGGCGTTCCAACGTCACCACCGGGGCGCAATGGATTGGCACCCGTTTTGGCAGCGATCGGGCCGCCAGCTTATCGCACGGTGTTGTGGTCATTTTTGCCCTGATCAGCTGTATGGGATTCCTCGCCTATGGATTCGTCGGCCTGGGAAAATTCCTGGAAATCTTTGTGCCCTGGGAAGTGGTTTCTCCCTTCATTCCTTTTGACGTCCCGGCGGAATATGTCCCGCATCTCTACGGGATCGTGTTCACGCTCTTTGCGGTTTTTTATACCATCCTCGGCGGTATGACCAGCATCGTCCTGGCCGATCTGCTGCAGTACATCATCATGACCATCGCCAGCGTCGCTATCGCCATCATCGCCATGAATGCCTTGTCGGCGCAGCCGCTGGTGGTGCCGGAAGGGTGGATGAATCCCTTTTTCGGCTGGAGGCTCGATATCGACTGGAGCGGGATCATCAGCGGGGTTAACGCCAAGATTGCCAGCGATCAGTTCGACCTTTTCACCATCGTGGTGATGCTGATGGTCTTCAAGGGAATCCTCTCCAGCGCCGCCGGGCCGGCGCCCAACTATGACATGCAAAAAATTCTCGCCACACGTTCGCCGCGCGAAGCGGGCATGATGAGCGGGTTCGTCTCGGTGATTCTCAACCCGGTGCGTTACCTGATGATCACGGGTTTTACCGTGCTCGGTCTGCTCTATTACAACCAGCTCGATCTGATCGTCGCCGGCCGCATCGATTTTGAGCAGATTCTGCCTTCGGCCATCAGTGAGTTCGCGCCCACCGGATTGATGGGCTTGTTGCTGGCGGGATTGATCGCGGCTTTCATGGGCACCTTTTCCGGCACCCTGAATGCCGCTCAGGCCTATATCGTCAACGATCTCTATCTCAAGTATATCAAGCCCAACGCCAGCAACCGCAAAGTCACCATCATGAGCTATGGCAGCGGTCTTGCCATTGTGGTCTTCAGCATCATCCTGGGATTTTTCGCCCAGGATGTCAACAGCCTGCTGCAATGGATCGTCTCCGCACTCTTTGGCAGTTATGTGGCCTCCAACGTCCTGAAATGGTACTGGTGGCGGTTCAACGGCTATGGTTACTTTTGGGGCATGGTGTTGGGCTTGATCCCGGCGCTGGTCTTTCCGCTGCTATTCCGGCAAACCCTGGAACTCTTTTATTTTCCGTTGCTGCTGGCCATCTCGCTGGTCGGCTGTATCCTCGGCACCTATTTCACCAGGCCCACGGATGAAGAGACGCTGAAATCTTTTTACAGGACGGTGCGGCCCTGGGGATTCTGGAAACCCATCTATGAAAAGGTCAAGGCGGAGGACCCCTCCTTCGAGCGCAACCGCAATTTCGGCCGCGATGCCTTCAATGTTTTCATCGGCACCGTCTGGCAGACCGGACTGGTGGCATTGCCCATTTATGTGGTTCTCATGAAGACCAGCGGCATCGTGATCACCGTGGCGATTATCGTGGTGACCTCCATCATCCTGAAGAAGAATTGGCTGGATAAATTGCAGGACTAGCTGAAGAGGCGCTTGCTGGCGAACGCGCCGCAGCAAACGCGTGAGGAGATTTCAGCAGTGGCCGCCAAACGGCCGCCGCTGCCCGTTCAGCGGTTAATGAACAGGCTGGTATGAATCGATAACCCCGGAGTCATGGCCATAGAGACTTCGGGGTTATTTGCTTTTTACGGCACCCTGTCGTCGCGGCAGTCCGCGCCATGCGACCGGGGTGACGGGCGGCCGCAGCGATTTCGGCGGCCCACTAAAAACGACCGGGGTGACGGGCGGCCGCTGAGGTTGCGGTTGCCCGCGCAAAAAGAAGAGGATGATGGGCGTCCTCCGCGGTTGAGGCTGCAGAAGTAAATCCTTTTGAAAGATAGATGCCCTGATCAGCGGACTCTTCAGGGGCCGGGTCCCGGGCCTTTTCAGCGCCAGGGGTGCTCCTCCGGCCACGACACCGTCATCGCGACACCAGCATCTCGGTGGCATTTCCCCGCGGCATCAACCGCCAGGGAATGATCTGTGTCAGATAGTCAAGCAGGACGCGGTTGACTTCAGCGGATTTTTCCAGGTGCACCCACCGTGACGCATTGGCGATCACCACACTGCGCCAATCGTACGCTTCCTGCGCCAGCCGCTCTTTGAAAGCCTGTATGCCGGGATCATAGAACTCCCCGGTGATGATGAGGAGGGGCACTTTTATCTGCGCCCATGGCGCCGTCACAGCGCCGTGGCGACGCGCTGCGTCTCCCGGGTTGCGACGAGGATTCACGGCCGGAGAGATCAGGATGAGGCCGGCGACCTTTTCCGGGCGCATCAGGGCAAAATCAACCGCCATCCCCGCAGCTTCCGATACACCCACCAGGATCGTTCTGTCGATGCCGAGATGCTCAATCAGGCAGCAGAGGTCGGCAAGTGGGCAAAATGAATCGACGCTGCAGCGCGTCAGCCCCTGATGACGCCCGTCAAAACGGATGACGCGATAGTACTGCGCCAGCACATCAAACTGATCATTCCAGATATGGCAGTCGAAGCCGTTTGCCGGCAGCAAGATGACGGGCTGCCCCCGACCCTGTTCTTCATAATAGAGGTTCAATGAAGTGGTCTGCATGAATGAACAGGTCACTTCGCGCCTCAACGTCACCGGTATGGGCTGTGTGCATACCGCCTTGTCTTTCATCACGGATTCACGCGTCAGCGAGTTGATCATAATGGGCGCATTCGGGACCGGTTTGGGGGGGACAACATCATGGGGTGAGATGGCCGCGAGGCTCGCGAGTGGAAGCCAGAGGAGCAGCAGCGTCACGCCGGAAAAGTGCATAGATTTTATCATATGCAACTCCTTGTTGGTCAATTGCCTCATACAGATATCGAGACGGGACGCTGGCGTTTTTCATTTGGAAATCCGATCCGCCGTCATACTGGCATACGCGCATGGTTACAAAAAGTTGCGACATGAATATGCAGGGGAAACGAGAACAGCGGTGCGCCTTGCATGCGGAGAGGATGGCACCGATCCGGTGTGATCCGTAGCAGCCAGCAGAATCGCGGCTGGCTGCGATTTGCTGCATGCTTGCTCCTGGCGTATGCCGGCTTGAACGGAGAAAAAGAACGGCTGCACGATATCGCCGCCAGTGACAATCAGTGGCCGGGTTGCATTTAGGGCATGCTCGAGCAACAGACCGTGGATGGCTTCCGGTTCTCATCCGTTTTCTTCAAGCCACGCCAGCATTCTGGAGATACTCCCGGTGGCCAGCGCGATGCAAGTATCCGCTGCACCATAGTAAAGCCGGACCGTGTCGCCATCCGGGGCGATGGTACAGCCACACGGGAAAACGACTTTATCTACATCCCCGTGCTGTTCATAAGGTGCTTCCGGGCCAAAAATCCACTCGTCGCCGCGTTGAAGGCAAAGTTCCGGTGTTTGCAGGTCAAACAAGGCCAGGCCGAGTCTGTAGATGCAGCCGGCTGCGTTCTGCCGTACGCCATGATAGATCACCAGCCAGCCTTTCCCGGTTTGAATCGGCGGGGGAGAAAGGCCGATCTTGTTTGCATCCCACCATCCACCCAGCCGGGCTTCCAGCATTAACTTATGGCTGCCCCATTGCTGCAAGTCGTGCGAATACGATATCCACATATGCGCTCCGGGCGAACTGACAGGGCGATGGATCAATGCCCAGTTTCCATCAATCCGATGGGGAAGGATGGCAGCGTCTTTATCATCCGGTTGCATAATCACTCCATAGCGATCAAATTGTTTGAAATCATCCGTGAGCGCCAGAGCCACGCCAGGGCCGTCACGTGTATAGGCCGTGTAAACGACGGCGTATAAGTTTAATTCGGGTATATAGGTTATTCGCGGATCTTCGACACCCCACAGTTCTTCCGGGTAATGCGCTGGATCGGCCAGCAAAGTGGGATGGGAGTCAATTTGCCAGTTATCAATACCGTTGGCAGAACGGGCGGCCGTCAAATGGGAATGTCCACGCAGATCTTCGACCCGGCACAGAAGCAGCGTAGTTCCATCCGGCAGCAACGTGGCGCCTGGATTAAAAACGCTATGGATTGGATAAGGCCAATCAGCGGCGCTCAGGATGGGATTGCGATCATGACGGTGAAAAAGACTGGTCGGTAGAATGCTCATTGGGTACCTGCTTCCATGGTTAGCAGCGCATTTTCAGCGAGCCGTAATTCCAGCAAGGCCTGGAGGAACGCCAGTGTCGATTCGGCTCCCTGATTCTGGTTGAGGCGGTCGGGGTGCAGACCGTCCCGGCATCCGCCTGATGTCGGGTCATAGATGGGCAGGTTCAAGTCGTTGTGCCCCAGAAACCATTCAAAGGCATGGCGGGCTTCAGTGCGCCAATGTTTATCGCCGCTGATGTTATAGGCTTCGAGACACGCGGAGACCATGGCTTGCGCCTCAATGGGTTGTTGATCGAAGCGGGCGCGTACGCCATTTTTCTGAAAAAAGCCATTGGATCCGATTGGAACGAAATGCCCCGCGTCAGCGCGCTGCAGACCGGACAGCCAGGAGAGGGACTCCAGTCCCGCTGCGGCCATGGCAGCGTCGGGCATCGAACGGCCGCACATGAGCAAGGCATGCGACAATGCCGCGTTGCAATAGGTCAGTTTTTCTTCAAACCAGCACCATTCCTTTGAGGCGTGGTTTTGATACAATGTCAGTAATCGTTTCGCCAGTTCATCCCGGACCTGACTGGCCCTGCGGTCGCCTTCAAAGCGCTGCATGTACTCATGGATGCCAATCAGCGTGAACGCCCAGGCGCGCGGGCTGGTCGTTTTGAGAATGGCAGGCAATGACTGCTCGAACACCTGGCCGGCCATACTCTGCAATGCCGGTGTGTTCGTTCGGCCTAAAATCGTGCCCAATGCCCACAAGGTGCGGCCGTGGCTGTCGTCTGAATCTCCGGTTTCCAGCCAGTGGCGCCGGTAATCCATAAAATTACGGAAACGTCCCGATTCGGTATTGAAGGCATACCAGATAAAGGCGAGATAGCGGGAGGCCAGTTCCAACGCTTCTTTGTTGCCCAGGGCTTCCAGGAGTGCGCTGACCATCAATGCGCGCGCATTATCATCGGTGGTATAGCCTTCACGATAGTTGGGGATGGTGAAAATGGCGTGCTGCAGGATGCCGGTCTCGTCGGTCATGCGCCGCAGGTGATCCAGCTTGAGAGGGGGCAGTTCTCCCGGACGTTTGTCCAGGGGCTTGACGGAAAAACCCGGGTGCGTAAAATGACGATGTTCTGATCGGACGCTTTCGAAATTTTCCATATAACGCCTGGCTACCTGTGGCCAGATCATCTCCCGTCCAAAAACATAAGCCCGCTTGCGCATGGCATGGCGCTGCGCTTCATGGTCCAGGAGGTCAATCACCTGGCCTGCCATCGCTGCCGGATCCTTAAACGGCACCAGCGCACCCCGTCCTTCGGCCAGCAACTCTTCCGCATACCAATACGGCGTTGAGATGACTGCTTTGCCCGCACCCACGGTGCAGGCGAGTGTGCCTGAAGTGATTTGTGCCGCATTGAGATAGGGGGTGATGTAGATGTCCGCGGCGCTGATGAATTGGATGAGCTCTTCCAAACTGACAAACCGGTTATAGAAAATTACCTGACCTTCCACACCTTTCTCATGGGCCAGCCATTGCAGGGACAACCTGTACGTTTCACCCTCGTTCTGAATGACGTGGGGGTGGGTCGCCCCGAGGACAATGTATACCACGTTTGCATGCCGAGCCAAAATGGCCGGCAGGGCGGCGATGACTGTTTCGATGCCTTTGCTCGCCGATAGCAGGCCAAAGCTGAGCAAGACGATTTTTCCCTCAACGCCGAACAAGTCTTTGTGAAAACTTGGATCCACAAAGGGCACATCCGGTATGCCATGGGGGATCACATCAATCTTTTCTGGCGCCACGCCATAGACCTCCCGCAGGAATGCTGCGCCACGGTGACTCATCACAACCATCCGATCAGACAAGGCAGCGATTTCCTGTAACACCCGTTTCTGATCGGGATCAGGTTCACGCAAAATGGTATGCAATGTTGTGACAATGGGCATCCGCAATTCACGTAAGAGTACCAGGATGTGACTGCCCGCGCGTCCGCCGTAGATTCCATACTCATGCTGCAGGGATACCAGGTCTACATTGTTGATGTTCAAAAAGTCGGCGGCACGGCGATAGGAATCGACATCTTTCTCCATCAGTTCAAAGCGAACGCGGGCCGGATACGGATAACCGGTTTCGATATCGTTGACCGGCAGTGCAATGCAGGTTGTATGAGGATATTGGTTGGCGATGGCCTCACACAAATCGGTGGTAAATGTGGCGATGCCACACTGGCGTGGTGAGTAATTGCCAATGAATGCAATACGCTTGAGTATTGATTTGGTGGAATGATGTGGCATGACGGTTTTCTCTTTTCTGGAAACAAACGTACATTTTTATCGCCTCGTGGTCCATAAATATAGAATGATAAGCATTTTCATGGCCTACCCTTTCTCTGCGCCGTATGGCGCTTCAGTCGCACAAGGTATAAGACAAAAAACGGAACCCCGCATACGGTCTGTTACTCGTTTCTATTCTTTTTTTAATGGGTATAGCCCTTGTGTCGGCTGAAGGCGCTTTTCTTTAATAGGCCATGCCGGTTTCGTTCTCGGTAACCGGAAGGATGCCGGAGTAGACCACGATTTTTCCTCTTGGCATGCACCAGGCGTTGACTTCCTTGCTGTCAATGTGGTTGAATGCCCAGGCGAATCCATCCAATTCCTCGCGCAGGCCATTTTGGGCGAAGTAAGTGGACACAGCGTTTTGTATACGACGGCCGACCCCTTTTACCAAATTCGCCTGCGCTGAACTGGAACGCATCTTGCTCTCTTTCATGAACGGGTCGTATTGGACAAAGTTCATCGAAAACATTTCAGTATCAGAGACGAGTGAGAGCTGACATCTTCCGGTTAGCGACACGAGGCCGCAAGACTGGAGCAGTAAGGCGGCAAACAGAAGGGCGAAAAATCCGGTTTGTTACTTTTTCATGGTTCACAGGTCTTGGTCAGATGATTGTTCTGGAAGTTTCCAGCATTCCCAGCCGGAATGGATCCGGTTGTGCTTTTGGCGTCCAAAGCGCGGCGGGCGATAGAAAACATCCACTCCCGCACTCATCCCGGGCAGTGTGTACTGCGGTATTGTGGCGCAATCGCAGCGCTCAGCAGCCCCCTGTTTCTGCCCCTGCAAGATGATCAAGGCCTGATGATAGGCATTTGCAACCGCGTTCAAGTATCCCTGAACGTGTTCTGCATCGTATACCGCAACCGTGATCGCAGTTTGAATATCCTGCGTCAGCCGGCCAAAAGCCTGATGTGCGAACTGTCTCGCAAACGCAGGAACATCTCCATCGTTCAAACCGATCTCCAGCTCTTCGAGTGGACGGATATCCAGGTAGGAGAGGTGAAGATTATCGGGAGAAGCGATGATGGTTCGCGTATAGGGGCTCAACTCGGCAATGGTGTACGGTGTGCCGTTATTGCATGTCGAAAGCACGATGAGATCAAACTTGCTCGAATCACTCGTGAAGCTTTTCAATCCGCTGGCAAGATCACGGACTGTGAAACGGCGGTTCTTGTAAGAGGCATCATAACCCGTACCAGCGAATTCGGGGATTTCGTGGCCGAAATAAAGGAATAATTTCAGTAGCTGATCCTGATCTTGTGCGTGGAAACGGCGATAAAGCATCACTTCAGGATCGAAGCGCAATACGCCCTGATTGCGCCAATAGGACTCTCTGGCCAGCAGCTTTCCGTGGCGGTAGTAATAGAATTCACCATCACGACGCGGGAAAAAGAGCATGGCATGCCGCCGGCGCTTTTGATGGAAGATAAACACTTCGGCCTGCAAATTGCGCTCCGCCACGATTCTGGCTGTAACCACGGCCTTCTCATCTGCTCTGTGCGCTGCGCCGCGGGAGTCGTGGTAAAGGTATTCACCGTCACCATGAATGATGAAAACCATTGAATAGCGAGGCTTCGGGGCGTTCATCTCCTCAAGTTGCAATTCATGCTTTAGTGGAGGCATGGAACTGCACGAAAAGAGAAACAACCCAAGCACCACGCAACCGAAGAAGATGGTGTAAAGTCGCGTGGTGCTTACAAATGATCGGTTGTTTGAACGAGACATGCTTAAATACCGCGAATCAGGATCTGATGGTAACACATCTAAACAAGGAGTATCAAGACGATGATAATCAAGAGCGCCGCGACCAGACTGATGGTCACGGTCTCCGCTGCCTGTTCCATATCCTGCACCACATAATCAGCGAAGGCGTTGAGCTGCGCATCAGCCACGCGGTCATATCCGTTTACGCCATTGAGTTCATCCTGTTTCGCCTGCAGTGCGGTCTTGAAACGCTCAATACCCGTGCGATCATTTTGGGAAATCAGTCCAAAGCGTTCGGCTTTCTCGAGGGCCTGGGACATGGTCTGCAGGGAGGTGTTAAGCAGCACCCGCTTTTCCGCCGGGTCGG
>DCUM01000118.1 GCA_002327255.1 bacterium UBA2214 | reverse complement strand
GGCCTTGTATATTGAAAGTTGAGAGGGATTATGTAAAACATCCTTTGCAAAGTCAGGAATAATTATTATTCTGACAGGGCGAGGAGGAAACGGCCTTAGGTCATGGAACCTGGTTCTAAGTTTCTCCCTCCTGTCAGGCTAAAGTCGAGGAATAACCTGGTGCTTGACACCGGATCTCACAAGAACGATGTTGCCTGACTTATTTTTATTTGCAAAGGAGTCTTTCATGAACAATTATCTCGGAATTGATGTCAGCAAAGGCTATGCTGACTTTGCTCTCATCGATGAGCAGAAACAGCCAATGGTCAAAAATTTTCAACTGGATGATACGCCTGATGGCCATAACAAATTTGGCGACTTCATTCGAACGCTTTTCAATCAACACCAGAATCTGACTGTTGTGGCCACAGCAGAAAGCACCGGCGGCTATGAAAACAACTGGCTTGATTGTCTGAAAAAGCTGCAAAGATGTTATGACATTAAAATAGCCAGAATAAATCCCAAAGGCGTACATCATTATCAGCAAGCCAAACTGAACAGGGCCATTACTGATGCGATATCGGCGCGATTAATTGCCGAATATACGTTGAGTCATGGAGAAATCATCCAGTTTGACCAGCCGGATCAGGCCTATTGGCTTAGAAAGCAATGGACCTTAATCAAATTACTGAGCAAACAAAAGACGCAACTTCTGAATCAACTGAATAATCTGGTTTATCAATCCAACCCGGAATTGATGGTTTACTGCCGTCATTCCTGGCCGGCTTGGCTGCTTCAATTGCTTGAAAACTATCCAACAGCTAAACATCTGGCGCAGGCCAATATAGACCAACTTTTAAAAATACCGTACCTTAACACTGTAAAAGCTCACAAAATCCTAAATCAGGCGCAGCAGAGTGTGGCTTCGGCCACCAATCCTGTTTCTGGCGAAATGATCAAAACCATTATTGCGGAGATCAATCACAAAAACGAACTCATCACCAGGTGCAAACAATCGTTGATCGAGAACTGTTCTTTGCAAGACGTCGAACTTCTCACCTCGATACCGGGGATCGGCAAGTTTTCCGCAGTAGGTTTGATCATCGAAATTGGCACCTGGCTAAGATTTGCCTCTGCCGCAAAGATGGCCTCCTTTTTCGGACTGCACCCGATTCTAAAACAGAGTGGTGATAAAAACCGGGTGGCGCGCATGAGCAAACAAGGCAGTAGTGAGGTCAGAGCCCTTTTATTTATGTGCGCCCTGGTAGCCATAACGCGAAATCCGGTTATCAAAGATCTCTTTGTGCACAGTCTCGCAAAAGGCAAAAGCAAAATGTCGGCTTTGGGTATCTGTATGCACAAGCTGCTGCGCATCATTTACGGTGTGCTCAAATCCGGAAGGGCTTTCGACCCGGCTATCGATCAAGCGAACCGGGACAGAAAACCATATCTGCAAAAACCCGGAAAACAACAAATCCGGCAACTGCAGCCTGTCGATGTAAATGCCCCAGTCTCTGCCCGGCAAAATAAAAAAAGGAAAGAGCAGAGCCAGTCTCAAGGTGAACTTGTCACCAAATGCGAGATCAAGGCTCCGGCCCTTTCCCATTGCGCTACTTGAATCTCGCAAAATTTTAGAACTTTTCAAAGAACTTTTTGGGGCACCTCCAGTGCCCCCAAAAAGTTTGACTTGACTTTCAAAGGAATAACTTAGAATNNAAAAAGCTTGAAAATAGGCCTTAGAATCCATATTTTACCATTATAATCATATTCTAGGGTGCCGCCAATGCCACGTGCAAATCGACACTTTCTGCCTGGATTCATCTGGCATATTACGCATCGCTGCCATGATCGTATTTTTCTCCTCAAACATCGCATCGTGCGCAAGCACTGGATCATGGAACTGGGCAAAGCGAAAAGACGCTTTAATTTACGTATCCTCAATTATATCGCCACCTCCAACCATGTTCATCTCCTCATCTATGATCCCAAGGGCGATGCCATTCCGCCTGCCCTGCAGTGGGTCGCCGGCCGCACTGCGCAATACTACAATGAGCGTCACGAACGCGAAGGCGCCTTCTGGAGCGACCGCTATCACGCGACGGCCATCGACAGTGATGAATATTTATGGCGGTGCATGCTTTATATAAACCTCAACATGGTGCGCGCAGGCGTCGTGCGCCATCCACAAGACTGGTATCCTTGCGGTTATTCGGAATTGCTATCACCCAAAAAGCGCTACGGCCTACTTGCGTATTCAGATCTGCTCAACCTGTTGAAAATGGATTCTTTGGCTGAACTGCAACAACTCATGTCGCAGCAGATAACTGAAGTCCTGAAATCGGGTGAGAATCAGCGCATGAGTCACTGGACTGAATCGGTTGCCGTTGGCCATCAGTCATTTCTGGAAAACATAAAAAGCCAATTGGGATATCGAAGCAGAGGCCGAACTATCCGGCAGTCCGAAGATAGTACGTATATACGTGAAGGAGATGCACCGTTCCAACTAAAGGCAGCAGCCGATGCGATAATGGGTGAAAACACCTTTGAGTGGCAGAATCTGAGCGACGCCTGATCCTGCTTAGAATGCTTTTTTTGCCCTAAAAAATGCATTCTAAAGCCATTTTTTGATAAAATAATTAATCTAATCAATATACAATCAATAACTTAATTTGGTCCGACCCCTATGGAAAGACGCGATTTCATAAAGCTGGCCGCCCTCGGCGCCGCAGGGCNNCTGAGCATGGCCACCACCGCGAAAAGCTACAGCCGCATCCTCGGCGCCAATGACCGCCTCAACTTTGCCATCATCGGTCTCCACGGCCGCGCCGTCGGACACCTCGATGGCATCCACTTTTCCGAAAACACGGCCGTCACCCACGTCTGCGACGTCGACCGCCGTGAACTCGACAAATTCACCGCCAAGGTCGAAAAAACCACCGGCCAGGCGCCCGCCAAAGTGAAAGACTTTCGCCGGCTCCTCGAGAATCGCGATGTCGACGTCATCACCATCGCCACACCGGAACACTGGCATGCCCACATGGCCATCATGGGTCTGCAGGCGGGTAAGCACGTCTTCGTCGAAAAACCCTGCAGCCACAATCCCCATGAAGGCGAATTGCTGGTGCAGGCGCAGAAAAAATACGGGGGGCTGGTGCAGATGGGCAACCAGCAGCGCTCTTCCCCCCATACCATCGAGATAATGAGCAAAATTCATGATGGTCTCATCGGCCGTGCCTATTTCGGCAAGGCGTGGTACGCCAACACCCGCAAATCCATCGGCACCGGAAAAATCGTTCCCGTGCCGGATTATCTCGACTGGGAGCTGTGGCAGGGACCGGCGCCGCGGCGGCCTTACAAGGACAACATCCATCCCTACAACTGGCACTGGTTCTGGCACTGGGGCACCGGCGAAACGCTCAACAACGGCACCCACGAAGTGGATTTGTGCCGCTGGGCGCTGCAGGTCGGCTATCCCCGGCGGATTTCGGCCGACGGCGGCCGCTATCACTACCAGGATGACTGGGAATTTTACGATACCCTGGTGACCAATTTCGAGTACGGCGACAAGCTGATCACCTGGGAGAACCTCAGCTGCCAGGGCAAACAGTACTACGGCCGCGGCCGCGGCGCCACCATCCACGGCACTGCGGGCACCGTGCTCATCGATCGCGACGGCTACCAGGTCTATGCGCCGGACGACAAACTCCTCGACGAATTCAAGCTGACATCGAGCACCACCACCCAGGACTTGTTCAGCCGCGACACCATGACGGTGTACCACTTCACCAATCTCGTCAACGCCATCCGCCGGGGCGAGGTGTTGCACGCCCCCGTCGCCGAAGGCAATATCAGCGTCACCATGCTGCAGCTCGCCAACATCGCCTGGAAAGTACAGGAGACGCTGCATCTCGATCCGGCGAGCGGCCGCATCCGCAACAGCAAAAAAGGCAAGAAACTGTGGCGGCGGGACTATGAGAAGGGGTGGGAACTCGCGATTTAGCATGAACGCTGGGAAAGCAGGATGAGTCAATCACAGCCCGTCATGCCTTCCCGGACTCTGTGCGCATCGCGGCCGAGACCCGATGCTGCGGATGCCTGAAAATCCGTTCACCGGACTCGCGCAGCCGACGCTTTAAAACCCGATCAGACCGGTCGATGCGTTCTATGCCTTGGTGGACTTGAAGTGAATGGCTGTGCAATTATGTCAAACAGTCATCATCCATGCACTCCGATAAATGGGAACCTTTGCAGGACGAGCAGGCTGCTCGTCTCACAACTGTTCGTCCTTTTGCTCAAAAAGTAATGGTTTACCTAAACTGAGCGATTCATCACCTTCCCGGAATCTGTCCTCTTCCAGGAAGGCAGAAAAGCAGGCACAAATCGCTCAGTTCAGGGCTTAATTCAAAATTGGGAGTACTGCTCGTGAAACCTGCTCACCTTTTGCTGTTCATCGTGCTCGCCGTTCTGCAAAGTGCAACACCCGCCAAAGAAAAATGGCAAAATCTCTGCAACGGGGTGGATTTGCGCGATTGGCGGCTGCTCAACGGCACCGCGGAGTTCTACTACCAGGACGGCGTCATCACCGGCGTCAGCCAGATCAACACGCCCAACACCGTTCTGGCGACGACAAAAAACTATGACGACTTTATCCTTGAATTTGAGACTCTGGTTGATGACGGCCTCAATTCCGGCGTCCAGATCAGAAGTCTCAGCCTCCCCGAGTTCAAAAACGGCAGGGTGCACGGCCATCAGATTGAAATCGATCCGTCGCCGCGCGCCTGGAGTGGAGGCATCTATGATGAGGCGCGCCGTGGCTGGCTCTATAACCTCGAAGGCAATCCCGCCGGCAAACAGGCCTTTCGACACGGACAGTGGAATCAATACCGCGTCGAAGCCATCGGCCACTCCATCCGCGCCTGGATCAACGGCATCCCCACCGCCGACATCATCGATGAAATGACGCCCAGCGGCTTCATCGCCCTGCAGGTGCACAGCATCGGCAATGATGCCGCCCTGGCGGGGAAAATCGTGCGCTGGCGCAACCTGCGCATTCTCACCGAAAATCTGCAGCAGTACAAAACCCCCGAAGATCGCGCGATTCCCCAGATCAGCTGGCTCAATAACCGTCTGAGCGAACGCGAGAAATCCGAAGGCTGGCAGCTCTTGTGGGACGGCGTCACGACCCAGGGCTGGCGCGGCGCCAAACTGGCCACCTTTCCGCAGCAGGGCTGGGAAATCCGGGACGGAATTCTGACTGTCCTGAAGAGTTCGGGGGGTGAATCCCGAGCCGGCGGCGACATTGTGACGGAACAGAGATTCAGCGACTTTGAGCTGGAAGTGGATTTCAAGCTGACGCCTGGCGCCAACAGCGGCATCAAATACTTTGTCGACACCGAATTGAACCAGGGCGAAGGATCCGCCATCGGCTGCGAGTATCAGCTGCTCGACGATGCCGTGCATCCCGACGCCAACCTGGGCAAGTCCGGCAACCGCACCCTGGCGGCGCTCTATGATCTCATCGCACCCGATGCACGTCTCTATGCACCGAACGAGAACACCTCCAAGCGACAGAACCAGTACGGCTGGAACCGGGCGCGCATCGTCGCCAGGGGACGCTCTGTCGCCCATTATCTCAACGGCATCAAACAGGTGGAGTACGAACGGGGCACGCAGATGTGGCGGGCGCTGGTATCGCACAGCAAATACGAGGTCTGGCCCCGTTTCGGCGAATTGCCCGAGGGACAGATTCTGCTGCAGGAGCACGGCGACGAAGTGGCCTTCCGGAATATAAAAATCAGAATATTAAAGTGAAAGGCAGGGTGCGGCAAGCAGCACCTTCCATCTGTCGGCCGAAATTGACCAGACAGGGTGCGGCAAGCCGCACCCTGCACTTTATCGCATCATCAGCAATTTGATCCTCTTCACCCTCACAGGTGTGGCGATGCGGCAAAAATAAACGCCTGACGCAAACCGGGCGCCATCCCAGACAACCTGATGAACACCGAAATCCCGTTTTCCCAATTCACGTTTTTCCACGCTCTGGCCACGCGCATTATGAATCGTCATAATCACATCCGCTGTCTCGGACAGGGAAAATGAAATGACCGTCGTGCTGTTGAATGGATTGGGATAATTCGCAAGGAGCTCAAATTCAGGCGCGTCATGCGTCGGCGTGTCTTGCTCAACTTCTACAGTCACTTCCTCTCCGCTCTTGGCCGCAGCTCTTGCCTCTTGCACCGTAAGCATTGCAGGTTCATCAAAAATAATTGCCGCCAGTTTCCCGGAACCGCCTGCGCCGGCGAACTCCCCATAAGTGAATGCGCCGAGCGTGATTGTGCCGCGCTCAGCGTCCAGTGCGGGCGGCAGGGCGACCACGCGATTGCCCGTCCGGCCGAGAAAATCGCCGGGTTCCATCTTTTGCAGACCCGCTCCATTCGCTGTGAACTCGAGTTGAAACGCCGCCAAATCCACGGCATTATCCACCCATAATTCATATTTTTCCGGCGCCACCTGAACGACTTGCAGCCTGACGGAGGCCGATCCATTCGCAAATTCTTTCGCCAACCGCGCGCTGGGCAGCGGTTTGTTCCACCACGACGCTACCAGCTGGATATCGAAAATATCAATATAGCCATCCGCATTGACATCGCAGGAAGCCACATAATTCGCGGCATGACGGTCGGCGCCCCAGCGGCTGGCGACCAATTGAATATCCATGATATCGACATCGTGATCACGGTCCACATCCGCCCAAAAATCAGAGGGCGCGGATGAGGACAGACAGAGGTCTCCATAGGAGAAGGGTCCATACGCCCAGTTGTATCCGGCAACCAGGGCCGGCAGCCTGGCGACGCTCTCCTGAGGCCAGGCGCCGGAGAACTGGCCGCTGCCGCCGTCAAAGGTATAGATCAGGAATCCCATTGCCGCAAAAGGCAGATAGTTAAAGGGTGCCATCTTGAGATTAATGATGATCTCCGTCTGCACATGGCCGCTGGCTGCTGAAATGCCCTGCGTGATGCCCGGCAGAACGACGGCATTTTCCAACGAGAGTTTGTCCGGCCATTTGCCATGAACCGCCAGAAACCGGTTGCGGGCGGACCCACCCTCCCAGTAGACCTGAATGAGGCCTTCGGCCGCGGCATCGCTGCACCATTCCCGGTCCATGTCGCGGTCGAAAAACAGTCCGATGGAATCCCAGCTCTCCAGCTGTGTATTGTTGTGATCGTCCACAGCGAGATAGAGGCGATTCTGGTCATTCTGGACATACAGCCGCACCGTGCCAGCCAGACCGGGGTAAAGGATATCGACCATCGCAGCCTTGGACCACTCGGTCGTGCGGATGACGCCGTCCGCCACCGGCGCCGAACCGGCATAAGCCGATTGAATGATATAGCCTGAATCCCGGGCTCTGCCGCTGGCGCTGCCGGAATATTCACTCTCACTTTTTGCATAGATGGATTTGATCTTGTAGTGATAGAGTATGCCCGCTCCCGCGCTGTGATCGCGATAGTAGCAGTTTTTAATAGAGTTGGCTATTCTGTGAAACGGACCCAGAGTCGAGGTGCTCCGGTAGATATCATATCCCGACAGCGTGTCCGCGGCATCCGGTTTCCAGGCGACGGGGACCGCAGCATGATATCCGTTCAGTCCGGTGACTACTGCAGGCAGGGCCGATGCCTCCTGCCATGGCAGGGTGGCGGCCAGGTTATCCTGCGGCAGCGGAATCAGTGCCGGAGATTCGCAGAGTTGTTGCGGTCGCACAAGCTGTGCCTGAAGCATCACCGCAAAGATCAATCCCCCCAAAACAATCCTCATTGATTTCATAGCCATTTCCCTTCGTCAACGATTTCAGAAAATCTCAGCGCACGATGACCATTTTTTGAGACCGTGTCTGCCGTCCCGATTTCAGGACGCAGAGATAAACGCCGCTGCCAACCCGGTTGCCTGTATCATCGCTGCCATCCCATTCGATGGCATAAAAGCCGGATTCTTTTGCACCCTGGATCAGTGTGCGTACTCTTTGGCCGGTGATGCTGTAAATGCTGAGATTAACTTCGCTTGTTCGTGCGATGGAAAAACGAATCGCCGTAGCCGGATTGAACGGATTGGGGTAATTCTGTTCGAGCGCGAATTCGTGAGCCGCCTGACCGGTCGCGGACACATTCGTCTGCAGGGAATCAACCACAACGGCCTTGCCATAGCGGTCCACCAAGTTCAACGCTTTGATGGTGAGGCTGGGCAACTGCCCGTTAAAAACGATCGCCGCCAGTATACCAGACCCGGTTATCCCCCTGTTCGCACCATAACTGTAGGCGCCGGCGATGACCTCTTTTTGTTGATTTGCGTAGAGCGGACCCAGTGCGACCGCCTCGTTGCCGGACCCGGTGAGGAGGTGACCCGGATAAACGGCTGTCACGCTCATCGGCGTTGCGGCCGTCATGTGGATTTCAAAACCACCCAGTTCGCAGGCATTATCCACGCCGAGTTCGAGGACATTCGCCCCGCTTTTTTGCAGATAGAGGCGAACGGACCCGATTAGAGAGGATGCATCCGGCACATAGATCAGATTCTGTTCGGGGATGGTTTTTTTCCACCACGAGGCGATCAGCTGCACATCGAACACATCGACATCTCCATCACCGAGTCCGCCGCGATCGATATCACAGGGAGCGCCATAGAGCGCTTCACCCTTGATACTCTTCCAGTGCGCCGCTGCCAGCCGGGCATCCGCGTCATTGAGAAGATTATTCTGGTCGATATCCGCCCAAAAATGACCGGTCACGGTGAGGGTATTCCCCTCCAGCACCACAGGCACATTTTGACCATTGGAATCGCTCACCTTGACCGCGTTCAACTGGATTGCGGCACTCCCGCGCGCCAGCGCGGTGCAGACGATTTTCGCAATCACGCCGCTGCCGCTGAGGCCGGGCGCAGTACCCACACTGTAAACACCAAAGAGAATCCTGCCCTCCTGCTGCGTGAGTTGTGGTCCCAGTGGATAATAGGTGCGTCCGCTGTTTTTGATGAATGAGCCTGTTTGTACATCTGTTTCGCTTTCGACCCGTAAAAGATTGCGATCATAAAAGAGGGTGAATTCAAATCCGGCCAGATCCGCGACATTTTCGATCTTGACATAGATCGTATCCTTCTGCCCCATCTCGATGGCTGCATCATGGAGATCGATACTCATTTTCCGGTTCAGCGGCGGGGGAGCGGGTGGCTGCGTAGTGACGCTGCCGGCACTGGGTCCCGCCGGGGGCGGGGTATTGTCGATGTACGGTTCCGCGTCCTCGTTATCGCCGATGCCGTCGCCATCGCTATCGCGTATCGTGGAGACCAGAAGAGAAACCGTCGCCTGCGCCGTATTGCCATCGCTGTCACGCACAGTGAGGGTGATCGTATGGGTACCGGGTGTCAGACTGTCGGCGGATACCATGGATCCCATACCCAGCGCGCCATCGCGGCTGGAGGCCCAGGTGAACGCCTCCTCCGTCAGGAAGGGGTCTTCGAGATCGAAGCCGTTGCCGGAGAAAATAACGCGCTTGTTGTTAAAAAAGCGGGCGTCTTCTTCCGGCTCGATGATGAACACCTCGGGCGCTTTTTTCCGCAGGGAGAAATCTCCGTCCGAGATATCCTCCGTCGTATTGACGCCATCGCAGGCGATCACCTTGATGCGGCCGCTGCCGCCGCCGCCGGCCTGTTCGGTATTCCACACATAACTCGTTCCTTCGACGTCCATGGCCACTGCATCCCAGGTGATCCCGCCATCTCGGCTGTAAAGGATATCGAACGTCATCGGATCGTTGTCGGCATCGGCGGCGACCCAGCTGATATTCTCCCGGTTCCCGAGCATCTCGCCGCCGTTGGGATAGGTCACGCTGATCTGTGGTTTGTGCGTGGAAATGGTGAGCGTGTGCAGTACCGCGGCGCCCTTCTTGATGAGGATGCGGCTGGTGTTGGGATCATCCGGCAGAATCTCGGCAAAATTGGCCGCGCCGCTGATGAGATCGATGGGATCCGGCGGGATCAAATCGAAAAATCGCGTGTCAAGAGCCCCTCCGCTCGCGCTCTGCAATTCAATGCAGTACGCACCCTGGTTCGGTAACTCTTCCATAACGCCCGGCAGCTGCTGGCGTTCGCATTTTACAAACAGGACCGAACCACCCGGATCGATGCTGCCGGAAAGCAGGATGTACGAGCCCGGCGGCTGTTGACCACCCTTCGCCAACGCGGCCTTGTCGGTGCTCCAGGCATCCAGGAGTTGCCGATACATATAGGCAGATATCCATACACCCTCATTCGTATCCCTGCCACAGGGCGAATAACTCATAATGTCATAGTATTGATCCCTGTCAAGGATTTTTGTCCCGTCCCAACCGTAGTGATCGATCAGTCCCAGATCGCTGCCATGCTGCGGATAGTCCTCGTAATAGGGACCACCGGTGCCGCAGTTGTCGCGTACATGGGCCGCCCGCCGCAAGCCCTTATGCCAGACCGCCGTCAGCATATGCCCGACTTCGTGGGCCATGGTTTCTCCGCCGACGGTTCGATTGACGGTCCAATCCAATCCTTCACGGCAGCCCCAGGCGGCACAGCGATCCCCCCATCCTTTGGCCGAACCGGTTTGGGCATCACAGTCGAGCAGCCAGGTACAGGGTGCAACCGTATTGCATACCATGCCATAGTATTTGGTGTTGGGCGGATCATTGATGGTCTTGGCCAGAAACCACATATCGGTTACCAGCTTGAAGCTGTTATAACTGCTTGTGGTTGGATCATAGGTAATAAAATAATCAGGCCTTTTGATCAGATTGACGCGGGCAAGGGGATAGAGTCTCTCCATAAATTTGAGAGCATCCCTGATGCTGTTCAAGGTGACGGGGGTGCAGCCAAACCCGTCCACGTACACATTGGAGCAGCTGTAAACCGGCACCACCTTGAGAGTCAGCTTCAGAGGCGCCTTGAACTCTAACCGGACACGCCGGGTTTGCACAAAATAGCTATCGCCATTGGGCAGCTTGCAGGTTACATTTATTGACAGATAGGGAGAGCGATCGAACATCCAGTCGCCCGGGATGGTGTAATTCAACGTATGCGACAGAAGCACCGTTTGGTACTCCGACCGCGCCGGCACACGAATGCTGTTGTTTTCAAATTGATAGATTTGATTCGGCAGCCGGATGCCTCCCCTATAGATATCCATTGGCAGACCGTTTTCATATTCGAAACGGATCCAGCCGGATGCGGTAATGTTCGTCCCGGCGGGATGATCGGAATCGAGATGGACGCGGACCAGGGTGCTCTTGCCAAAGATCAGCGGCACGCTGTTGGCTTCATCCTGTACCACCTGGATGAACTCCACCCGTTTCACCGTGATGGTAGTGGGACAGGCGTCGCCGATGCCGTCGTGATTGCTGTCCTTTTGATCCGGATTGTAGGTCAACGGACAATTGTCGCACAAATCTCCCACGCCGTCGAGGTCGCTGTCCGCCTGATCTGAATTGCCTAGTTCGGGGCAATTATCCGTTGCATTGGGGATGCCGTCGCCGTCGACATCCGGATCGCAGAGATCGCCGATGCCATCACGGTCCGAATCTTTCTGATCCCGGTTGGCGACGCCGGGGCAGTTGTCGCAGGCGTTGCCGAGACCATCCTTGTCATCGTCCCTTTGATTGGCATTGGCGATCGTGGGACAGTTATCGCAGAGATCACCCGTCCCGTCGCCGTCGCCATCTTCCTGATTGGGATTGTAGTGATTGGGACAGTTATCGCAGGCGCTGCCGAGATGGTCGTTATCCGGATCCGCCTGATCGGCATTGGCATGATTCGGACAGTTGTCGCAGACATCGCCGACGCCATCATGATCCACATCCGACTGGTTGCTGTTCTTGACCTCCGGACAGTTATCGCTGGCATTGGGAACGCCGTCGCCATCGGAATCCGCCACCTGGCTGTACTTGGCGACGAGAATATCCGTGTTGGCCTGATTGGGTTGGGTGATGGAAATGGAAGGCACGGTGCTGGTGACGTAGAGGTAGTTGCCGGGATCGAGATCGAGCGCATTAAGCGTCCCATTCATATCATTCACCACCCAGATGGCCGCCCCATTGGAACGACTCAGCTTGCGCAGGCTGTTTCCCGCGGCGACAATGACATTGCCCGCGCCATCCAGGATCATCGCGCCCGGTTCACCGTCGAACAGGGTCACCCACTGTTGAGCGCCGGCAGCGTTGAAAACCACGACAAATCCCTTGTCTTCATAGACGGGAGAATCGTAGGCGTATCCGGATAGGTAAACCCCGCCCGCTGCATCGACCAGCATCTGCAGGGGCCGGTCATGGTAATAGGGATGGGTGTACTGTTTTTTCCAGACTTCCTGAAAAGTGGATGTGTACTTGACGAGCTCCAGATCGCGATGGTTGTACACGCCGGTCCAGGGGTCATAGGCTTGCACCGAGACAACACGGACGATGTAGTAATTACCCGCCGCATCGGCGGTGATCTTGGTCATGTTATAATCCGCGATGAGCGCGAGCTGGGTGCCATCCGGTTTGTATTTGACCACTCCGGAGGAGTTGATAACGGCCAAATTGCCTGCATCATCCAGCACCATATCCTCGGCGATATAGCTGAGGAGTTTGCGCCAGAGTTCGACGCCGTCACTGCCGCGCAGTTTGACGATGATGCCGCCCTGTCCATATGCCGTGCTGCCGCGGCGGTAGGTGTGCAATTCACCGATCAGATAGACGTCGCCCGCGCCATCCACGGCAATGGCCCTGGGAAGATCTCTGGCATATTGGCCGATATAGGAGTCGATGGTGCGGGTGATGGTACGGCTCCAGCCATCGGCACCTGATTTGCCGGCATAGATGAATTCATTATCGCCCGAGGTGGTCCTGCCGGCGATATAATAGTGATCGGTGATGCGCTCCTGTTTGCGCGCCCCGACGGTGATGCCCTGGTCCGTCCAATGCAGCGTTTTGTAGGTATCGATAAAAAAGCGAATATCTTCAGCCGGATAATCTCCCAGCGCTCTTTCCTTGCCCTGGATGTGGAGATTCCCCTGCGCATCCAGGCAGGCCCGTTCCGCCCAGTCGTTGTAGCAGTATAGATTGGCGGGTGTGCCGCGGGTGCCGTCGTAGCGCACCTCCCACAGTTTGGTGAGGACGTCCTGGCCGTCGGCGGCAGAAGTTGCCAACAGGCATGTAACCATGATTCCCCACACAGACGCACAGATGTGTTTTTTCATCCTGGCTCCAGGGTTGAGTTCTCAGTAAAAAGAGTGACAAGGAGAGAATCACTCCGGGACCGATGGGAACGTTTGTGCTGCGATGGAAGTATTGGCCCATCCGGCGGCGTGGGAGCGCGTGGGTTGAAGTGTCCATGCTGGGAGAAGAGGAAACAGAATACCTGATGGTGAATCCGGCTTACTATTAAAATACCAAATAAAAGATTAAAGTCAAGGTATTTAAGACTTTTTTGGGGTTGGATTGCAGGCTACCGGGGATGCAGACTTGCTTGAATCTCAGATTGCGTTCAACAGTGCCATGGCCGCAGTCTGCAAGTGAACCAGGTGGCGATTAAAAAAGGCCCCACAAGCGGTGGCATGCAGTGGTATATTCGCGGCGCTGAACGGTAGCCCCCGTAAAAGGGCGTATCAGTTCGAGTGCCTGGTTCGGCCTGAGCGGAGCGAAGGCCCAGGCACTCGTGAGATCACGGTATCTGTTTGAATCCGGGGCGGCGGTCTTGTGATACAAGACCGCCTCTATCTTTCAAGGTTTCCTGCCGGAAAATTTTCTTTATTTAATGTTTAGTGCATATGAC
>DCUM01000146.1:27240-33138 GCA_002327255.1 bacterium UBA2214 | reverse complement strand
TTCCCGCCAGCAGGAGGCGCATGTTTTTGCCGGCGGAGAGCCACTGCGGCGCCAGCGGATCGGCATCCAGCAGGTCAAAATAGGCTTTGGAGGCGAATTTTACCGGCAGCGGATGCCGGGCGGGCCCTGCGCTGATTCGCGCATCGATCCAGAAGTCGTTGTTTTGATAAAAGGTCTGATTGGCGATGATTTTTTGTTGTTGGGCCTGCAGCGCCTCCTGGACTCTGAGCGCCGCGGGGGCTGCTGCGCCGCTTTGGCCGCGCTGGAAATAAGCGATGGCCTGACCATCGGCCTGGCCATGATGTGCGGATTTCAACACGGCGAGCGATCGCGCGGCGCCGATGGCGACATCTCCCGACTTTTCGCGATTGAACTGTTCATACATGCGCCCGGACTCCCGATGCAGTGCGGGATCGTCAAAAACGATGGTGCGGCGCGGCGCGGGCAGGTTGCGCACGTTCTCGTCTTCCATGATGAGATAGGCGGTATAGGGCGTGACGATGCCATGGCGGCGCGCCAGAACGGTTACTTCCTCCCTGAGCTCGTCATTCTCTCCGTGCAGGCGGATTTGATCGAGCAGATAACCGATGCGCCGCGACGCCCAGAGGCGCGGGATAAAATCGTATCGCGTGGCCTGTTCCGGAAAGTGGACGCGGAAAACCCGGTTTTCGCTGCGGCCATTGACCCGGCCGTTGAGGGCAATCTCCGCCACCCCGCTGCCGCGGTACTGCCCCAACAGCAACAACTGCTCACCTTTGAAAAGATCGGGGAGGTGTGGCGGCGTCATCTTGCTCAGGCGCACGGGACCGGTCACCTTGATCTCGGGTTGGGCCAGCACCGGCATGCTGATTTTGTCAAAAAAGCGGGCGATCCTGGTTTCGAGATTTTCTTCCGGGAGTATGTAGAGGCTCGCGGCGCGCGTCGCCGTGGTCAGGCGGTCCAGGAGGTGCGTGTTCAGGTCGCTGCCGACGCCGAGGCAAAAGATGCGCACCCCTTCATCGCGGATGGATTTGCTGACCTGCGCGAGAAGGGCGTTCTCGGAAGTCTCGCCCACCGTGGGTTTGCCGTCGGTGATGAGCACAACCATATAGGGGCGCTGGTCACTGCTGTGATGACGGGAAGGCCGCAGGGCGAGATCGAGGGCCTCGGCCAGGGCCGTGCCGCCGATGGGTTTGAGGCCGTCGACAAAGGTTTCGGCCTGGCGCAGATGCGCACTGTTGACTGGGCGCAGATCGCCGAACAGCGGCTCCGCTTCTGTGGAGAAGCGCACGATTTCGAAGCGATCGCGGGGGTTGAGGTGGTGCAGGCAGTAGCGCAGCGCCTCCCGGGCCTGCCCCATTTTGTCTTTTTCCGCCATGGAACCCGAGGTGTCGAGGACGAAGACCACGTCTTTGGGCAGTATCTGTTCCGCATCGACGTCCGCGCGCGGGGCGAGCATGAGGAGGAAATGTCCCGCTTCGCGTTCCTGTGGCTCGCGAAAGGCCAACAGATGCGCCGCGATGGCTGCATTCCCCTGAATCGTCATAAAAAGTCTGAAATCCGTGGCGGGTTTGATCGCCTTGTCTTCGTAACCGACGACGGCGCGATGGCGGGAAGTGCGGCGAATCTCCACTTCATGGGAGGGCGAGTAGACCTCCTGCAGCGGCTGGCTGGATTCGATGTCGATTTTGATGGCAACACTTTTGAGCGGGGTTGCGGAGAATTTTTCCGTGTTCAGGGGATAGAGGTACTCCATCAGGCCGTCGTCCTGCTGGAGAAGTTGTGTATAACGCAGTTTGATCTGCTTTTCACTGCGCGGCGGGATGGGAAAGATGCGCACGCGGTAGAGTCCCTGGCCGGTGTACTCCAGCAGGGCGGGGTCGCGCAGGGAACGGACGATATCCTCATAGAGCTTCCGCGCCCTGGCGGCATCGAGCAGTTCCGCCTGCACCAGTTTGCCGTCGATGTCCATGGCGAACTGGTCGATTTCACCACCCCGGGGTATGGGAAAGAGGTAAAAGCCTTCCAACTGTGCCGCATGGGGATTGTAAAAGACCTGATCGATTTCGGTGACCGCCACCTGATCCCTGATCTGAACCGAGACGTGGTGGTAGCGCACTTCCAGCGGAGCGAAGGGATAGTGTGGTTGGGGCGGCCGTGGCGGAAAGGGCGGCCGTGGAATGATGATCATGCCATCGGCCAGGGCCAGGCTGGTCAAGGCCAAAATGGTCATAAAGATTCCGGGCAAGCGGGCAGCAGGACAACGCATGGGCAATCCCTTTCGAAAAAGCGCCTTTCTATCTTTACAACGACAGGAACTCGTAAAAGTTCATCTGAATTTTGGGAATCACTTCACCTGCGCGGGTGTTCCCATAGGTACACTCGCTGCACGGCAGGGGACAAATAATTCATGGACCGTAGCGGCAGGCCATGACTTAACATACATGGAATCAAAAAGATGATAGTTTTTAAATTATTAGGGTCCGAAATATGCAAGTGAATCTGAAAGTTCGGGGGGGCTTTGCGGAAAACAGAATGTGTATTTATCCTTTTACGTGGAGGTGCTATGCGTAACTTTTCAATTTTAATGCTTGTGCTTGTCCTCTTGTGCGCCGGTTCCGCGTTCAGTCAGGCGGTGCGGGTGCAAGTCGAACGGGCAGCGGATCAGCAGGCGATTCAGAGGGACAAAACGGCTCTGGCCGATGACCGTATGGATTTATACCGGCTGTCGGATTTGGTGATGAAATGGGATCAACTGCGCAAAACCAGAGTCGCCGCCGCAGAGTTGGAGCTGGTGGAGAAGGCGATTGCCGTGGAGCTGCGCCGGGATTTGGCCGAAAACAGGATGCAGGTGGAAGCGGCCCAAAAAGAAGTCAAGCAGTCCGAGAAGGAATTGCGTCAGTCGCGTCGCGAAGTGCGCCGGGAACGCAAGGATGATGATCACGACAAGGCGGCACTGCGTGATGACCGGCGCGACCGGCGCGATGACCGGCGTGATGTGAAGGATGATGTCAAAGATGCGGAAAAGGCCGCGGAGCTGTTGCACAAGAAGCAGGCGGTCGCCATCGAGCTGTTTGAAGTGCAGAAAAAAATCGATGCAGCGGGACCTGTCGTCGACAAGGCACTGCGCCATCAGCAGGAGGTCTTGTTGGAAAAATATCTCGCCCTGTCCCATGAAGAGATCAAACTGGGATATCGCGAGCTGCAGGAAGACAAATCAGAGAAGCGGGAAGATCGCCGGGAGCGGCGCGAAGACAGACGCCAGTAAATCCTGGTGAAAGGTCAGAAGGGGCGACGGGAAAACCGCCGCCCCTTTTTTCAGGTATTGCGTTTGCGCTCGTTTTCCTGTTGGGCGCGATCCTCATCGTCAAAAGCGACCTGATCAGACGCGTTGTTGCGATAGGCCGTGATGCGATTGGAGATGGAATGCCAGGCCGCCGCGTTGCCGTGTTGGCTCCTGTCAAAGGCCAGGGATTGCGCTGCGGTGAATCCGATATGCATCGCCTCGTCGACGGCATCGAGATCGGCGCTGAGAAAGACGAACTGCCACCTGGCTTTTTCGGTCTTTTCTTGCACCATCTTGAGGATCTGATCGCGGCGGAATTCGCGGCTGGCGTTTTCCTGGCCGTCGGTGATGACGACAAAGATGATTTTATCCGGACGTTCTTCATCAGCCAAATCGGAGAGCGATTTTTCCAGGTCATTGATGCCGCGGCCCAGGGCGTCCAGCAGCGGCGTGGAGGCGCGCGGGACAAAAGTTTGCCGGGTCAATTCGGGTACCTGGGCCACGGGTCTGAATTGATGGAGCGCTTCGTAGGGATCCTGGGAGTCAAACTGCACCAGGGTCAATGTGGCGAATCCGCCGAGTTCTTTTTGCGATTTCAGAAAGGCGTTGAATCCGCCGATGGTATCATCGCGGATTGCCTCCATGGAGCCGGTGCGATCGAGGATGATGGTGATGTGCGTATACTCTTTTTTTGGCATGGTTGATCCTCCTGAAACGAAAAAACCCCGGTCTGAAAGACCGGGGTTTCGAAGGGTTGTCTGAATTTACAGTTTGGTGACGTTGCTGGCCTGCGGGCCTTTCTGACCCTGCGTGACCTCGAACTCGACCTGATCGCCCTCATCCAGAGTCCGGTAGCCGGTGCCCTGAATCGCGTTAAAATGAACGAACACGTCGCCGCCGCTCTCTCTGGTGATAAAGCCGTAGCCTTTGGCGCCATTAAACCATTTGACAGTTCCTCTTTCCATGGTGCAAATCCTTACTAAAAAAAAACCAAAAACCTTGTAACACTCTTTTTCTCACCCGGGCTAAAAAAAAATCGCGGGCAATGGTCTTTTTTACCATTTTCGCGATTATTAGCTTCCAGCGAGAGAACCTTTACCAAACAGAGAAAGGCGGGTAAAAAAGTGTACCTTAATTGATGCTTAATCTACACAATAAAATATAAAAAAACAACAAAAATTATCATTTTTTTAAAAAAAATTGTATTCACCAGGTCTGCACAGGGCATGGCCGTGTCCGCCATGAGTTCAAATCCTCGCGTTAAAGGGAACAGTTCCGGGCGCACGCCGGCAATTGCTTGTCTGCGCTTTGCCCGCCCTGCGCGTATATATAGAAAAACAACAGGCACAGGGTGGATAAGCGTGATGAAAAAGGATCGATATTCAGGTTCAAATAATTTGAAATGGATCATAACAGGTATGATCAGCGCGGTCGCTGTGGCTCTGGCGTTCACTGCGCCGGTTCAAGCGGCCGGTGCCGCGACGGGCAATGTCCTCTCGGTTCGCGATGTGTATGGCATGCCGGGGCAAATCGTCACGATCTATGTCGATCTTGAAAATGAAGATGCCGTGCAAAACTGCGACTTTAAACTGGTTTTACCAGCCGTGTTGTCGGCGCCCATCTCCGTCGAATTGACCGAGCGCAAACAGGATCATGAATTGAGTTGGAGTCTCTACGAACCCGACACCTACCGTTTTCTGATACTCTCCTGGGGTAAAAAAACATTGCCGGGTAATTCCGGCGCGATTCTGCGCATCACCTGCCAGGTGGGGGCAAACGTGGGCACCTATCAACTATTAATCCAGGATGCCAAGGCGGTCAACCCCGCTTATGAGAATGTTCTCACCGGCACCCGGAATGCCACGGTTACTGTTTATACGGCGCCGGCCAAGGTGCGCATCAAGACCTGGCTGGAAGGATTCCATGTGCTGGGCCTGTTGCGCACGGACATCCGCGCGGCCAGCGAGTTGCCATGGACCTCTCCCTATCCGGAGGCGGTACGCACGGCCAGCAGTCTGCCGACGAGCATAGCCGACTGGATATTGCTGGAACTGCGCGCCACGGCGGACGGGCCTGCTCTGCAGCGGCAATCCTTCCTGCTCAAAAATGACGGATTTCTCTGTGAAATGGATGGTTCCACCACCACGTTGACACTGGATATGCCGCCGGGCACCTATTGGCTGGTGCTGCGGCATCGCAACCATGCCGCGGTGATGAGCGCCACGGCGCAGGCCCTCAACAGCACCACCGCGGTCTATTACGATTTCATCCTCGCGCCGGGACAGTTCTATGGTGGCGGGGGTAAAGCGTTGGGGGGCGGCTATCATGCCATGCCGTGCGGAGATATCAGCGGAGAAGGGTCGCTTACAACGGTGGATTATGTGGCCTGGTATCACCGCATCATGCTGTCGCCTGCGCCGGGTTATCATCGTGAAGATCTCAACGGAGACCGGCTGGTCAACGAGAGCGATTATTCGCTGTGGTTGAATAACGCCAGAGCGGGCTGGGATTCGCGGGTTCCCTGATGCCACTGCCGGGCGCAGGCCTGGCCGGGCAGGCGCGGCCGCCGGCAGAAAGGGATTTCCGGGTGGCCGGTAGCTGCTTGTTGTCCCCGGGCTGCGCGCCGCAACCGT
>DCUM01000146.1:0-27115 GCA_002327255.1 bacterium UBA2214 | reverse complement strand
TCTCCGGCTTCAGCGGCAGCAAATCCTGCCTGCCGGCCAGGGCTAGAGATCGTAGAGAATATCTTCCACGCTGTTGCGCAGATCGAGGAAATCCTTGCTGCGCATGGTTTCCCGGGTTCTGGGGTGGGGCAGGTCATTTTTGATCTCGTGGATGATTTTCGCCGGTTTATTGCCCATGATATAGAGATGGGTGCCGAGAAAGACGGCTTGTTCGATATCATGGGTGACCAGAATGACCGTGGACTGCAACTTTTCCCAGAGATCGGCCACCAGGAGGTTGATCTGCAACGCGGTTTCATTATCGAGGCCGCGATTGGGTTCATCCATCAGCACCATGCCGGGGTTGGCGATCAGACTGCGGGCGATGACCACACGCTGCACCTGGCCGCCGGAAAGCTTGCCAAACTTGGCATATTTGTGCTGATGCCCCTCCAGTCCCACCGCCTTGATCATGGTCATGGCGCGATCCTGGGCTTCGTGAACAGGCACACCCCTATACAGCAGCGGCAGCATGACATTTTTCAGGACGGTATAATGTTCCAGCGCCGAAGGTTCCTGAAAGACCATGCTGATGGGGACATTTCCCTCTCTGAGTTTGCCGCGGATGCGAACCTCGCCGCTGTAGGGCGTCATGAGTCCGGCGATGTATTTCAGCACGGTTGTTTTGCCGCAGCCCGACTTGCCGAGGATGACGATGAACTCACCGCGCTCGGGAATGTCCTCGATTAACAGGTTCATGTCTTTGATGATGAAGGTGTTACCGCCATCGTAACTTGTGCTGATATTCTTCAGTTCTATGAGATCGGGCAAATGGGTGTTTTCATAGGAATAACTCATGAGCGTCCGCCTTATGCATATTTGAATGGGAACACTTTACGGTCGACAAAGCGCAGCAGGACGTCGAAACAAAATCCCACGCCCACCATGATGAGGATCAGCATGTAGAGTTTTTCCGCCTGGTTCTGGCGGTAATAGAGATTGTAGAGCAAGGCGCCGATCCCGCCTTCCTGTTTGTTGATCAATTCGACATAGACGGCATAGGTCCAGCTGATGGCGACGATGTTGATGAAGTCACTGAACACCCGAGAGATGACGTGCGGAATGAATACGGTCTTGACGATTTGCCACTTGCTGGCGCCCAGCGTTTTGACGGCGTCGACATAGATCTGCGGGGTTTCCTGGATGCGCGAGATGACGGCGGTGATCAAAAAGATCAGGATGGCGAAGGTGAGAAACTGCACCTTCATGAACATATAGATGCCGAATGCCGCCATGAAGAGAACGATGGTGGCGGTCAACGGGATGTAGCGGGTCGCGGTCACATAGCCGCCGAACAGGGCGTTGAAGAGCGGGATCAGGCCGATGACAAAGCCGACGGGCAGGGCGATCAGGGCGCCCTCGATCCAGCTGGCCACGTTCATAAAGATGGTGAGGCCGAGGTGATAAAAGAGCTGATCGCGGCCGATCAGTTCCGGGATTGATCCGAGAATGGCAAAGGGTGTGGGGAGTATTTTTTCATTGAAAAAGCCCAACCTGACCGCGGCCCACCATAACAGGATGATGAAGACGGCGCCCAGCAGCCCGATCTGAATTCTTTGACCCTTGGGCAGTTGAGCACGCAATTCAAAAAGACGCGACGACATGATGCCTCCGGATGAGGATGGATAAAAGGATGGCTGTCCTGTGATCGCGCCGGTGGCACGTAGTGCGCCGCATCGCTGTGCAGCGCACCCGGTGCGGTGGCGGCGATCGTCACATCCTGGTTTTTAACGCGCTGCGTCAAAGCGGATGTGACGACCTTTTGGGGACAGCCATTTTCACAGGGTTAAAGCAGGGAACACTCCGCCCGGCGGTTCTGGGCGCGACCTTCCTCGGTGCCGTTGGTGGCGACCGGTTGATCCGGTCCCTTGCCGTCATAGACAAATTGATTGCGGCTGAGGTTGTAGGTCTCGACGAAAAATTCGACGATGGCCCGGGCGCGGCGGCGCGACAGTTCGATGTTGTATTCGCGGCCGCCGACATCATCGGTATGTCCGACAATGCGGAAGCGTGAGTTGGCATTCATGGCGACGATCTGGCCATATTCATTTTTCAGTTTTAATTTTTCCAGCGGATCGAGCGCAGCCGAGTTGAAATTAAAGTTGACGCGCACATTCCTGGTGGCTACCGCGGTTTTGGTGTACAGGTCGGAGGTGGGCGGTGAGAAGGTGGCCGGCTGCTGCGCCAGATGCTGACTGCCGCTCAGCGAAATCGCATTGATCAGGCTCACATCCGAGACGTTGCGCCAGCCCGGCAGATTGGGCGATGCCATACCGATGCCGTGGTAGGCGCGCCGCGCTTCGTCGTAGACCATTTCGGCGGTTACGCCCCGGTAAGCGGGATCGAGGCTGAAGAAGGCCCGGTTATCCCCATAGGTGGCAAAACGGACGTTGTTGAAGGTCTCCAGCCAGTACTCCTGCGCAGTGCCGCTATAGCCGGCGGTCATGATGTTGGCCGCTTTGCGGCGCGCATTGGCGTCGACGTTCATTTCCGCGGCGCCCTTCATCCAGCCCTCCACAAAGGCCTGAAAATCGCCGCGGCGCCTGTCGATGGTCTCCTGGCTCGCGAACATGATGCCGAAGAGCATCTCGGAGGATTCTTTGGTGCTTTTGAGGATGTGGGCGCCCGGGACGCGTTCGCGCGACGAGATGTCATCCGGCGACCAGCCCACTGCCGCATCCACCGCGCCCGTTTCGAACGCCTTGAACGCCTGCGGTACTTCCATGAATTCAATCGGCTGGATCTCCTTCATCGTCAAATTGGCCGCCTTGAGGATGTTGAGCAGGAACCACTGCGACGGCGTGCCGGGCACGAAACCGACTTTGCGGCCGGCGAGATCGGCGACGGTCTTGACCCTCGAATTGGCGATGATGACATCCGCTCCCTGAGACTTGTCGGTCAGATAAAAAATGCGCGGTTTGAAGGTCAGCAATTCTTCAAGTCCGATCGGATAAGAATCCACCGTGAGCACGATGACGTCGAGTTTGCCGGTTTTCCAGGCCTGGATGGCATCGGGGATGACGTCGATGACGGTGAATTTCACTTTGAGGCCATATTCCTTCTGATAGCGCGACTCCGGATTGGGGGAGAGGCCGTTGTTGAAGTAGGGCCCGGGCGCCATGCCCGAATAGGTGACGAGGTGGACGCGCAGATCCTTGCCGCTGCCGCCACCGCCTTCCGGGAGATACTTCCAGGCGGCAAATCCGACGACGGCGATGATGATCAAACCGATGATCAATTTGGCGAAGAGGGTCAATCCCCCCTTTTGGGTCTGAGGCGCGAAGGGTTGGTCTGCCATGCGTTACTCCTTTATTGGTCTGATGGAAAAAACAGAACTTTCACTGTGCTGATTTACCAGCTGTATTTTTTTTTCTCTTCGCCGTCGCCGGTTTTGCCGGGCATGATGGGCACCAGTTCGCGTTTATCGCCACTGGTGACGATGGCGACGGCCTGATTGGTATCGCCGGTGGAGAGCGCCTGACCGGCCTTGCCGATATCCTCGGCCTGCTGCAGCAGCTGATCGGTCGCGCTGTCCCACTGTTCCAGGGTTTTCATCATGGCGTCTTCACTCACCATGTCATGGATTTCGCGATCAGCGAGGAATTGCGGGGCGACCTGCATGAAACGGTCCACCTGGCCGGTGAAGAGGGCGATTTGATTCTGCACATATTTGACCGACATTTCATAGATGTCGCTGTGATCATCGCCGCCGAGGACGCTGGAGGTTGCCTGTGTGGCTTTGGCCATGGCCTGGGCTTCGTTGTAATCGGCGGCCAGGGTGTCGGCGAAAAACTTGGTTTTATCGCGATAAAATTCGAACGCCTGCTGCATTTTCTTCATGATCTGGCAATACTTTTCAGCGCGTTCAAAGCGATTTTTGGACTTTTCGAGATTGGATTGCAGCATGCCCGCTTCGCTGCTGATTTTCTGGAACTGGAAACGCTTGTCTTCGTCGGTCCAGGCGCCCTTTTCAAAGAAGCGATCCTTGAGGGCGTCGGCTTGTTTGATGCGCTCGCGAATCTGGGTTTCGTAATTCTCGATATTGGTTTTGATCCCGTTGCGAATGCCGTAGACGTGATCGGCTGCGCCTCTGATGGTCTGCAGCTTTTCTCCCAGATACTCATTGACGTAGGCATAGATGATATCGAGGGGGCCGCTCTTGATCATGAGGCTGGTGAACCAGCGGTAGAATTTGGCGCGCCAGTACCATAAAATGGTGCGGAAGCGCTTGCTGGAGAAGACGAACCACAGCAGCGCCGCCAGCCCCACCAGGCCGGCGAGGACGATGGTTTTGCCGACGATGGTGATCGCCATGGTCAAGAGGTTGATGATAAAGGGCGCAGCGGCGTAGAAAACGGCGGCCACAGCGATTAAAACCAGAAAGGTCCCGAAATTTCCCCACGTTTTTTCACGATTGGAGACGAAAGAGGAAACCTTGTCAGCACCCGGCAGAGTGGGCAATTCGTTCATGTGATCCTCCTTTGGATTATTTCAAATCGGACAGATTGCTTTGCAGACGATTTTTCAGTTCCGCCAGCCTCGCTTCATGCGATTTCAAGGCGCCGCTGAACTGCTGCTCGCGCTCCTGTTTTTTTTGCTCGATTTGGTTGAATTCGTTTTCAGTCACCAGTTGATCCGACAACAGCCTGGCTTTTTCGGACTCGAGTTTCTTCATCTCTTCGTTTTTCGCTTTTACATACGCATCCAATTCCTGCTGTATGGATTGCAGTCTGCTTTCACGGGCCTTTATGCCCTGTTTCAGTTCCTGGATTTTGTTATGTATGCCGGCCTGGCGCTGTTGAAACCCCTTGTTGTTTTGCAACAGGAATTCCTGCTTTTCGCTTTCGAGTTTTTTTGACAGGAGCTGCATGGCCTGCTGGATCACGGCCGGCGATAAATTGAGTTGGCGCACCTTGAGCGCGGTCTGTGCGGCATGAAAGGCGAGCTTGTCCCGCGTGGCTTGATCGAGATGAGAAAATTTGTCATTGATGACAGCCATCTGGTTGTAGAATTCAGCGAACTCGGGCGGCATGGCTGCCAGCAATTCTTTTTCGATGGCCGGATAAAAGGTGTTGTCGTTCACAACCGGGACGGCGAGGGGGTCCAGGGGTGGCAACGACGCGGGTGAGGCGGAAACCGGATTGGGCCCCAAATCTTCGGGCCTGTTTTCGGCCGGGGATTCGCTCTCGCGCCAAAACACGCCAATGGCGGCTTTTTTAATTTTTTTGAAATCAGGCATGATCGGGTTTTTTCCTCCCTTGATAGTGCTATCCTGATCTGTTCACAAGCCGCAAAGGTCGCCAGGTTGCATCGGGTGTGGTATACAAAATCGTAATCTGATGCTGCTGCCATCATCCGTAGCAACGAGGAAGGTCTGCGAACGACACTTCCCGGATTTGCGGCGGTGAATCAGTCAGGCTGATGATCCCGAATATAATATTAATCATTTCCTGACTGAAAGGCAATAAAATCGTGATTTATTTTTCCTGGAAGTAATACGAATCCCGAAGCGGCGTGTTTCAGAAAAACGGAGGCGGCCACGGCCGCAGGGCGATAAAAAAGGGAATGAATTCACCCTGGCTGGCGGAGAGCACGTTGGCGGCAGAGCGACAAGAACAGGAAAGAATTCAGTCGTTTTCGAAGAGGGTGCAGGATGGACGCAGATGGTGTCCGCAGTGGCGCCAATGGCGGCACGCTTTGCAGATGGAACGCTCATAGGCGCTACGGAACCACTGTCCGTTGTGTTCGATCCAATCCATGATATACATGGGCCCGGGATCCGCCTCGATGCGGCAGCCTTCACACCACTTGTCAATTTCGATCTTTTTGACCTGCAATTGCATATAGTTTGACAGGGACGGCGTCATGCGAACGCATTACCTCGGCAATGTAGAATGCAAATTATCACGCCATTAAATTAGCAAAATTAAGCAAAAATCAAAGAAAAATTTTACCGGTTCAATATCAAATGAAATATTTTCAGGCCGTGCGGCGCGGAGCGCGTAAAAGGCGTGCCGGCAAATGGATCAACGCCGAGAAGAGTTCCAGGACGCCATCGACGGCAATGCCGAGCAGCCGCAAAGGCAGCAACAGCAGCCATACCAGGGGATAGAGGATCAGCGCCACCAGGGCCAGCGGCCAGCAGCACACCAGCAAGAGCATCCAGAGCAGAAACCCGGCCATGTTACATCCTCCCTGATCAGTTTGGGGCTTGATATCTCGGTACGGGATTTCCTGGCGTTCAGAACCAGGTGCGCCGCGTTTTTCAGAGCCCGCCCTTTATACGCTCTCCCGTCCGGATAGTTTCGCCGAGCCATCTGATTTTGGGATAGTTTTTATTGCGACTCTTTGTGAAATTAAGTATAATAGGGCGTTCCATTGAGCATTTCATGTCACCTGGAGGCCTGTATGGCACTGCATCCGCTCGCTGGCAAACCGGCGCCGCTTGAATACAGAGTGAACATCCCGCGTCTGATCGCCAGTTATTACCTGGACAAACCGGATGCCGGGCAATCCGCACAAAGGGTTGCTTTTGGCACCTCAGGGCACCGCGGTGTCTCGCTGCAGCGTTCTTTCAATGAAGATCACATTCTCGCCATCGCGCAGGCGTTGTGCGACTACCGCCGGCACCGCGGCATCGCTGGCCCGCTCTACCTCGGCATGGACACCCACGCGCTGTCGGAAGTGGCCTATATTTCAGCGGTCGAGGTGTTTGCCGCCAACGGCGTCACCCTCATTTTGCAAACCGGGCGTACCAGCACACCGACGCCGGTCATCTCCCATGCCATTTTGACCCACAACAGGGGCCGGCGCAGCGGCTTCGCCGACGGCGTGGTCATCACGCCGTCCCACAATCCGCCCAGCGATGGCGGGTTAAAGTACAATCCGCCGCACGGTGGACCCGCGGACAGCGCCATAACCGATGAGATCGAGTCCCGCGCCAATGCGATTCTCGAAGAGGAACCGGGAGCCGTCAAGCGCCTGCCTTTTTCCCGTGCCATGCAGTGCGATTGCATTTGCGAGCGCGACCTGGTGATGCCCTATGTCGAGGCGCTGCAGGACGTCCTCGACATGGAGGCGATTTCCGCGTCCGGATTACGTCTGGGTGTGGATCCCATGGGCGGCGCATCGGTTGGTTACTGGACGCCGATCGCCGAGACCTGGGGTTTGAATCTGGAAGTGGTCAACCGTGAAATCGATCCGGCGTTCGCCTTCATGACGCTGGACTACGATGGTAAAATTCGCATGGACTGCTCGTCGCCCCACGCCATGGCGCGGTTGGTCTCCCTCAAGGATCGCTTCGATATCGCCTTTGGCTCCGATCCGGATGCGGACCGCCATGGCATCGTCTGCCCCAGCGTGGGCCTGATGAATCCCAACCACTACCTGAGCGTGGCCGTTTGGTACTTGTTTCAGAACCGTCCGGGCTGGCGCAGCGACGCCGCCATCGGCAAGACGCTGGTTTCCAGTTCCATGATCGACCGCGTCGCGGCCGCACTGGGCAGGCGTTTGGCGGAAGTGCCGGTGGGGTTCAAGTGGTTCGTCGACGGGCTCAGCGATGGTTCATATGGTTTCGGGGGGGAAGAGAGCGCCGGGGCCTCTTTTTTACGCAAGGATGGCACGGTGTGGAGCACGGACAAGGATGGCATGATCATGAGTCTGCTGGCCGCGGAGATCACCGCCCGCACGGGCAAAGACCCCGGCCTGCTGTATCAGCAACTGGAAAGGGATTTTGGCCACGCCCTCTATGAACGCATCGATGTGGCGGCTACGGCGCCGCAGCGCGCGGCCATGGCCAGGCTCTCTCCCGAATCGATCCGCACGGATCATCTCGCCGGGGAGCCCATCGCCGCCATTATCACCCGGGCGCCCGCCAATGACGCGGCCATCGGCGGTCTCAAAGTGACGACGAAAAATGGCTGGTTCGCAGCCCGGCCCTCCGGTACCGAAGATATCTATAAAATATACGCCGAAAGTTTCAGGGATCACGCGCACCTGCATCAGATTCAGGAAGAAGCGAAAGCCCTGGTCATGGCTGTTTTGCCCTGACGCAGCGCCCGTTGCACCGGCCCCCGCCAGCGGGCCTGGCCCGTCCCCTCATCAGGGTCACACGGATCGCGGCGCGCTGTTGTTAATGGCTGGCCATGGCGATGTCACCATCCCCATGGCCGGAATGGATGGCGATGCTTCGTTCCGGGCCGGTGTGATGAGATTGGGCTGGGTCGCCCAGTCCTCATCCCATGGCCGGAATAAATGGCGATGCTTCGTTTCGGGAGGAGACGGCGTTCTCCGGATTCCGCGCCTCAGAAGCCTCTCTGCGCAAGCTATCCCATCCAGAAACCCTTGCGGTGCGAGACCCCCAGAACCTTGCGGCAGTGGGGACAAAAATAGAGGTACCTTTTTCCCAATAGGCCTGCCAGTTCGCGATACCAGACGGTCAGGAGTTTTTGCGAACAATGGGGACAGATCGGCGACTCTTCTTCTTTTTCGATGCATTCAATCATCTTTGAAACCACTCCTTCAGCATTAAACGAGACCCGTCTTGGCGTTGTTCAGCCATTCAGCATCCGATTGAATATCGGTTTTGTAGATGATCAAATCCGCCTCCCAGGCGGAATTGGTGAAATAGACGGCCTTGCTGGCCTCTCCGCGAATGTCGCTATAACACCAGATTTGACTCTGTGTCGCTTCCCACGGGCTTGTGGTCTCATAGACCACCAGGTCGGCTTCCGAGCGGATTCCCGTCACACACACCTTGAGATCGGCATCCGAGGGAATGTCGGTTTTGTACAGGACTGGCATAATGGACCTCCCCTTGCAGGTTTGTTCTTGAACGGCTGATTATGTGCAAAACAAAAACGATTTCTTCCGCGCAAGCGTCCGTTTATTGGAAATATTCACCGCTGAGAAGGCGGAGCATGCAAGACCAGGATCATGGCTGCTGTCATCCACGGCTGTGTCGAGACCGGCGCAAAACCGCAGAGACGATTGACGCCGTGCTCAAAGGCGCAGCGCCTTGCGGCGGCTTCTGATGCGTCATTGAGACGGGGATTTTCCCCGTTCCCGGATCAGCAACAGCAGTGCCGGCTGCGGCACGATGAGAAAGGTGTCGCCGTCGAGTTTGATCTCCACCGAGGCTTTGCGCAGGAACAGGGCGTAATCGCCGATGCGCGCCTGCAGCGGCGCATAGTTGGCGGCTGGGGAACCCGGTTTCCAGAGTTCTTCGTCCTGATCCGTGGGCGCCGGCAGCGGAATGCCGGGCCCGATGTCCACGATCGTGCCGGCCTGAATGGCCTCTTTTTCCAGAGCCCATTTGGGCAGATAGAGTCCCACGTTGCTACGCTCTTCCCCGAGGTCCGGCACAATGAGCACCCGGTCGCCGATGATGATGATTTCCTGATTGCCCTTTTTCATGACGTATATCCCTGATCTTTTGTGCCCGAGTCCTGCCAGGATAATCCGGTCTCACCATGCGCAAGAGGGTGTCCGAGTACGTACCTCTGCAGGATGCTCGACCTTTGCCGGCCCTGTTTGTTGTACGGAGGGCGGTTTTTCATTCCACAATCGCACTGGCGACGATATTGGCAATGGTGCTGCGCAGGCTGTCCACTTCACCGTCATCCCCGGGATGTACGCGGTTGGTGAGGATGATGATGAAGGATCTGGTTTTGGGGTCGATCCAGATGGAGGTTCCGGTATACCCGGTATGACCGAATCCGCCGTCGGGGAGGAGATCTCCGCCCACCCAGGATTGTCCCTGTTTGATCACCCAGCCGTAGCCGCGCGCGGCTTTTCCCGGCGTATCGATAATTTGTGTCATGCGTCGCACGGTGACCGGACTGAGTATTTGCACATTTCCCAGGCTGCCGCCGTTGAGCATCATCTGACAGTAGCGCGCCAGGTCGTCGGCCGTGGAGAAGAGTCCGGCATTTCCGGAGATGCCGCCCTGAAGCCGGGCCAGGGGATCATGAACGATCCCGGTCAGGGGTGCGCCATCCGCCATCACCTCGGTGGGCACGCACTGGGATTTCAGGGAGGAATCCGGGTTGAAGAGCGTATGCTTCATGCCGAGGGGCTTGAAGATGTTGTCGCGAGAGAATTGGTGGACATCTTGTCCGCTGATTTTGCGGATAATATGGTTGAGCGTGATGAATCCCAGGCAGCTGTAGTGATAGGCATCGCCCGGGGCATTGCGTTTGGGCAATTTGGCGATATATTCCACCAGGGCTTCGGTCGTGCAGGGATTGCCGAGCACTTCGGCTGCTTCCGTGGCAGGCGTATAGGGGGGCAAGCCCGAGGTATGGGTGAGCAGATGCCAGACTCGCGCCGATTCCGCCAGGGAACTGTCCGCTCTGATAAAACGTGTAAAGCCCGGGACATAATCGGAGACGCGGTCGGTGAGGCGGATCATGCCGCGTTCGGCGAGGATCATGATGGCGGTGGCGGTGGCGACCGGTTTGGTGACCGAGGCCAGGTCGAACATCATGTCCGTGCGCATGGGTTTTTTCTCCGGCACCAGTTGCGAGGCGCCGTAGGCTTTATGGAGGAGTGTCTGGTTGTCATGGCTGATGAGGAGCACGGCGCCGGGTATATATTCCCGGTCTATAGCCAGCTGCACCGCCTGATCGATCAAGCCGAGGCGATCGAGATTGACGCCGGCTTTGCGTTTGGGCAAAATCTGACTGGAAGCGATGGTTGTGAGGAGCAGGACGGAGAGGATGAAAGATTTGCAACGCATGGGGTTACCTCGTTAATTCGCAATGACCGGTAATGATTTAGGATAAGAAATTTGTCCACCATTTGCAAGTAAAAAGCGGATGGGGGATGCCCTTTTAAGTGTAATACCTCACTCAAGAGGGGGGTGGAAGCTGTTATAAAAGGCGGACAAGAATGTCCGCCCTCCCATGAGTGAGGTATTACTTTTGCGTGCAAATTTACCTTGGAAATCGGGGATAATTTTATTATACTAAAAACCGGGTGATTTGACAATTTTGGTTCTAATACGATAATAAACAAGGAGTTTTACGGTGAGAAACCTGATTTTTCCGGCGCTGGTGCTGGTGTTGATGGTATGGGGATGCAATGGCAGCAACGACAGGGCCGCACGCCGCTTCATCGACGATCATGTCGCAAAAATTCGCCCGCTTTCCAGGGAAGCCAATCTGGCGTACTGGGAGGCGGCTGTCAGCGGACAGGGCACGGCGTATGACCGCTACAGTCAACTGGAACTGCAGGTGCGACAGATTTACAGCGACCCGGAGGATTTTGCTTTTCTCAAAAAGATGAAAGAACAGGGAGGCTTGACCGATCCTCTGCTGGCGCGCCAGATTGAAGTGTTGTATTATGCCTTTCTGGAAAATCAGATGACCCCGGAGCTGTTGCAGCAGATCACGGCCCTGGGCGCGGAGGTGGAGAAAAAATTCAGCACCTTCCGCGGCAGCATCGGATCGCGCAAGGTGACCGCCAACGAGATCGACGAAATCCTCAAAAATGAGGGCAAGTCCGCGCTGCGACGCGACGCCTGGCGGGCGAGCAAGCAGGTCGGAGCGGTCGTGGCGGAGGATCTCATTGCATTGGTGAAATTGCGCAATGAAGCCGCACAGAAATTGGGGTTTAAAAACTATCATGCCATGTCGTTGACCACTTCGGAACAGAATGAAAAAGAGCTCGATGCGATTTTCAACGAATTGTACCAGCTCAGCAACGGTCCGTTTGCGCGCCTCAAGTCGGAACTCGATGAAGAGCTGGCGCGCCGTTACAAAGTGAAAGTGGAAGAGCTCCAGCCCTGGCATTATCACGATCCATTCTTTCAGGAATCGCCTGTGCTGCAGGCGGTGGATCTGGATAAATACTATACGGGACACGATGTGAAACAGCTTGCCACTGTTTTCTTCGCCGGCATCGATCTGCCGGTCGAATCCATTCTCATGCGCAGCGATCTCTACGAGAAGGAGGGTAAAAATCCCCATGCCTTCTGTACCGACATCGATCGCGAAGGGGATGTCCGCATCCTGTGTAACCTGCAAAACAGCGAACGCTGGATGGAGACCATGCTGCATGAGCTGGGGCATGGGGTTTACGATAAATATCAGGATCAGCACCTTCCATATCTGCTGCGCCAGCCGGCGCATACCTTCACCACCGAAGCCATCGCCATGTTCTTCGGGCGGCTCAGCCGCAATCCGGGATGGATGCAAGGGATGCTCGGTCTCGATGACGCCGCCCGGGCGGAGCTGGAGAGCGTCGGCAATCGTTATGCACAGCTCAAACAGCTCATCTTTGCGCGCTGGGCGATGGTGATGTATCATTTTGAAAAGGAACTCTATGCCAATCCCGATCAGGATCTCAACGCGCTGTGGTGGTCGCTGGTGGAAAAGTACCAGAGTTTGAAAAAACCGGCGGATCGTCACGAACCGGATTGGGCGGCCAAGATTCATTTCGCCATCGCGCCGTGCTATTATCACAATTATCTGCTCGGTGAACTGCTGGCTTCGCAGCTCTATGCCCATATCGGCACGCGCAACGAGGTGGAAGCCGGCAGCGCCGGCAGGGGTTTCGTGGAGGAAAAGCAGGTGGGTGCCTACCTGCGGCAGCAGGTCTTTGCGGCCGGTGCGCGTTATCCTTGGAACGAGATGATCGCGCGCGCCACGGGTGAGCCCCTGACCTCGAAATATTTCATCCAGCAGTTTGTCAACTGACCGGGGTTGCCATGAACGACAACAATGGCGCCATGATCCGCACCATGCCGGATGGCACCGAGAAGCAGTATAATCCTTTTACCGGCACGGAAGTATGGTACATTCCCGGCCGCAAGAACCGGCCGATATTCACGGGTATACCCGCCACCGCGCAAAAAATCGCGCTGCCGGATACGCAGGATCACTGCCATTTTTGTCCGCAAAAATATTTGATGACCCCGCCGGAAAAGTCGCGCCTCATCCTCCGCGACGGCCATTATGTCGTCCAGGACCGGCTCAGCGCCAGCGACGTTGTCAAACAGGCCGCCGAGTTCAGACGCATTCCCAATCTGTTTGAAATCGTCACCATCGACTATTGGAAGAAAAATTTTCACTACCACCTCACCGACAAAAACCGGCTGTGGAAGGAGCGGTATCTGTCCGATGAACAGGGACGCCGGCATGTGTTGTCCATTGTTGATCTCAAGCTCAAATATTCGGGTCATGCGGAGGAAGACCTCCAGGCGATACCCGAAGACGACAAATTTGAGATGGCCGATGCGTTTTTTGGCGGTTTTCACGAGTTGATCGTGCCGCGGCGGCACTATGTCGATGAGGCCGAATTCGATTCCCAGCTCTGTTCTTCGGGCGAACTGACGCCGGAGGAACATTATCAGTACTTTCACTTCAGCATCGAAGCCATGAATGAGATGTACGAAAATAACCGCTACCTGCGTTATATTGCCGTTTACCAGAATTGGCGCAAGGAAGCGGGCGCTTCTTTCGACCATTTGCACACACAAATCGTCGGCCTCGATGAGTGGGGGGTGTCGCTGGAACGGGAGCTGCGGCTGGCTGCCAACAACAAGAACATGTACAACGAGTATGCGGCCAATTTCGCGGCGCTGAACAACAACGTCATCTGTGAAAATGATTATGCCATCGCGTTTGTGGATCTCGGCCATCGCTATCCCTCGGTCGCCATCTATTCGAAAAGCGTCAACTGCCGGCCCGGCGAACATACACCGGAAGAGCTGCACGGTTTCAGCGACCTGGTGCATGCGATACACGCCGCGAGCGGATCACAAATATCATGCAATGAAGAGTGGTATTACATGCCCATCGACAGCATCATCCCCATCCCCTGGCATGTGCTGATCAAGTGGCGCGTCAATATCAACGCCGGCTTCGAAGGCGGCACGAAAATTTATGTCAATCCCATGTCGCTCAGTGAACTGCGCGACAAACTGGTGCCGCGTCTTTTTGCATTGCGCGACCAGCGCAAACTGGGCTGGCTGTTGATCGCCGAAGAGTGCCCGGTGAAACCCAATTCGCTTAAATATTACCAGCGCCCCATCGAATGATGCGCTGTGATGGAGCGCGCCGGCCGTCCCGGTTTTTCTGCTAAACCCCGGCGCCCGATACCGGGGCTGGAAATTTGGACCACCATATGACCCCAAAATGGCTCAGCGGTCTTTTTCTCGCTGGATTGATTTTTGCATCGCTGTCATGCAAAACCCCATTCAGCACGCGCGAACCGGAAACGCCCAACGCTTCACAATCCAATTGGGTGCAGCCCACATCCCCCAATTATGTGATGATCAATTTGCGCACGGCCGTCACGGAAAAGAATAGTCAGAACTATTTGCGCTGTCTGGCGGATACGGGCACCGCTGCGGTTTCATTCCGTTATATTCCCGAGTCCTCGGTGGCTGCGGCCAATCCCGGACTGTTCCAGGAGTGGAGCAAGGAGAGCGAACGCAATTACCTCAACCAGCTCCTGGCCTATCTGCCCGGAGATTCGCTGAGCACATTAACCCTGACCCTGATCCGGGAGAATGCCTTTCAGGATTCTGTCGTGCTGGTGCAGGATTATGTGCTGACGCTGGGACACAAGCAGCAAAGCGCCGGGTGTCCGCGGCAGTTCCGCGGTCAGGCGGAATTCCGTTTGCGCCGTTCCGACGAAGATTTATGGTATATCTACAGATGGTCCGATTTTGCCACGGCCGATCAGCCGGCATGGAGCGTTTTGCGCGCCTTTTTTGGCAAATAGAAAGAATCCGGCATGAAACGATTTTTTCGCAAGCCTGAAATGAGTGACCCGTCCAAGGAGCCCATCGACCTGAAAAAATATCGTCTCCCAGTCAGCCTTGCGATTCTGGTGGTCGTGCTGCTTGCCGCGCATCTCTTTGTGCTCATGCGTACACCGGCGCGCCAGGACGTTGAAGTGATCCCTGAATCGCGGCCGGCCACCACCCCGGCGGCCGTGCGGCCCGCTGCACCCGGCTTGCCCGCCGCTTCGGCACAGGAAGCGGAACCCGTGCTGGACGCCCTGCGCAAAACCATGGCGGATTACCGCTTCAAGTCGCAAACCATTCGCCGCAGCGGGGATGCCTATACCGCGTCCATTCCCGGGGATTTCAATTATCATCGCTTTCATTTCACCCTGCAGGAAAAGCTGAACAAAGGGAACGCCAGGGTCGTCCACACCAGCGAGGATCGCCGCAGAAACCGCGTCGACCTGACCATCACCATCGATGATAAAAAGGCCATCAAGCTGGTTTTATACCGCCGCGAGTCCCTCTCCGCCGTGCATGGAGAGGCGGCCATCATCATCGACGATTTTGGCTATGCCTATAACGACCTGGTGCAGAAATTTCTCTTTTATCCGAAACCCCTGACCATTTCCATCATCCCCGGACTGGAGCAGACCGCCAAAGTGGCCCGGGACGCCAAACTCGCGAACCGGGAAGTTCTCGTGCACATGCCCATGGAGCCGCTCAACGAAAAATTCTCGGATGAAGGCTACACCCTGTTGTCGGGCATGGACGGCGGCACGGTGCGCCTGCGTGTCCAGCAGGCCTTTGCGAAAATGCCCCATGCCATCGGCATGAACAATCATCAGGGCTCCAGGGTGACCGCCGAAGCGGCGGTGATGCGCGCGCTGTTGAGCGAACTGAAACGGATGAACAAGATCTTCATCGACAGCCGCACCAATCCCGCGAGTGTGGCCGTCGATGTGGCGCGTCAACTCAAGGTGCCGGTCGGGGCCAACCAGATTTTTCTCGATGCGGAAAATGATGAGGCATTTATCGAGCGCCAGATGCAGCGGATGGCGGAGATGGCGGAGCAGCAGGGCCGGGTGATCGCCATCGCCCACATGCGCAAAAAGACCTTTACGGTGTTGGAGCGGATGATGCCGCAGCTGGAACAGCAGGGCATCCGCTTCGTCTCTATCAGCGCATTGTTCAACTAGAGTTCCCGGCGACCCCGGGGTTGCTGCGGTTCATGGAATCTCCGGAGCGGCGGCGTCCAGGGCCGTGGAATGTCACGTGTGCGGGAAAGCCGAAAGTGAGGGAAGATCATGGCAAGACTTTGTCTGTGTGTCAATTATGCGGCGCGGTTGCGCAACCTGAATCGCAAGCGGGAACCGGATCCGGTCGCGGTCGCCATGGCGGCCGAACTGGCCGGCATCGACGGCATCGTGGTGCAACTGCGTCAGGATCGCTCCGATATCAGCGACCGCGATCTCATGGTTCTGAAAGAGGTGGTCAGAACGCATCTGAACCTGGTCGTTCCCCTGGAAGAAGAAATGGTCAAACGGGCAATCCACGTTCTGCCGGATATGGTGACGCTGCTGCCGGCGACGGAGGAGAAACAGGGCGATGAGGTCTCGCTGGATGTCGAAAAGAATATGGATTATATGGAGGAGGTGGCTGCGGCGTTGCGCGCCAACAATGTGGTGGTGAGCGCCCTGGTGCCGCCGGATCCGCAGCAGATTCGCGCGGCGGCGCGCGCCGGCGTCGATTATATTCAGCTCAATACCATGCCCTTGTCCGCCGTGGAGGATTTGGGCACCATGACCGAGCAGGTGGAGCGGTTGCGCGCCGTGGCGGCTGCGGCCAACAAACTCGGCATTGGCGTCGCGGCGGGCCGCGGACTCCATTATCAGAATCTGCGCGATATCGCGGCCATCCCGATGATCGAGGAGATCAACGTCGGCCGCGCCATCCTCTCCCGCGCGGTCATGATGGGCATCGACCGCGCCATCGCGTCCATGAAAACATTGCTCGAACACAGATAGAGGACGCTTTATGGAGAAAAAGCTACTCTCTTTGCTGCCGGAGTTCCAATTGATTCAAGACAGTGAATTGCGCGCCAAAACAGTCGCGTGCTGGCTGGACGCTTTAAAGCTCGGCGGCTGGGAAGTCGAGGATTTGGATGTCATCCCTTTCACGCTGCTCATTCCCGATTGTGTGGTGAGTTTTCGCACCCACGTCCAGGCGGTGACGCAGACCGCCATCGCCTCGGCAAAAGTGCTTGAGCAGCACTACGCCGCCCACTATGCGCTTTCCATGGATCTCATCGTATCCGGGGGCCTGCTGCACGACATCGGCAAGCTGCTCGAATACCGCAAGTCGGCCGGAAAATTCGTCAAGAGCAGCAACGGCAGGCTGCTGCGCCATCCCTTCAGCGGCGCCAACCTGGCGGCGCGGCACGAGCTGCCCGACGAGATCGTCCACATCATCGCCGTGCACGCCAGGGAAGGCGACGGCGGCTATCGCACCCCCGAGGCGGTGATCGTTCATCACGCGGATTTCATGAATTTCGAACCCTTGAAAGGATAGTGTATGAAAGAGTTAGGGGAAGCCATCCGGGTGATTTTTGCAAAGATCGGCGATTTTTTTGACATCCTCGATCTGTCGTTTCTGATCAGCGGCGCCGCGGCATCGGGTGCGTTGTGGTTTCTGACCTATCATTACCACCTGGCGTGGCCGGTGATGTTGAGCGGAACTTCCCTGCTGGTCAGCCTGTTTTTCATCTGCTATCTGAGTGGTTTGATCTGTTTCGCGCTGGGACGCTGGTTGCGCGGCTTGCTGCTGGGTTCACAGAAAGGTTTTGTTACAATATTTCGGGCGGTCCTCGAGGCCCATGGCCTGGACGAGTTTCCACTCTACAAGCCCTATCTGGAGCGCAATCCCCGCGGTTTGCACAGTCTCTATGTGCGCCTGTGGGCCGAGCTGCGCGAGACGCCGGAGCTGGCGCCTTCGATGGCGTTGTGCAAACGCTACTGGGTCATGGCAGCGACCTATGACGGGGTCGCTTTTGCGCTGCTGATCTGGATGGGCAGCATCATCTTGTGGAAAAGCGGTCTCTTGCCCGATGCCCCGCCCACGCATCAGGCGTTTGGGCTGATGCTGCTGGTGATGGGCTTTGCGTTGTATGGCTGTCTGCGCGAAGCGGCGCGCTACAAGCTCAATCAGATCGAGGAGCTGGTGGCGACCCTGGCGATGCATCATGACAGGGTGGGTAGCACCTTGCAAGGCGAGCATTGAGGGGGCTGCTGGCTGCCCCCCTGGATTCCGGATGCAGAATGTGGATTCTGATTAACGCGCAACGGCCTCGGTCATTCGAACACCCACCGGGGCCGGCTGTACCATCGTAACTCATAACAAGGTGATGATGATGTCGGGGAAGGTGAAAATCCTCCTCAAAAATCTGCTGCTGGTCAGCCTGCCGGCGCTGCTGTTTTTCTTGCTCCTCCTCGAAGGCGTTTTCCGCTGGATCATCCCCGCCTCGCATCCGCCCGACCTCTATTTCGATGCCGCGGAAAAAATGATCCGCTACGACAACCGTTTGCAACCCGACGGTCTGGTCACCTCGGGCAAGTGGGCCCAGGTGAGGGCGCGCTGGCACATCAACAACGAAGGCTGGAATCATCTCCATGATTACCGGACGGAGCGGGACAGCGCGAAGCAGCGCCTGTGCGTCATCGGCGATTCCTACATCGCGGCACTCCTCATCGATGTCGATGCCAATTTCATGGCGTTGCTGGAGAGAGCGCTGGGGCCGGGGCATGAAGTGTACAGTTTCGGCAAGTCGGGCATCCCCGCGTCGCACTATCTCCACCTCAACCGCTACGTCCGGCGTTTTGCGCCGGATGGCATCCTGGTGCATTTCGTCCACAACGATTTCGTCGAGAGTCTGCACGACTATGAAGTCCATCCGGAATGCCTGCAGCTCGCCGTGCGGCCGGAGGGGATCATCGAGATTCCGCCCTCAAATCTGAAACTGGCGCGGGGACAGTGGCTGAAGCGCAGCGCCCTGTTCCGCTATCTCTACTATAATCTCAACGTCTACCGCCTCAACCAGAACCTCATGTTCCGGCGCCGGCCGGTCTATAACGCCAATGTGGATGTGGCGGTGCAGCATAAATACCGCGGCGATCTCGAAGCGGTGATGCGCTACGTCATCACCACCCTGAAAAAAGAGAATGCGGGCAGACGCCTGATCCTGATGATGGACGGCCCGCGCTACGACATCTATGCCGGCCAACTGGAAGAGAGCAGCATCCTCTGGATCAACAAGCTGTTTGCGCGGATTTGTCAGGAAAACGGCGTGGAGTGTCTCGATTTGACGGAGGCGTTTGCCCGCGATTTCCAGGTGCACCGGCGCCGCTTCAACTGGGATTGGGATGCGCACTGGAACGATTACGGGCACGCGGTGGTGGCGCGGGCAGTGCTGGACTATCTGCGGGGAGAGAAGGAGCGGAGCGAGTAAAGGCCGTCACTTCGCTTTCATCGCCCGTGCACGACATGACGAACAAATTCATTGCAGATGATCTCCTTCTTTGCTATTTTGAGGCGCTGAAAAAGAAGACCATTACAGGAGATTCCATGCAATTTCCCGCTGAACCCTTTCGCATCAAAGTCGTCGAACGCATCAAAAAAACCACCCGTGAAGAACGCGACCGCCTCATTCGCGAAGCGGGTTTCAATGTCTTCAACCTCCCCGCCGAGAGCATCTATGTCGATCTGCTCACCGACAGCGGCACTTCGGCCATGAGCGACTACCAGTGGGCCGGCATCATGCTCGGTGATGAGTCCTACGCCGGCAGCAAGAACTATTACCATTTCGAAGCCGCGGTCAAACGCATTTTCGGTTTTAAAAACATCATCCCCACCCATCAGGGCCGCTCCGCGGAGAACCTGCTCTTTTCCGTGGCCCTGAAAGAGGGCGACATCGTGCCCAACAACATTCATTTCGATACCACGCGCGCCAACGTCATGCACAAACACGGCGTGCCCGTGGATCTGGCCATCGACGAGGCCATGGATCCGGAGATCGGGCATCCTTTCAAAGGCAACATGGATCCCGCCAAACTGGAGCGGCTTTTTCAGGAAGTGGGCGCGGAACGCATTCCCCTGGTGATGCTCACGGTCACCAACAACAGCGCCGGCGGGCAGCCGGTCTCCATGGAGAATGTGCGCGCGGTGAGCGCCATCGCCCGCAAATACCAGCGGCCGCTCTTCATCGATGCCTGCCGCTTTGCCGAAAACTGTTATTTCATCAAGGAGCGGGAAGCGGGCTACGCCCGCAAAAGCGTCTTCGAGATTGCATGCGAACTTTTTTCCCATGCCGACGGCTGCACCATGAGCGCCAAGAAGGACGGACTGGTCAACATCGGCGGATTCATCGCCATGAACGACGATGCCTGGGCGGAAAAGGCCGCCAATCTGTTGATTGTGGTGGAGGGATTTCCCACCTATGGCGGTTTGGCGGGCAGGGATCTCGAGGCCATTGCGCGCGGCCTCGAGGAGGTTCTCGACGAGGATTATCTCGCCTTCCGCATCGGGCAGATTCGCTATCTGGGCGAGATGCTGCATAAAGCGGGTGTGCCCTTTGTGCGTCCGGTGGGCGGCCATGCGGTGTTTCTCAACGCCAAGGCCTTTTTGCCGCATATTCCGCGTCAGCAATATCCGGGACAGGCGCTGGTGGTGGCGCTGTACCGCGAAGCGGGCATCCGCGCCGTGGAGATCGGCGGTCTCATGTTCGGCGAAAAAGATGCCGCGGGTGGTGAAAAATTCCCGGAGCTGGAACTGGTGCGCCTCGCCGTTCCCAGAAGGGTCTACACCTCGATGCACATGAGTTATGTGGCGGATTCGATCATTGATATCCATAAAAAGCGTGATACCATCAGGGGGCTGCGGCTGATTCATGAAGCGCCGCTGCTGCGCCATTTCACCGCCCGGATGGAGGAGATTTCATGATGCAGGGTCTGTTTTTCGATTTTGATGGGGTGGTGGCGCGTTCTTTCGAATACCATTTTCACGCCTGGCGTCAGGTGCTGCCGATGATGGGTGTGGCGCCGGATTCCCTGGTGGTGCGTCTCAACGAAGGCGCTCCGGCCTGGAAAATCGCCCAGGCGCTGTGCCGCAAGGGGGGTATGGAGATCGAGGAGGAAGAAGCCAAAAAACTCGCAGCGGCCAAGAATGAAATTTTCCGCGCCGGGCAAAAACCGGAGGTCTATGCGGAGGTGTTCACGGCGCTCGAATGGGCCCGTCACAACGGTGTCAAAACGGCTCTGGTCACCGGCAGCAATCAGGAAAATCTCGTCTACGTGCTCGGCGAGGAGGGCCTGGCGCGTTTCGATCTCGTCATCCGTGAAGGCGATTATCAGCATGGCAAACCCAAGCCGGAGCCCTATCTGACCGCGGCGGAGCGGCTGGCCGTGGTCCCGCGGGAATGCGTCGTGGTCGAGAATGCGCCCCTGGGGATTGTCTCGGCAAAAAATGCGGGCATGTACTGCATCGCCCTGACAACCACCCTGCAAGCGGAACTCCTCGAGAGCGCGGATTTGATCCTGCCCAATCACCTGGCGTTTCTGGATTGGCTGCAGCAAAAAAAATCTTGACAAATATAATAAATGTCATTACTTTTATACAAATACTATCACTGATCAGAGGAGTGCGCTTATACTTGTTCGTTAAAGATTTTCATTGTTCAGGTATTTGATAATTCTTTAACGAACCAGGCGCTGCTCCCTTAAATGTATCCGAATGCAATGGGATAAGAGCCTCTGGTTCGAGGTTCCCGGCATTCGGATTTTTTTTTGAGGATCGATTATGCGTCGTATAGCGGTTGTACCCCTGTTATTGATGATGCTGGCAGGCTGCGAACAGCGCCAGCTGCCCACCCCGTCGCTTCTGCCTGTGGAGGCCCGGCTGGTCAGCGCCCGCATGGCCATGATCATGGGCCCCGGAAAAACCTACCGCGTCGAGGTGGAAACCGAAGGGGCCATCGATTCGGTGCGCCTCGAGGTGCGTCCGGCCGGACAGGGTGCTGTAGAGAAGATCTATCATCTCCATGATGATGGCGGCGCTCTACATGTCAACAATCGGGATTATGTGGCGGGCGACGGTTTTTTCAGCCAGTCGATTCTGTGGAATCCCGTCAGCGCGCTGTCGCAAGATTACACCTTTCTTTTCATCGCGCTGCGCGACGGTCAACAGCAGGGCGAGGCGTTGCCGGTGACGGTCTTTTCCGGTGTCCTCATCGCCCCGGTGATTGAAGCGGTCATCCTGCCCGACACGTTGCAGAGCGGCTTCGAGGGCACCGTTCTCTTCCAGGCCCTGGTGAGCGATTCAAGCGGCCTGGACGATATCGCCCGCGTCGAAATGCATGGCAGCGCCCCGGGCAAGGCCGCCTTTGACACCCTCCTCTTTGATGATGGCACCCATGGCGATGCGGTGGCGGGAGACGGTCACTATACCCTGGCCATCAGCCGTGAATTCGGCGCGCGCAAGAGCGGTCTTTACGAAATCGGCTTCACCGCGGTGGATCGTTCCGGACTGAAGAGCGCCGTGGTTAACAGGAACCTCTTCATCGTCAACGGAAAACCCGTACTCAGCGACCTTTTGGCGCCGGAGGATGTGAAAAGACCCGTGAGCGGGCTCAGCACCCATCTCGTCACCATCAAGGTGCGGGATCCCCAGGGTGCCGCCGACATCAAGCGCATCTGGCTGCGCGCCTTCTATCCAAATGGTCAGGGGTTCAGCAACAATCCTTTCACCATGTACGATAATGGTCTGCCGCTGGACATCGACCGCTGGAACCTCGGCTATCGCGGCGATGAAGTGGCCGGCGACGGCATCTACTCGATGACGGTCCTGTTCGATGCCACGCAAGCGTTGGGTCTCTACCGCTTTTCCTTCGAGGCGGAGGATTGGATGGGCAATCTGGGGCAAATCCTCGAGCATACACTCACTTTATATCAGTAAGGATCGGGCATGATACGTAAAACCTGGGTATTATCCCTTGTTGGATTCCTTTCATTTCCCTTTTGGCTCTATGGCGGCACAGTGGCGACGTACCGCTTCTCCGCGACGACGCCGCCGCGCCCCGGTCTCTCCGGGAATGGCATCACGGATTTATACGGCAATGGCCCCTACCTCTGGATCGGCACCGGCAACGGCCTGAGCCGTCTGACGCTGAGCACCAGGAGCTTTGAAACCTTCGGTCCCCAACAGGGCCTGGGTCATGGCAGCGTCGCGGCCATCTGGGCGCACGGGGACACCGTCATTGTCGCCACCGCCACCGATACGGTGACCAAAGTGCAGGCGACACCGCTGCCCAAGGGGACCGGTTTGAGCTTCTCCTTTGACGGCGGTGCGAACTGGCGTCATGTCGCCCAACCGGGACCCACCCCCGTTCAAAATTTAACCTACGATATCGCGGTCTGGCGGGGCGTCGTCTGGATCACCTCCTGGGGCGGCGGGGTGATGAAATCCGCGGACTGGGGCGCCTCCTGGCAGGAGGCGCCGCCGGATTCTTTCAATTTTGATCCTTACGGCAAGCTCAACCACCGCGGTTTCTCGGCGGTCAGCAGCGGTGACGCCCTTTGGGTGGGAACCGCGGGCGGCATCAATAAATCCGCGGATGGCGGCCTTACCTGGAAAAATTTCAACGCCACCAACCAGCCCAAACCCATCTCGGGAAATTTCGTCGTCGCCCTCGGCCACCAGGAGCACGCCGGCGAAGAAGTCATCTGGGCGGCGACCTGGAAGGCGGAAGATGAGAATGAATCTTATGCGGTATCGCGCAGCCGCGACGGCGGCTTGTCCTGGCGGACCTGTCTCCGCGATGAAAAGGCCCACAACTTTGCCTTCTTCGATTCGCTCGCCTACGTCGCCACGGATAATGGCCTTTTTGTCAGCGATGATTACGGCGAGACGTGGTATCGTTTTCCGGAAATGGTGGATGTGGCGCGCGATGTGCGCATCTACAGCAACGAAATCTACTCCGCGTATGCGGACGAGGGCGCGCTCTGGGTGGGTACGGCGGACGGATTGGCTCACACCAGCACCAACGGCTACTGGTGGGATATTTTCCGGGCGTTTGTCCCGACCGGCAAAGAGGGCGAGAAACGCACCTACGCCTATCCCAATCCCTTTTCCCCCATGCGCCATAATCAGCTCGGCGGAGATGGTTTTGTCCGTTTTCAATATAACACGCGGGGAGCGGCCAGGGTGACGGTCAAGGTGTTCGATTTTGCCATGGATCTGGTGAAAACCGTGGTCGAGGATAAATTTCTGGCCGCTGCGGGAGACTATGCGGAAGTGTGGAGCGGCCGCAATGACTATGGCGATGCCGTCGCCAATGGCGTCTATTTTTACAGCGTCGAGATCGATGGAGATGGCACCTATTGGGGCAAGGTATTGATTGTCAATTGAGCATTTTGCACTGAGGAATATTCGATATGAAGAGAATCGTTATCTGCATGACGGGTTTTTTGATCATGGCGCAGGGTGTGGCCGCCGGGAACGGAGATGGCGGGTATGCCGGCGCCTTTTTGCGCATGGGCATTGGCGCCCGGGCCAAGGCGATGGGAGATGCCTTCAGCGCCATCCCGGAGGATGCCTTTTCCGGTATTTACAATCCCGCGCTGCTTCCCCATCTTCCGGGGCGGCAGGCGGCGGTTTCGTTCGCCTTTCTGCCGCTGGATCGCAAGCTCGATTATGTGGGTTATGCGCAGCCCCTCCAGCCCAAGCGGGGCGATGACGGAGAAAAGGCGCCGATGCGCGCCGGATTCGCCGTGGCGTGGATTCATGCGGGCGTGGATGGCATCGATGGCCGCGATCTCGCGGGCAATCACACCCGGGATTATTCTTTCTCCGAGAATGCGTTTTATCTGTCGTTCGCGCTCAGTCCCCACGAAAAATTCGCACTGGGCGTCAGCGGCAAAGTCCTTTACAGCCGAATGCCCGATATTCAATCGGACAACTCCGCCCTGACATCGAGTGGATTCGGCCTGGATGTGGGCGCCTATTTTACGCCGTTCACGGATTTGCACCTCGGTGTGGTGCTGCGTGATAACATGTCCAGGTACACCTGGAATACCGAAAAGGTGTGGGAGCGCGGCACCAGCGTCACGGATAAATTCCCGCGGGTGATGCGCGCCGCGGTGGCGTATCGTACGCCGCTGCGCTGGCTGCTGGTGAGCGGCGAGGTCGAGGAGAGCAAGGAACAGAATCCGCGTTACCATTTCGGCGCTGAAGCCGCTTTGCCGCAGATCGGCGCCCTGCGCCTGGGCCTCGATGCGGGCCATCTCACCTTCGGCCTCGGTTTTGGTTTTAAAGTACTGGGCACGGACATGGGACTGAATTATGCCTATGTCGCGCCGGATGAGGCGCCCGGCGCGGATCATATCTTTTCCTGGCATTTTGGTTTCTGAGGTGAAATAAATTTTTACCGCCAAGGCCACGAAGAAGGCGCCTCTGATGGCAAAAGCTTGTGTAAACAGCTTCCACCGGTGGCGTGATGGCGCGGTAGCGCGCAAAAGGGAACCGGTCTGTCAAATCGTTTGATGCGCGGATTCTTCTCACTCGCCCATCGTGCCAAAATGATTTCACCTCATGGATGAATTGAACTGAACTTGAGGCGATCACTGATACAGATTCCGGGCAAGAAGCATTGTACCAGCCCAATTCATACAACACAACGGCACAAAGGTCACAAAGTTAACAGGGATATTCTCTTATGAAAAAGATTCAGTGGTTCATGACAGGCTTGCTCCTGAGTGCCACAGCGGCTTCTGCGCAATGGCATAGCGGATTTGCGGCGTTGCAGATCGGCGCGGGCGCCCGGGCGGCGGCCATGGGCGAGAGTATGACGGCGGCCGCAGAGGATGCCAGCAGCGCCTTCTGGAATCCGGCCGGCCATGCATTCCTGCCGCGGCGCCAGGCCCATTTCTCCCATAATCAATGGATTCAGGATATTCAGCAAAGCGCCGCTGCGGTCGTTTTCCCGCGGCGTGGGTGGGCGGTCGGCTTGCACGCCCTGGTCAATTCCGTTGCGGATATCGAACAGCGCATCGCGCCCACCGAGGATCCTTTGGGGACTTTTTCCGCTCACGATGTCGTCTTTGGCGTGACGCTGGCGCGGCGATTCGGCGCCCGCAGCGCACTCGGTATCAATGCCCGCTTTCTGCACGAGAAAATTTATGTGGAGAGCGCCAGCGGCTTCAGCATCGATTTTGGCGGGCAGTACCGGACGCCGCTGCGCGGATTGTATGCCGGCTTTGTGGTGCAACACCTCGGCGCCCTGTCGGAACTCCGGGAGGAGAAAGTCACCCTGCCGCGTACACTGCGCGGTGGATTCTCTTATCTGGTGCCGCTCCGCGCTGCGCGCCCCCTGTGGCTGGTGACGGCCGATGTGGTGGCGGTACGGGATCAGGATATTCACCTCCATGTGGGCACGGAACTGCGCCCCGTCGATCTGCTGGCGTTGCGCGCCGGTTATATGAGCGGATATGCCACGCGCGATCTCAGCGCCGGGTTTGGGCTCTATTTTGGCCGTTCATCGCTGGATTACGCCTACGTCCCCTTCAAGGAGGAACTGGGGCAAGCCCATCGATTCTCGGTGACGCTGCCATTTTGAGGTAATACCTCACTCATGGGCGGGCGGACATTCTTGTCCGCCTTTTATAACAGCTTCCACCCCCCTCTTGAGTGAGGTATTACATTTTGAGGCGTTTTTCCCTTGCAAAAGCCCTTTAAATTGATTAAAATATAAAGATTTGCATTTTAATCGCTCGGAACTTTTAGTATGGGTGCATGCAATGACCAAGTACAGAATCGGGCTGCTGCCGGGGGATGGAATCGGCAAGGATGTCATGGATGCGGCACAAATCGTGCTGGATAAACTGGCCCTGGATGCCGAATATTTCCCCGGGGACATGGGCTGGGAATGCTGGTGCCGCGAAGGGGAGCCCCTGCCCAAACGCACCATCGCGTTATTGAAAAACACCGAGTGCGTCTTTTTCGGCACCAGCAGCAGTCTGGATATCGCCACGGCTGTGGCTGCTTCTCTGTGATGACCTCCGTTTGGGCAGGAGTTGTTATTGAAAAAAATTAACCTGGCCATCGGCGTGCACAATCATCAGCCGGTGGGTAATTTTGATTTTATTTTCGAAGAAGCTTTTCAGAAATCGTATGATCCGTTTCTGCGTCTGCTCGAGCAGTTTCCCGATCTGAAAATCACCATGCATTACAGCGGCATATTGCTGGAATGGATGGCCGCTCATCATGAAGCCTTCATCGAGCGCTTGCGCGTTCTGA
>DCUM01000238.1:12033-22814 GCA_002327255.1 bacterium UBA2214 | reverse complement strand
ATGACGAAATCGGCGCCGTCCACCGCTTCGCGCACGGTGTGATAGCTGCGGATATCGCCTTCGATCAATTCGATCCGATCGATAAAGGGGACAAGATTCTCCCGTTTGCCGGTGGAAAAGTTATCCAATACGCGAACGCGATCATCGCGCGCCAGCAGGGCTTCGACAATGTGCGAGCCGATGAATCCGGCTCCCCCTGTCACCAGATAGGTCGCCATTTACACTCCCGATTTGATGATCGCAAAATTTACCCGCTCCAACCTGAATGATAGGCCTCCAGGAGGCGCAAACTCAAAAATAAACCAGCATCCCCCGATGAGGGCCCGACAGGGCGAAAGATCAGATGGCCAAACCCGGATTAACCGGGATCGTGCAGAGCAAGCAGGCTGCTCGCCCTGCAATTATTTTCCAATTTTGCAAACAACCGCTGGTAAAAGTGCAGGGATTCACCACATGGTACAGCCCGGTGACCTTTGCGCTGCAGCATTAATAAAATACAGGGCTGATGGGACAAATTACCGGCATCAGCGCCGGTTTGCCGAAAAAGGAATACACCCGCTGGACAGCCCCCGGAAGAGTTTACCGATTATCGCGTCTCGATGGGATCGATGCAGTTTTCGTTCACATCCACGAGGATCGATTTGCCGATGACCGGAACCTGAATGACAAAACGATGACTGCCGCGCTGCTCCAGCAGGCGTCCGTTCAGACCGGCCAGGGGGCCTGAGGTAATTTTCACATCCATGCCCGGCAGCAAACCATTGCACACCTGCACATCAACCTCCGTGCTGATGAGCTTCATGATGGTCTGAATCTCCCCCTCATGAATGGGCGCCGGCTTGTCGCTGAAACTGACGATGCGCACAACACCCGGAACCTTCAATACATCCCAGCGCCGGTTGAAAGCATATTTCACAAAAATGTAACAACTGAACAGCGGCACATCGACCCAGCGCCGCCTGTCTTTCCATTGCCGCAGGGTCGTGCGCAGCGGCAGGAATTGGGGAATACCGGCGGACTCGAGGTAATAGCGTACTTTTTTTTCGTGCCGTGGTTTGGTGACAAACGCATACCAGAAAATTTCCGATTCAATACCCATGCCCTGTCCCGAGCGCCGCTCTGCCATTACAATACCGATTTGCCATTGCTTGCCACAGAAGGTACTTTCCGGCCGGATTTCTTCTTCGTCTTGCGTGTATCGTCCTGGTAATAATAATGATAGTAATAGCTTCCATAGGCATGATTGACTTCCAGGCCGTTGACGATGATGCCGAGTACCGGCGCACCGACGCGCTTGAGTTGTTCATGGGCGCGAACCACGGCCTCCCGCGCGGTGTCGCCGGAACGCACCAGCAGCATGACGCCGTCGACCTTCGGCGAAAGAATCGATGCATCGGTGACCGCCAGTACCGGCGGCGTGTCGATGAGAATGATGCTGTAGTTTTCCCGCGCCAGGTCGATCAACTGCGCCATGGCCACTGATCCCAGCAGCTCCGCCGGGTTGGGCGGAATGACGCCGCAACTGAGCACGTGCAGTTCAGGAAGCGCCGCAAGCGGCTTCACCGCGTCATCAAACGTGGAACGGCCCACCAGGATGTTGGTGAGCCCATTGCTCTTGTCCAGACCGAACAGGCTGTGCTGGATCGGCTTGCGCAGATCGGCATCGATCAGCAGGGTGCGGTTTCCCATCTGCGCAAAGGTGATCGCCAGGTTGGCGACCGTGGTCGATTTGCCCTCCTTGGGCCCGCTGCTGGTCAGCAAAAAGACTTTCTTGGGTCGCTCCGGATTCGAGAAAAGGATATTCGTCCGCAACGTGCGGTACGCTTCAGAGACCGGCGACCTCGGTTTGAGCTGCGTCACCAGACGCTCGTTGATGGACTTGACCTCGGGATCGCCCTGGCCGTTCATCTTGGCAAAAACGCCGGCCGTCGGTTCCGGCGCAATATGGGGAATGGTGGCCATCACCGACATGCCCAGGCGCTCGACGTCTTCCATGGTGCGGACGGAGTTGTCCACGTATTCGAGCACAAAAGCGATGCCCACGCCCAGCCCCAACCCCACCAGCACACCGATGAGCACATTCAGTTTCTTGCGCGGCTTGACCGGATGCTTGGGTTCCCTGGCCGGATCGATGATGCGCACATTACCCAGTTGCCCCACTTCGGTGATGCGCGACTCCTGATATTTTTCCTGCAGCATCAGATAAATTTTCTCGTCGACCCGGGCCGTACGCAGCAGGCGCGCCAGCGTCAGGCTCTTCTCCGGCAGCGACTCCAGTTCCTTGTTGTACTGCGCCACGATCTGATGCAATGCCGTCACCCTGGGGATGAGCGATTGTATCTCGGTCTCTACTTCGATCTTGCTGGAAAAGAGCGATTCGGACAACTGCGCGGGATCGACAAACTCGACAGCGGCAATTTTGGCGACCTCTTCCCTGAATTTCGCCTTGAGGGCATCGATCTGGCGCTCCCGCAGCTGCACTTCGCCCTTGTTCAGCTCATACGCGCCTATCTCGATCATCGAGGCCATGTAGGAAGCAAGCGCCGCCTCTTTTTCGGCCATCTGCCGCTTTAATTCCGCCAGATAAGGCTGCGATGAAATGGTCTCGATGTCGAACTTCATGTTGCGCTGTTTGAGCTGGTCATTGATGTAGGCCAGCCGCTGCCGCTGCGCTTCGAGATCGGTGGTGGCCTCATTCCACAGCGATTCAAATTCGGCGGCTTTGCGCACCAGTTCCTCGGTCTCCTGATCGAGCGCGACCACCTTGGCCTGCTGCTGATAATACTTGAGCCTCTCCTCGGAACTGGCGAGTTCTTCACGGACTTTGGTGAGCTGATCCTCAAGAAAGTTTTTCACCTGCCGCACTTCGGCCTGGCTTTGCGCCTGATTCATCTCCTTGTAGGCCAGGGCGACGGCATTGGCCACGTAAGCGGCTTCAAAAGGCGACAGGGCGCTGACTTTGATATCGATCATATCCGTATTGCGGATGGGCATGACGCTGATGCTTTCGCGCAGGTCTTCGGTGAGGGCATCCAGCAGGACCTGCGGGTCGACCTGGCTTTCATCATAATCAGACCCGAACCACTCCCGCAATTTCTTCTGGCCATAGTTGCGCCCGGAACCGTCCGGTTCATTGCCGAGAAGACGCAGCTGTCCGGTGTACTCGGAAGCGCGCAAATCGCGGACGACAATCTCGGCGAGGCTGCGGCTTTTTAAAATTTCCACCTGATTGTTGATCATGGTCTCTTTTTTCATCATGGTGGAAAAATCGAAAAGCGACTGGCCCATGCCGGTCTGCTGTTCCACCATGATCTTGGCGGAAGCCTCGTAGACCGGTTCGGTGGTGAAAGTGTAATAGAGGGTCGAGAGCACCACCGCCAGGAAAGAGATCAGGATCACCCAGCGGCCCTGATAGAGCACGCGGATGTAATCCCGGAAGGTCAGTTGATGGTCATGCGATGCGGGCGGAAAGAGCCGCAGCTGACCATTGCCTCCGGGAGGTGTTGGGGCGGATGCCGAATTCATCATGCTTTTTCTTTCGCCTCATGGCCTGTTGTGATCCAACGCCAGGCTTAACGTCGCCCATAGTAATCGACGATGGCCCATACCTGGATGAGCGCGCCAATACGGACTGCAAATTCGAAAAACTGGTTGATGAAATGAAACGAGCTGCCGGAGACGACCACCGTGTCGCCTGGTCTGAGAACAGGGATGTCCTCCATATTGCCGTCATCGAGAAATTTCTTGACGTCCACTTTTATGACCTCGGGCTTCTTCCCCTTGCCGGTGCGAACCACCTTGATGCTCTTGATTTTGGCCTGTTCGCGCGGTCCGCCGGCAAACGAAATCAGCGAGATCAGATCCGTTTCATAGGGCACCATGTACTGCCCGGGTTTGTGGACAAAGCCCCAGACATTGATGGCCATCAACACCTGATCCTGATTGCCGAGAAAATATTGGGCCGCGCGGGATTGATCCGGTTGCGAGGGTATCTGACCCTGCGTTGCGGTGATTCCGGCGAAGAATAATAACATCAGAAGGAACAAGACCGTGTGCTTCATCATGGGAGCATTCCTAAGGTTGCGGAGCTCAAACAAGCGCATTTATTACGCATGGGGACAGATAAAGTTAACGGTGGCAAAACCCTGCGTCCTGAACAAAGAGTCCCAACGCGTTGACAAGGCTGTCACAGTGATTGATCAGCGCAAATCGACGACTTCATAATCCGGGGAAATGTCCGGTCTGAATGATGCCTCCGTCAATTTGGCATTGACATCGACTTTGCTGATTTCATAGGTGGAGACGTTGTCATTGACATCGATCTGCCTGATTTTGGTCATCAGCAGCGATTTCTTCTCGACCCAGATTTCGATCTCTTTCGCGAACACGTCCTCGCTCCTGGCCGTCAGACGCAGGTGGTCATGTGGCTGTCCCCCGAGTGGCACCTCGCCGAGGTATTCCGGTTTGTAGTTATCGACGTAATTCTGCATAAAGGTCTTGAGGAAGGGATTGTCTTCAGGGCTCTCCGCCGCATCATCGATGATGACCTGGCGGGCGTTGCGCGGCATCGTCCAGATGGTCTTGCCATCGGTGATGATGGTCTGATCGCTGTTTTCGACCCTGAATTGCACGCCGTTCCGGGTGCAAACCTGTCCTTCAAAGACCTGCGTCTCGTTGGCCAGCTTCCATTCAAAGGTCTGCGTAAATGTGGCGCAGACATTGTTGAGGGACGCGTATTTTTTCTGCACTCTGTTCAGGATATCCCCGGCATTCTGTGCCCAGGCGGCGCTGGACACCAGTACAAAGAGGCTTAGCAGGTATAGTCTTTTCATGGTTACCTCATTAAAATGTTTACAACGGCTGCAAAAGTCAATCTTTCTGATTGATCACCTTTAGCCTTATACGTCTTCATCGTCCTCTTCGTTCCCCTGGTACATCGCCTCGAGTTCCTCGGGCGTCATGAGGACTTCCCGGGCCTTGCTGCCCTCGAAGGGGCCGACCACGCCGGCATCCTCCAACTCGTCGACAAGACGCGCCGCGCGGGAATAACCCACCTTGAGGCGGCGCTGCAGGATCGATACCGATCCCTGGCCGGTGCGCACAACGATGCGCATGGCCTCATCGAAAAGCGCATCGCGCTTGCCGTTGCCAATGCGCTCCCCACCGCTGCCGGCTTCTTCATCGATATAGGCTGGCAAGGCGGTCTTTTGCAGGACCGGCTGTGTCTTGATATGCGCAATGACGCCCTCTATTTCTTCGAGACTGATGTAGGCATTATGGATGCGAATGGCCTCCGGACTCCCCGGGGGCAGGAAAAGCATGTCGCCGCGGCCGAGCAATTTTTCGGCGCCGTTCATATCGAGAATGGTGCGCGAGTCCACTTTGGTGGCCACCTGAAACGCCATGCGCGCGGGAAAGTTGGCCTTGATCACGCCGGTGATGACATCCACCGAGGGACGCTGCGTGGCCACGATCAGATGGATGCCGACGGCGCGCGACATCTGCGTCAACCGCGCGATGGGCTCCTCCACATCCTTGGCGGCACTGGAGGTGAGCATCAAATCCGCCAGTTCATCGACGATGACCACCAGATAATGCAGGGATTGCGCCGGGCCCGTCGCGCCTTCGGGGAGCCTGCCCTCGACCACGCGCTGGTTATACTCTTCGATATTGCGCACACCGGCCGTGGCGAGCACGTCGTAGCGCCGTTCCATCTCCTGCTCCACCGACTTTAAAACAGCGATGGCACTCTTGGCGGAGGTGGCGACTTTTTCGCGTACCCCTTCCACATGGGAGAGGTGATAATTGTGCAGCTGCGCATAGGTGGAGAGTTCGAGGCGTTTGGGATCGATCAGGACAAATTGCACCTGGGCCGGATGGGCTTTGTAGAGAAAGCTGGCGATGATGGTGTTCAGGCAGACGCTCTTGCCTGAACCCGTGGAGCCGGCGACCAGCAGGTGCGGCATGTTGGTGAGATCGCCGATGTACGGCGCTCCGGATATGGTCTTGCCCAGTCCGATCGAGAGCGTCGATTTGGACTGCTGGAACTCCTGCGATGCCAATATTTCCCGCAAGTAGACGATGGAGGGACTGGGATTGGGAATCTCCACACCCACGGCGTTCTTGCCCGGTATCGGCGCGACGATGCGAATGCGTTTGGCGCGCATCACCATGGCGAGATCATCAGCCAGACCCGCGATGCGGGAGACTTTGATGCCCGGCGCCAATTCCATCTCGTACCGCGTGATGACCGGTCCGGGATGGATTTCGGTCACCTTGGCTTCGATGTCAAAGTCGGCGAGCTTGGACTCCAGCAGATGCGCATTGGCGCGCAACTCCGCTTCGCTGAGGGGCTCGGCGGCTTTCTCCGGTGTCTGCAGCAGCGTCAGCGGCGGAAAAACATAGGGTCCGGTCGGCTTGATGGGCTGTGCCACGTCGGGGCTGAAATCTTCCTCCTCCTCCAGCGGCAGCTCCATATCGAGTTGCCCAGCCGGAACGGGACGGATTCCGGGTTGCGGACGCGGTGGTGCTTCTGTGATTGCCACCTCTTCATCCACCATGCGGGTACGCGCGACGACCGGCTCTTCACGGCGCGTTTCGGAGAGGCGTTTGAAGGTGGTCTCCGCGGCCTTGTGTCCGCTGCGCATGTTGCGGAACGACCGCTCCAATCCGAGACGCAACCGCGCCAGACCACCGCTGAAACCATCGAGAATTTCACGAAATGAGAAAGAGGTGAAGAGGATGATGCAGAGCGAAAAGATTCCGATCAACAGGATGACGGCGCCGTAAAAACCGAGCAATTTGCGCAGCACGGTTGCTCCGAGAACGCCCAAAAAACCGGAGAATTCATAGACGCGCGCAACCGTTGTGTGAGCGGCATAATGGTACAGCGCCAGGCCCATGGCGGTTAAAAAAGCGAGCAGAAAGACAAAGAACGTCCAGCGTCGTAAAAGGGCTGTTTCCCGGCCCAGAAGCCACAGCACACCCCAGGCGATGAGGATGAAGGGCAAAACGATGACGGAATAGCCAATGGTGGTGTGAATCAGATAGTAGGAGAGATAGACCCCCGCGATGCCCAACTGATTGCGGACCGTATCCACGGATATCCGTTCCCCACCCGGTTTTTCATCGGGCTGGAAGGTGAAGAGCGCTATCGCCAAAAGGATGGCGAAGAGGATCAGTAAAAATCCCAGCAGTTCCTCGCTCTTGCGTGGATCGAGCAGCGGTACGGGCGCTGAAGCGATTTTTTTCTTTCGGGTTTTTCGCATGGTTTCTGAAAAACTCTCCTCGCCTGATCAATTCATGAAATTAAAATCAGATGGCAGCAGACGGCTCCTGCCGCCGAAAATCGCCGCCAGGAGGCGGCTCCTGCAAATATTTGATCATTAGAATAATAGACGCATTATTTGCCGAATGTGTGAAACATTCAGGCTAGCGTTGGATGCTGCCGTTACTCAGCAGCGGAACGATCTCGATGGCATTGAGACGGGCGCAGATGTCCAGATCCGCGGCAAAACCGAGCCGTTCCAGATAGGCGCCGTGCTGACTGAGCCGCATCATGGCCAAAAGATCGTTTTTATATTGACGCGCCAGTGCCTGGGCTTCGCGCGCGGAGGCGTCGGCTTCGCGATGCGCGGATGCCCCGTCCATGAGGCGCTCCACCAGAAGGCCGGCGCACACGGTGTCTTCAAGTGCCGGAAACCCATCCCGGCCTGCACAAAGAATGTAGAGATCCACCTCCTGATGTTGCAGATGGGCCGTCACCGCACGCATATTCAGAAACGATAATATGATCGTCTCTTTGGCTTCCCGGGTGTACTGCATGGCCCGTGTGCCATTGGTGGTGGTCAGGATGACCGTTTTGCCGTAGACGGCCTCGGGCGTGTATTCGGCCGGCGAATTGCCGAGATCAAATCCCTTGACCATGACGGCTTTGCGCTCGCCCCCGAGACAAACCTGCGCCCGGGGAAATTTTTGCGCCAGGGCGAACGCCTCTTCGACTTCTGCCACCGGTATCACTTCCAGACAACCATGGTGCAGCGCGGTCACGATGGTGCTCGTGGCGCGCAGCACATCGATGACCACGACGATGGCGCCGCTGTAGCGCGGTGCAAAAAAATCAGCAGGAGAAGCGACGACCTCTATCTTCATACCGCGTGTTGATAAAATGGCGTTTCGCACACCTGTGCGGCCACGCGCGTATTGCGAATTTCGATCTCCAGCGGCGTCCCGATGGCCGCGAGCCCAACCGGGACGTATCCCGTGCCAATGCCTTTCTCGAGGCTCGGCGAAAAAGTGCCGCTGGCAACGGTGCCGACGCGCGCACCCTCGCTGTAAATGGCATAACCATGACGCGGGAAGGCACGTCCCGTCATGTCAAATCCGACCAGTTTGCGCTGCAAACCTTCCGCCTTCACCTTCAGCAGGGCCTCACGGCCGATGAAGTCGCCCTTGTTCAGTTTGGTGATCCAGCCAAGTCCCGCTTCGAGCGGATGGGTGCCGGCATCGATGTCATTGCCGTAAAGGCAGTATTTCATCTCGAGGCGCAGGGTGTCGCGGGCGCCCAGCCCGATGGGCTCGATGTCGAATTCTGCACCCGCCTGCATCAAGGCCCGCCAGATCTTTTCAGAGTGCTCGACCGGGAAGCAGAGCTCATACCCGGGTTCACCGGTGTAGCCGGTGCGCGACACCATCATCGGCACACCGTCGACCTGGCCTTCCTCGAGCCAGTAGAATTCCATGGCATCCAGGTTGATATCGGTGAGCTTTTTCAGGGTTGCAGGTGCTTTCGGACCCTGCAGCGCCAGCAAGGAACAGGCATCGCTGATGTTTTCCAGGGACACCCCATCGATGAGGTGACGATTGGCCCATTCCCAATCCTTGGCGAGGTTCGATGCATTGACCACCAGCAGATAGTGATCCGGAAAACGGTAAACCAAAAAATCATCGACAATACCGCCATCTTCGTAGCACATCGCAGAATATTGTACCTGCTTGATGGCCAATTTGCTGACGTCGTTGATGGTGATCTTTTGCAGAAAGGCTTCGGCCTGGGGCCCTTTGACGATAAATTCACCCATGTGGGAAACATCGAACAGACCGACGCTGCTGCGCACACGGCGGTGTTCATCCATGATGCCGCGGTACTGGATCGGCATGTAGTAGCCGGCGAATTCGACCAGCTTGCCGCCGGCTTGCTGATGCAGCTGATAGAAACCGGTTTTCTTCGTTTCCAAGACGCCTCCCTTTTGCATGTGCGATTGGTTGGTGGCCGGCTCTGGCGTCGGCACTATTCTCTTCAACCTGAAAAATAGCACTTATTTACAATAGTTGCAAGCGCAATTTTATCTCCGGGCGGATGCGCCGGCGGGAAGATTTTTTGTCCGAGTCGGGAAAGAAATGGTGCAGAGACGCCGGGACGCGGTGAAAAAACCTGATTTCAACGCGTCTCTCTATTTCGAGGTGTTATCGTTGGCAGGGTAGTCTCTCCCTCCCGCTCTGCGACTCAGCGCCTTTGCGGGAGGTCTTTATTATTTCACAACCGTGAAAAGCGGATCGCGCAGGTTAAAAAATATTGCTGAAATCGTTAAAGATCACAAACAGCATCAGCGCCAGCAGCAGCGCCATGCCGATCTGCTGCACCACCAGCCGTATCCGCGTCGATATCGGTTTGCGAATGACGGCTTCAATGCCGAAGAGCACCAGATGACCGCCGTCCAGCGCCGGAATCGGCAACAGATTGAGCAAGCCGAGATTGAGACTCAACAGCGCGGTGAACATCAACAAGCTGCCGATGCCCGATTTGGCCGAATCGCCGGTCATCTGGGCGATGCGCACCGGGCCCGCCAACCCTTCCTTCAAAGAAACCTCACCACTGAAGAGCATGCCAAACGATTTGAGCATCATGCCGGTCAAATTCCAGGCCGATTTGCCACCCAGTGCGATGGCCTTGAAAAGGCCCGGCTGCACCATTTCGGTTTTGGGCTCGATGCCGATGAGACCATACTGCAGCACCTTGTCGAGCCTCGGGGTGATGCGCGTCGACATGAGTTGGCCGTCGCGCTGCCATTCGAGAAAAATCTCGCGTTCCGGTGCACCATGAATCACTGTGATCAAATCGTCCCAGGTAGTGATCTCCGTCTGCTCCGCCCTGGTGATGACATCGCCCGCCTGCAATCCGGCCGCCTGCGCCGGCATGTTGTCGACCACCCTGCCGACGATCGGACCGACCGCTTGCGGCACACCGGATATGAACAGGGCGCCGGCAAAGATGGCAATCGCCAGCAGCACGTTGGCCACAGGGCCGGCGACCAGCACAAACATGCGCGTCCATACGGACTTGGACATGAACTCCCAGGGCTCGCCCTTGACGGATTCCGAATCCATGCTCTCATCCACCATGCCGGACATCTTGACGTAGCCCCCGAAGGGGATGGCGGAGAGGCAATAGTCGGTATCGCCGATCTTTTTGCCGATCAATCGCGGCGGGAAGCCGATGGAGAACCGCTCGACGCGAATGCCTGAGAGTTTGGCGGCCAAAAAATGCCCCAACTCGTGCACAAAGATCAAAATACCCAGTACAACGATGAAGGGTAAAATATAGGTGGTTAAAAGTGTCAATACCAGCATCATGTCCAATCCTTCTTGTTTTATCGTTTCAACCTCGATGATTCACTGCCGGGGACGCCTTTAGAGATTATAGATTCAAAATGGCAACCCTTGCAGAGGCTGTCCCAAAAGTGCAAAAAATCTCACATACCCGGTTCCCTCTCCCGCCAGCG
>DCUM01000238.1:0-11958 GCA_002327255.1 bacterium UBA2214 | reverse complement strand
ACAAACTGCCGCGCCCAGCGATCCGCGGCGAGCAGCGTCTCCGCATCCGGGTGTGCGACAGGCACATGTCTTTGCAGGGCGTTGTCGATGGCGTTGGCGATATCCAGGTAGCCGATGCGGCCCGCCAGAAAGTGATGAACCGCCGCCTCGTTGGCGGCATTGAGGACCGCCGGCGCGGTGCCGCCGCTCCGCAGTGCCGCACACGCCAGCCCCAGGGCCGGAAATTTATCGGGCTCCGGCGCAAAAAAAGTCAGATTCTGCAGGGCATAAAAATCGAGCCGGGGGAAATCGGATGCGCAACGCTGCGGCCAGGTCATCGCCAATTGTATGGGGACGCGCATATCCGGCACGCCCCATTGTGCCTTCACCGAGCCATCCCTGAAGGCGACCATGGAGTGCACGATGGATTGGGGATGGATGACCACACGAATTTTTTCAGGCGGCATGTCAAAAAGCCAGTGCGCCTCGATGATCTCCAGCCCCTTGTTCATCATGGTGGCGGAATCGATGGTTATTTTGGCACCCATGCTCCAGTTGGGATGGCGCAGCGCCTGCGCCACGGTGACCTGCTTCATCTCCTCGTGCGAAAAAGATCGAAAAGGGCCGCCAGAACCCGTGAGGATGATCTCCTCCACCGTTTCCGGGTTTTCTCCGAAGAGACATTGAAAAATGGCGCTGTGCTCACTGTCGATGGGCAGAATCGCCGCCCCGGAATCCCGGGCCGCTGCCGTCACCAGACTGCCGCCGATGACCAGCGCTTCCTTGTTGGCGAGCGCGATGCGTACACCGCGCTTCACCGCCGCCAGGGTGGGCAGAAAGCCCACCGCGCCCACCACGGCATTGACAAAAAGATCGTAATCCAGGGTCGCCGCCATGGCGGTGAGGGCATTGCCTCCCTGCAGCACAGTGACGCCCAGCCGTTTGAAGGCCTGCGTTTGCTCCGCAGACGGCACACAACCCGTGATGGCGACTGCCTCCGGCTTGTGCACGGCCGCCAGACGCAGCAAGGGCTCCACCTGCTGATGCGTCGACAGGGCGACGATGCGAAAACGTTCGCGATGCTGTTCGACGATGCGCAACGCGTTGACACCGATGGAGCCGGTGGCGCCGATTAAAAGCAGATTTTCAGGTTTCACGAGGCGACCCCTGTTCGATCTCCCGGCGCAGGGCATCCGCAAGCCGGCGGGTTTTATCCCGCTCCTCCGCCGTCAAACCATCTTCCAGGAGATTCAGATTCCACTGCCAGGCAAATCCGGCGCGGAGCGCCAGCGCCAGCTGTTCATAGGTCAACGGCGCCGGGGAGAGATCGTTGAGGCACACGGTCTTTTGCAGCATCATTTTTTTCGCGGTGCGCTGCCATTGGGCATCCTGCCTGGAGAGGTAATCGACCAATTTCAGATGCTCCTGTCCCATGAGGATGGAGCCGTGCTGCAGAACCACATCGCCGAAGCGACGCTGGGCGCTGCCGATGAGTTTTCTGCCCGCATGGCCGATCTCATACTTGACCGACGCCGCATAGCACAGACTTCCCAGTTCGCCCTGGCTGTAATTTTGCGGATTTTTTCCGGCGCGCTCAAAAGCGATGGGAATGTAAAGCTGCTGCAGGGCCGCCAAAATGCCCTGGCTGATGCGTTCGTAAACCGGCAGGATGCGCTGGTCGTATAGTGCGCTCTGCGGCCCGAGGACGACGGCATAGGTGATCTCGGCCGCATGCAAGACCGCACGTCCGCCGGTAGGCCGGTAGACGACGTCGATGCCGTCCTCTGCGCAGCGCGTCAAATCCAGATCAAGAAGGGACTGATGAAATCCGAGGGAGATGGCGGGCGGCTTCCAGCCGTAGACGCGCAGCGTCGGTGTGCCGCGATAGGACTCGGTGAGGGCAAGATCGATGGCCATATTTTCATAGCCGTCCCTGTAACCGCTGTCGATGAAACGCCAGGTCTCCATTTGCGGAAGCCGCGCATCGTTCATCAGTGCAGGATCCCGCGGTCGGAGTGCTCGATGAAACGCAGCACGTTCTCGATCTCCGGCGTCATCGGGAAATCGGCCTTGATGCGCCCAACAGCCTGGGAGACATTGAGGCCCGAGCGGTACAGCACCTTGTAGACGCGTTTGAGCTGCAGCAGGGTTTCGCTGCTGAAGCCGCGACGGCGCAAGCCGACGGAATTGAGCCCCACAAAACGCAGCGGTTCATCCGAGGCCAGGATATAGGGCGGGACGTCCTGCACGACGCGGAATGCGCCGCCCACCATGCAGTGCTGGCCGACGTGGCAGAACTGATGCACCGGCGTCATGCCGCCGATGATGGCATAATCCTCGATGGTGACATGTCCCCCCAGCTGCACCCCGTTGGCCATGATGACATGGTGGCCGACCTCACAGTCGTGGGCGACATGCACGTACGCCATCAACAGACAATTATTGCCGATGGTGCTCTTGCCATGCGCCGAGGTGCCGCGGTTCAGTGTGCAAAACTCGCGGATGGTGGTATTGTCGCCGATTTCGAACAGGGTGCTCTCACCCCCGAATTTGAGATCCTGGGGCAGCGTCGCGACAACGGCGCCATTGTGGATGCGGCAGTTTTTACCGATGCGGGCGCCGTTGGCGATGAGCGTGTGCGGGCCGATGGTCGTGCCTTCACCGATGACCACATCCCCGTCGACCACGGCAAAGGCGGCGACAGTAACATTTTCAGCGATTTGCGCCTCTTTGGCGACCACTGCCGTCGGATGAATTTCGATCACGTTGATATTCCTTCTGTTACACAGGCCGTAAGACGCATTCTGTCAGGATTGTTTTTCGTCGCGATCGACGATCGCGGCCATGAGTTCCGCCTCGCACACCAGTTCGTTATCGACCAGGGCGCGGCCGATCATTTTGCACAGGGAACGGCGATTGGCGACCAGTTCGACCTCAAAGCGCACGGTGTCGCCGGGCGTGACGGTTTTGCGAAAACGCACATTGTCGATGCCGGTGAAATAGACGAGCTTGGCGTTCGGATCGGTTTCGGCGTTGAGCAGCAGGATGCCGCCCACCTGGGCCATGGCTTCGATGATGAGAACGCCCGGCATGATCGGTTTGCCGGGAAAATGTCCCGCGAAAAAGGGTTCGTTCATGCTGACGTTTTTGATGCCGACCACATGTTCCTGCGGCACCAGGTCGATGATGCGATCCACCAGGAGGAAGGGGTAACGATGCGGCAATATTTTCAGGATCGCTTCCATGTCGAGGAAAGCACCCTGATTGTCGCTGGCGGTGTACTTGGAACGGATCAATTTTTTCTTGTATTCCTTGCGGATGATCTTGACCAGCTCCGCATTGGCGCCGTGTCCGGAGCGGGCCGCCATGACGTGGGCTTTGAGGGGCACGCCCAGGAGGGCGAGATCACCGATCAAATCCAGCGCTTTATGACGCACCGGTTCGTTGGGATAACGCAGGGTTTTGCCATTGAGGATTCCGTTGGTCGACAGCGTCACCTTTTCGTCGATTTCGAAGAGGCTGCGCAGTCCGGCGAGTTCATTTTCACTCATATCGCGGTCGATGATGACCACGGCGTTGTCGAGGGCGCCGCCGCGGATCAGGTTGGCCTTGCGCAGCTGTTCCACTTCGCTGAGAAAGCAGAAGGTGCGCGCCGCGGCGAATTCGGTGGCGAATTCTTCGGGCAGCGAATACATGCTGGTATACTGCGTGCCGAGGGCCGGATTTTTATAATCCACCATGAAGGTGATGCGGAACTCGTCCGAGGGGAAAACGACAATGTCGATCCCCTTGGAGGGATCGTGATAGGTGATGGTCTTGTCGATGATGAGATAATCGCGGGGGGAGTCCTGTTCCTCAAAACCGGCCTTGAGCAAATTTTCCACAAACGGCAAGGCGCTGCCATCGCCAACAGGCGGTTCGTTGCCATTGACTTCGCAGATGATGTTATCGATCTCGAGGCCGCTGATGGCCGCGAGCACGTGTTCGACCGTATGGACTTTTACCTCTCCGATGCCGATGGTTGTGCCCCGGGAAATATCGAGCACATGGTTGATATCAGCCGGGATCACCGGACTGTCGGGAATGTCCACGCGCCGGAAAATGATGCCGCTATTGGCGGGCGCGGGCACAAAGGTTATTTTGGTTTTATTTCCAGTATGAAGACCGATTCCTGAATACGATATGGATTCTTTTATCGTTCTCTGGTTTTTGAGCATTCTTCCTCCAAGACACGGATGGCAGCAACGGGATCAATCCTCCTTGCCGGGATGATCCGGTAACTGCTGCTTTAATTTCTCCATTTCCGTCTCGAGCTGTTTGACCCGTTTCAGCAATTCTGGCAAACGCCCGAGGCTCGCCTCTTCGCGTTTGGCGGTGAGATGGGGCCGCGCGGGATAGCCCGAGACGAAGACGCCTTCCGGAATATCCTTGGTGACACCGCTCTGCGCGCCGACGATGGCCTTGTCGCCGACATGGATATGTCCGATGAGTCCGACTTGTCCGCCCAACAAGACATTGCGGCCGATTTTCGTGGAACCGGAAATGCCCGTTTGTGCGGCGATGGCAGTATGTTCGCCCACCTCGACGTTGTGGGCAATCTGAATGAGGTTGTCGAGTTTGGCGCCGCGGCGGATCACAGTGGCGCCCAGCGTCGCCCGGTCAATGGTGGTATTGGCGCCGATTTCGACATCCTTTTCGACGATGACGATACCGGTTTGCGGTATTTTATGATAGCAGCCGTCTTTGAAGGCGAATCCGAAGCCGTCCGCGCCGATGACCGCGCCGCTGTGCACAATGACGCGTTGGCCGATTTGGCAGCGTTCGCGCACCGAGACATTGGCATAGAGAAGGGTATCATCGCCGATCTCCACCTCATCGCCCAGCACAACGCCGGGGTGCAGCTGCACGTTGCGGCCGATGCGGCAATTGTCTCCCACCACAACCAGCGCGCCGATGGCGGCATCCTCCGCCACGGAGCAGTTATCTCCGAGCACGGCCGTGGGATGAACGCCTTTGGCGAGCTGTGGCGGGGCGCCATAAAAGCGTTGCACCAGCTGCAAAAAGGCGAAATAGGGATCCGCGCAACGCAAGACAGTCTTTTGGCAGGCCGGAAAAGATTCGGAAACCAGCACCGCCGAAGCCTGTGTTTCGTCAATGAACTTCTCATAGCGGGGATTGGCGATGAAGGTAAGCTGACCGGTTTGCGCCTCTTCGATTTTCGCCAGCCCGGAAATGATCACATTTGTATCCCCGTCGACGACCGCGCCGATCATCTCGGCGATTTCGAGAATATGAAACGTCATAATTTCTCCTGTTCACAGGATCATGCAACGGTTCATAACACGCATGGACGGTCACAAATTCCATGAAAACCGCCGGATGCACGTATCCAGGTGCCACAGCCGCCCGTATCTTTTCGATGAGCCACGATAGATCGGACTGCGCAGCGTGCCGATAAAATGACGCGGGGCTGCCGCCCTGGCGACAGCCCTTACCTCTTGACCACCGTGATCATAAATCCCGCGAGACCGTCCAGGCCATGGGACCCCTCCGGATGTATTTCTGCAGCCGCTTGATGGCCGGGCCTTATCGTGAAACGGTTCGCGTTCGAGCAGGGCTTTGCGAAAAGCGCAAGTCGTCCAGCTGGACGATTTTTCCTTTCCGCGCCAGTTTATCAGTTGCTGCGTGGGGCGGTTCCCGGCCGGGCAGGCAATCCCTTTTCCAGGTCCTGCAACACCAGATCGGTCAGATCGGTCTGTTTGGGACTGGCATAAACGATATTGCCGTTCACCGTGTCGAAGACGTAATCATAATTTTGCTCTTCGGCTACTTTTTTGATCGCCGCATTGATTTTATCGAAAATCGGCTGCATGACCTCTTCCTGCTTGCGGTAGAGTTCGCCAGTCTGTCCCCACTTATCGCTCTGGAATTGCTGAATTCTCATATAGAGGGACTGCAATTCCTGCTGTTTTTCGCGCTTGCGGTCTTCACTGAGCAGAAGCGCTTGCGATTCCAGCTGCTCCCCGAGATCCTGGAACTGCTTTTGCATGATCTTGGCTTCTTCTTCCCAACCCTGGCTGATTTTGTTGAGGCGTTCCTGGGCATCCTGTGCTTCTTTGTAGTTGGCGACGATTTTTTGGGAGTTGATGTAGGCAAGTTTCTGTGCCGAAGCGTTGCCAACGGCCAACGCACTTGCAACCATCACCAGGCAAAACCATTTCAGTGTTCTCACGTTAACCTCCTGATAGAAATGAGACGATTAATAACGAAACAAGATTCTGATTAAAAACTGCGTCCGAAAACAAAATGCATTTTCCATTTTGGATCCGGATTTCCACTGGCGTCAATACGATCGAACCCATAGCCATAGTCAAAACCGATAATGCCGATCATGGGCATGAATACGCGGCCGCCGATACCCACCGACCGCTTCATACTGTAGGGGTCGGCGTGGCGGAAGTCACTCCAGACCTTTCCCGCTTCCGCAAAAATCAGACCGAATATGGTCGGATTGGGGGCAATGGGAATTCTGAACTCTGCGGTATATTTGAGATAGGATTTTCCTCCGGATTCCACGGTTGTGCTTTCGCCCAACGGGTCTTCATAGCCGCGCAGCGGAATGGAGCGCGACAAGCCGTCACCGCCCATGAAGAAATACTCAAGATAAGGGATGCGGGAGTTTTTGCCGATGCCTTCCATATACCCGGCCTGGAAGCTCGAATAGAGGACGAATTTCCAGTAGGCGGGCATGAACCAATCCATGCGCAGGGTGTATTTATGAAAATCGACGTTGCCGCCGAGAATGGTTCCCGAGAGTTCGCTGGTCAGCGTGACCTCCGAGCCGGCGGTTGGGAATTCCGGGCGGTCGAGACTGTTTCGGGTGAATATCTGGGTGATGCTGCTGCTGGTCAACGGCCATTTTTCCGTGACGATGCCGTTGGGATTGGCGGCCTCATAATAGGAGTTGAAATCGGAGAGGCTGGTTTCGTCCAGGGTGTAGATCCAGTCGCCACGGAAGAAATTGTCCGGCCAGGAGAGTTTACGGCCCACGCGCAGTGAGAAACCGCGGCTGACCTGCTTGTAGCCGTAATAGGCGGCATCGCGTTTGGTATCGTAGATGGAAAAACCCGCCAGCGTCGGCGTGTCCAACAGCCACGGTTCGGTGAAGCCGATATTGAAGGAGCGGTAGTAGCGGCCAAAATTCCAGTCAAAACTGAGACGCTGGCCGTTGCCGAAGAGATTGGCCATGGCCAGTCCGACCGAACCGATCAATTTATCGCGTTCGGACCAACCCGCCGACATATTGGCGGTGTCGGTGGATTTCTCCTCGACGGCAAATTCGAGATCCACTTTGTCTTCATCGATGGGATTGACCTTGGGTTCGACGTTGGAGAAATAGTTCAGCATCCACACTTCGCGCTGGCTGCGCTCCAGCATGGTGCGGCTGAAGGTGTCCCCCGGCAGAATGCGCAGCTCGCGGCGAATGACCTTCTCCTTGGTGCGCGTGTTGCCGGTGACGGTGATCTCGTTGATTTTGGCCTGTTTGCCCTCGACGACCGAAAAATGGATATCCAGCGCGCCCTCTTCATTGAGGCGCTCTTCGGGCACCAGTTGGGAATAGATATAGCCGCGATCATAATAGAGGCTGCCGATCCGTTTCTGGATCGCTTCATCGAGCTTTTTCTTGCTATAGGTCTCCCCTTTTACGAACCCCAGATTCGCGGTGAGCTGTTCTGTGGTGAAAACCGTATTGCCTTTCCAGGTGACATCGCCGAATTTGTACTGCTGCCCTTCTGAAACCCAGATGTCGAGAAAGAGGTCGCTGTTATCCGCGCTGTAGGAGATGGAATCGCGGATCACCTCGGCATCGCGATAGCCGTGGTTGAAATAGAATTCGAGCAATTTGCCGAGGTCCTCGCGGTATTTGATTTTGTCAAAATCAGCGCCCCGCCACCAGCGGTCCTCTTTGGTCTTTTTGAATTGTTTGCGCAGCTTGCCGTCCGAGAAAACGCTGTTACCGTGAAAGCGGATCTGTTCGATCTGGACTTTTTTCCCTTCCTCGAAAACAAAACGCACCAGGACGCGATTGCTGTCATCGCGGCTGACGTACTGATTGGCCCTGACCCTGGCGAGGAGGTGGCCTTTCTCTTTATATTGGTCGTGCAATTTGGATTTGGCGCGCATCAACATGGTCGGACTGACAACCTGGCCGGGATAGAAATTGAGGGTTTTATCGATATCGTCTTTCTTCAATTTCTTGTTGCCTTCAATCTCCACCTTTTCAAGGCGGGGATGCTCTTTCACATGAATGGCGAGGTAGACGCCGTCGGCGAGTTCGCGATCCACGAGAATTTGAATATCGGAAAAAAGAGAGAGGCGCCACAGCTGACGGATGGCCTCCTGGATGCCGTCGCCGGTCACTTCCATGCCGGGATTCAATCCGGAGCTGAGCCGTACCATGCTCGCATCGACGGTTTTATTGCCCTCAACAGAAACACCCAGGATCTTGATGGAACGCTTTTGCGCCTGGCTCAGTCCGTTCAAAAGCAGCAACATCACTATTAACAACAGGTAATTTGATCGTTTCATTCGCACCATGCAGGATCAGCCTTTTCGTTAGAATCAAAACTAATAAATTTAGTAAATTCTAGTATTTTTGCAAAGTAAAATATTTTTTTTCAGGGATATTCCTGCGCCCCGGTCAGAGGGGAAACCAGTGACGCAGCACTATGCGTTTATCGTCCCGGTTGTACAACATCAAACTATCGTAATCATATTCTAGTTCCAATAAAACTTGGGGATTAACGCGGTATTCCAGGCCAAGCGTGTGACGCAATCCGACACCCCTGCTCTGATAGCGATACTCCAGGCCGGCTTCCACCTGGCCGGTATACTGCAAGAAGAGGTTTTTGCTCAGGTATTTCCCGAGCACCAGTTTGGTGCTGCGCAGCAGCAGCAGACGATTGGTGAGATCGACATTATTGCCGAGGTTGGCATTGAGAAAGTTGCGGGTGAAGCGTGAACTGAAACGGACATAATCAAAGCTGAAGAGCTGCTCCAGGGTGCGCTCTACCGGGCGATAGATGGGCCGCAGCAGATAGTTTTCGGTGTTGATGCCGATGACGTCCACCGCTTTATCCTGAAGCGTCGCCGTGGAGTACCCCAGCGAGGCGAGCAACTGGGCTTCGGTGGTGCCGAGGTTGGGATTGTCGGAGCTCAGTTTGAAACGGATTTGATCCCAACGGCCGAGGCGCTCCTCCTGGCGGGCGATATCATCCACCGGCTTCTTGTCCATGGTCTGATCCACCGTCTGTACCGCGAGATAAATCTGCGAGGCAAAGCCCACCGAATCGGTGACGGTGGTGCGGGCCTGTCCCCATACAATGGGAAAAAGGCTGCTGCGATCCCACCGTGCGCCGCCCTGTTCGAGGGTGAAATTCATATCGAGATATTCGATGATGCCGGAAGTGGTGCGCACTTCGCCGTTGATGCGAAAGGTGGAATCATTCCACTGTCCAAAAAATTCGAGGTCCCCCAGATTTTCTTCCAGTTTGAGGTTGGCATAGACCTTGTCGAGCCCGCCGGGAATGAACTTGACATAGCGGACTTCATTTACGGCGCGAACCGCCACATCCCATTCGGCGCTGAAGAGCACCTTCAGGGCGACGTTGCTGCCTCCCATATCGAGGGTTTCATCGAACGGAAACATGAACTGGAGATTGGATACTTCGAGCAAACCGCGAAACAGGGGTCGCTCGATGGGGCCGGCGCAATAGAAGCGCTCCTGCTCGGTGCGTCCCTTGAAGCGTACGAATCCGTATTTGCCGCGTTCCATCAGCCCGAGGATGTTGAGCGGCACACCCTGAGGCGCCGTTTCCAGTGTGAGCACCCCCAGATTTACACCATAGTCGCTGAAATCGAGATTCTGCAACGGCCGGCTGCACATTTCCGCGGCGGCGAGCCGGTTGCTGATGCGGCAGGTATGACCATCGATTTTTCCTTCAAAATGGTCGATCGAAACGAAATGGTTTTGCGGATGGAAGGTGAGACGCGCCGTCAACGCGGTGACCTTGGGCACTACGGTCTGAAATTTCATCACGCCATTGGTCACAGTGAGTTCGGCGGAGCGGAACCGGGGTCGATTCCACAGACCGGTGAGACGGGCGTTGAAGTTGCCGGAGCTGCTGGATTCGACAAAATAGGTATTGAGATTGGAAAGCAGTGAGAGGAAATTGCCGGTGCCATGCATATCGATATCGAGACTGTCCCTGGTAGTCAATGGATAGATGCCTTCCGCGGCCACTTCAAAGTCTCCCTTTCGGTGCACAACCAGCCGCTGCAGGTTGATGACAGGGGCACCAGGACGGCGTGAACGACCCGGGCGTGCGTAAGAGCGGCCCAAATCGAGCCGCATATCATCAAAGGGAATCGAGTAAAGGCTGCCTTGCTGGATGCTGATGAAACCTGAAAATTCGGGATCGGATCGCCTTCCTGACACCACGATATCGGCTGTCGTCTGCCCGGCCAAAGGAAGCCGGCCGGGCAAAAAAGCCGGGGACAGCTTCGCCATATCGAACAGGGTACCCTGAAGTCGAAAATGGAGACTGTCGCAGCCGGGATGATACGCGCCATTGGCAAAGAGCAGGTTTTCGTCCGCCGCCTTGACCAGCAGTCGCTGCAGATTCAGATGCATGGTGTCCCAGGTGAAAGCGCCCTCCATGTGATAAGGGCCCGCTTGCCGGCAGGTCAAATCATCCAGACGCATCTGCCCGCGTAAAACGGGCTTTTCCACCGTGCCTGACAAACTCAATTCAGCATCCAGGGCGCCCTGCAGCGGCGTGTTGTGTGCCGCAAAGAGCCGTTGCAAAGGCCATTTTTGCACCAGGCACAGGCCGGAAAGGCTCTGATCCTGAAAGAGTGATAAATTTGCGGTGATCCAGTCTCCCACGACCAGGTTGCGCAGATTCCAGCGCACGCTGTCCCGAAGCACTGTAAAATGCCCCTGGAGGGGCGCTGCGCTGCCGGGATAGAAGAGAATCGTGCCTTCGCCCTGCACGGTTTTCGCCTGACGCCGCAGGGATGCCTGCAGCGTCACCAGAGAGCGCCTGGAGGCGCTCTGATAAAAATCTGCCGAGAGTGAAAAATCGTTTTCATTGCCGCTGGCGCGGATACCGCTGTCGAGATTCAGTGCGCTGATTCTCGCTGCCAGGTCCGGTTTGAGCAGCGATAACCAGGGTATGATGGCGGGGATTTCCAGATCAAAAGAGATGGGTCGCTTCGACCAATCCACGGCGCCGGTCATGCCGTTGCCGGCGCCCATAAAGGGCGATATCCGCAGCAGCGAACCTTGCAGCAGCATGCGGTGAGATAAAAAGATGCTGTCCTGAATGGCGCCCGTGAGCGAAAGGTCCAAACGGCCATCGGCTTGCGGCTTCTGCAAGGCTCCGGAGACGCGCAATACGCCATCGAGCCGGGCCAGGCGCAGCGGATTGGGCCAATACTTTTGCACCAGGGGCAGGGCATTTCCGTGAATGCTCAGCGCGGCATCGATGCGGCTGCTGTCGGCAGTTAAATGAACCTCTCCTTGACCATCGACGTCAAATTCACGCCAGGTAGCCTGCAGGTGATGCACCGAGAGGCAGCCACGCCGCCACCGGGCCGAACCCGCGATGGATTTGAACTCCAGGGTACGATAGCGCAACCGATCCGCATGGAGATGGATCATCCACACGGGTTCCTGGAGCGAACCGGTCAACGCGAGCCGCAGATGCGCCATGCCGCGTAACGGGCCGGCTGGAAGACGCAGTATCTGATTATAACGCGAGAGATCGGTTTCCGGCATGGTGAGAGCGAGGTTGAACCGGGGCGTGAGCCACGACTCGACCTCGCCGTTGAGGCTGGCGCGCGCGTCGTTGATCGTGGCGGTGGCCTCTTCGACATAGATATTTCCCCGCTTGACAGAGAGTGCGAGATCGCCTT
>DCUM01000102.1:15592-21815 GCA_002327255.1 bacterium UBA2214 | reverse complement strand
AATCGAGCATGAAATTGATGAGCGCGCGTTCCAGCTTCGCCCCGAGACCGCGATAACCGACAAACGAGGCGCCCGACATCCGCGAGGTGCGGTTGAATTCCACCAGTCCCAGCTTTTCGGCGATTTCGTAATGCGGCAGCGGCTTGAAATCCTGTTGCGGCACCTCGCCCCACTGCCGCACGATCTGATTGTGGCTCGCGTCGCCGACGGGAACCGTGGCGTGCGCGATATTGGGGATACGAATCTGAATCTGAAATATCTTTTCCTCGGCCTCGCGCAACTGTTCCTCCAGTTCCCTGATGCGATCCGAGACGGCCCGCATCTCGGCGATGACGGCGGCCGCATCCTGTTTCGCCTTTTTCATTTCGGCGATCTGCAGGGTCACCTTGTTCTGCTGGGCGCGCGCCGATTCCACCGCGCCGATGATTTCCCGGCGCTGGACATCGAATGCCAGCAAACCATCGAGATCGGCATGGTCGCCCTTTTCCGCAATGGCCTTGCGTACCAGGTCCGCATTTTCCCGAATAAATTTTAAATCGAGCATGGCAACCACCTCATCCTTATTGTCCCTTGAATCGCAGCATCACGGCGATGGTATGAAAGAGAATGCGCAAATCCATGCGCAGCGAGATATTCTCGATGTAATAGAGATCGTAAGCCAGTTTCTCCTTGACCTCTTCGATGGTCGTGTCGTATTCCCCCTTGACTTGCGCCCAGCCGGTGATGCCGGGCTTGACTTTGAGGCGGCGCAGGTAGTAGGGATATTCGCGTTTGAGTTTTTCCACAAAGTAGGGCCGTTCCGGACGCGGGCCCACCAGGCTCATATCGCCATAGAGCACATTGATGAATTGCGGAAATTCGTCCAGCCGCAGCTTGCGCATGATCCGCCCCATGCGCGTGATGCGCGGATCTTTCTTGCCCGCCCACACCGGACCGGTCAGTTTTTCCGCGTCCTGAACCATGGTACGGAATTTGTAGATGGTGAAGACCTCGCCATTGCGGCCGACGCGCTTCTGCTTGAAAAAGACCGGTCCGCGCGAATCGAGTTTGATGAGCACCGCCAGGATGACAAAAAACGGCAGCATGACAATCAGAAAGAAAATGGAAAAGAGCACATCCATGACGCGTTTGACGCGCTGTTCCCAGGGCTGCATGATCTGCGGATTGATTTCGATGAGCGGAAAACCGTAAATCTGCTGCGTCCGCGCCTGGCCCATGACGATGTCATACAAATCCGGTTCGATTTTGATGTTCACCGGCAACTGCTCCAGCAACCCGATGATGTACATCACCCGCCTGTGCGGCGTCTGGCCGAGAGAGAGAATGACCTCTTCGATCTTGCGATTCTTCACCGCGGTCTTTAATTTTTTCAACCCGCCATAGACGTGAATATGCTGATATTTGTGGCCGTTATCTTCGGCATTGAGGCTGAGAAAACCGGTCACGCGGTATCCGAGCGCCGGGAATTGGCGGATTTTCTCGGCCAGCTTTTGCGCCTTGACGTTATACCCGACGATCAGGGTGTTGCGCTGTCCGAAACCGGACTGCAGCAGCTTGCGCTGGATGGTGTGGAGAATGAGCCGGCCGGCGCCCACACAAATCAACATCAGCAGCGAATAGCTGATGATCATGAAGCGCCCGACGGTCGGCGGCCCGGAGAGATCTTTTTCCGGTTCGAAGGTGAGCACAAAGATCAAAAAGGTGCCGAACAGGATGGTCTTGAAGACGGAAATGAGTTCATCAAACCGCGATTTCAAATACCAGGATTGATACAATCCGAAGAACAGGAACAGCACCAGCCAGAACAAATAGATGAAGAGAAAAATTTGCACCTGCAATCCGGGCCCGGATTCCACAAAAAGATGAAAGCTGCTGCGCAGCTGCAGCAATCCCCAGAAGGCCAGGTTGATGGTGATGAAATCGACCAGCAGCAACACTATTTTTTCGAGCGGTTTGGGCATACGATATGCGATTCCGTACTATTTGTAGGTTTTAAAAATGCCGGTCAGAAATCCACTCCCCCAGGAGAGATGCATGGTCATAAAAACGGCCGGCAAGGCTGCCAGATAGCGGTAACAGCCATTCTGGCGGCTGGTGATCCAGGCGGCCAGCACCAGGTAGAGCAGATAGAGCAGCCACAGCGCGCCACAGGCGATCCAGAAACTTTTCCACATAACTCCCAGTGCCAGCAGCGTGAGGGTGCCGAGCACGAACAGCGGGGGCACCAGATGCACGGCTTTGGCCGCATCCGGATGTTTCTTGATGACGTTGACGCGCAGGATGCCATAGTTGAAAAACTGTCTCGCCAGTTTGCGCAGATTGGGGCGCGGATAATACCAGGATACGATTTCAGGCGTGAAGAATATTTTGTGTCCCGCCTTGCGGATGCGCCAATTGAATTCGGCATCCTCGGAGATATGCAGCTCTTCATCGAAATAGCCCACTTCGTCGAAGAGCTCGCGCGCATAGGCGGCATAGACCACCGTGTCGACAAAGCGTTTTTTGCGGTAAAAGCGATAGGGCGCACTGGGGATGCCGAAACGCGACCCCATGCCCACGCCGATGGCCGACTGCCAGAAGGTGTCGCCGGTATTGACCTGGGTGCCGCCGACGCATTGGATATCGAGTTCGCGCATATAGTGAACATTCCAATGAACAAAATCGGGCTCGATGCGCGTGTGGGCACCGAGGATGATGATGACCTCTCCTGTGGCGTTACGGACCCCGGTGTTCAGGCTGACGGGCGTGCGCTTGAGCGGATTGTCGTACAGGTGCACATTGTCATGCGCCGCCGCCAGCGCGGCGACCTCTTCGCGCGAGCCATCCTGCGAGAGTCCATCGACGACGACGATCTCCAGCCTGTCCGCCGGATAATCCTGTTGCAGAATCGATTCGATGCAGCGCCGGATGGCCCCGGCCTCATTGAGCATCGGAATGACAAATGAGACCAGGGGTAACTCTCTTTTTATCGTTTCAGCCGTCAAACCGCTCCGTTCCTGTCCAGTAAATCTGAATAAAGGTTATGATAGAGCGCGATGAGTGTCCGCGACGAAGTGCGCCAGTTGTATTTTTCCTCGACCGCGCGGCGGCCATTTTTTCCGTAGGATAAATCGCCGCGACAAATTTTCAGCACCGCCTCGGCAAAGCCCTGCGGCGAACGGGAGGGAAACACTTCGCCGCATTGACTTTCGCGCACAATCCGCACCAGGGCTTTGGCATCGGAGCAGACCACCGGTTTCTCCAGCGCCATGTACTGGAAGATCTTGTGCGGTATGGTATTGTCGATGAACGGATTCGACGGCTGTGGCACAATGCAGATGTGACACGCCGAAATATAGGATGCGGTCTGCGCGAAGGGAACCCATCCCGTGATCTCGACGCGCTCCGCGACGCCTTCTTCCCGGGCGCAGTGCTGCAGCGCCGCGACGTTGGGGCCATCCCCCACCAAAAGCAGGCGGATGTTGGGGATGTGCGGCACGAGATGGCGCAGGCCGCGAATGGCGGTCTCCAGATCCCGTTCCGGTCCGAACTTGCCGAGATATTCCAGAACATACTCATCCCGATAACGCGCCACGATGGCCGGATCGACCGGCATCGCGACGTAGGATTCATAATCCACGGTATTGCCGACAAAATGGATCTTGTCCGCCGCGACGCCGCGGCGTATGAAAAAGGCGCGATGCTCCTCCGAGACCGTGATCACGGCATCGGCTTGATCGAGACAGCGGCGCTCCAGTTTTTCCGCCAGCCAGGGATTGCGAAAGAGGAACCACAACAGGCCCTTGCGCCCCCAGATGCGCATCGCTTCGGGATAGTTTTCATGCACATCAAACACCACCGGTATCCTGAACCACCGCCCCATCCACAAGGCCGACATCGCCAGCGGCAGATCGTGCACGTGCAGCGAGGTGATGGCATAGCGCCGGATGGCGCGGCGGAGGCCCAGCAGCCACACCGGATTGAAAAAAAGCGGCGTGTTGATGAGCGCACTCCAGCGTGCGCCGTAGTGGCGCAGTCGCAGCACCGTGGCGCCGTCCACCTCTTCCACCCGCGGCTGGTTGCCCTTGTTGTGACACAGCAAATAGACCCTGCAACCGGCCTGCACCAGTGCGTCGATCTCCTTGGTGAGGCGGATGTCGGGTGGATAATCGGCCTGCAGGATCATCAATATGTTTTTTTGCGGCGGCATGCACCAGTGCTAGCGCTTCTTGTTCATTTTTGCTTCCAAAAAAACAGTTTCATCCCTGCCGATATGAAGATACACCCTGTCTCCGTCAGCGTTCACGATCTCCTGACTCTTCTGATTTCCCTTTCGCCATAAAATCTTGTGATTGCGCCAATGGTTCGGCAAGGCCAGTTTGACCGTGAGTCGCGAGATATCAGAAATGTTTTCCGGAAGACGCTCCAGGGAAATCTTGATGCTGACTTGATCGATTTCTTCAACTTTTATCCCGGCATCGCGATGCAGCCTGATATAGTTTGCGACCTGCGCCTGCGTGGCGATCCACAGCTGGCCGCGCACTTTTTCAACGTCATCGAGATGCTCGATAAAGCGGCGCAGCGGGATGGTGGTGTCGTTGGAGTCATCGCGCGCGCTGACCGAATGAAAATAGACATTGACCCAGCCTTTTTTCGAGAGCGCTTCTGCGAGTATCCTCGCAAACAATGTCATATCGTAGGGTGGGTAAACGCCCGAACCACGCACCATCGTCAGGGCTTCATCGCTGAGGCCGCTGCGATTCACGCCGCCGCCACCGCGGGCGGAGATATGGTACTCCTGGACCACCCGGCGCAGTGCATCATCAAAAAGACCGTAGGGATAACAAAAGCTGTACACCGGCGGGGCACCGCGCAGGTTGGAACGGATGTCAAAAATGGCGTGCTCCAGTTCCGCCCTCTGCTGCGCCTCGGTCAATGCCGTCATCCTGGGATGCGACCAGGTATGCGAGCCGATTTCGTGTCCCATATCCGCCAGATTTTGCCAGCCCGACCAGTCTTTGATTTCCCGGGTGTTGATGAAAAAGGTGCCGCAGATGTTGCGCTGATGCAGGAGCGGCCCGGCAACCTGATAATGACTGGCTCTGGCATCATCAAAAGAGATGGTATAGGCCGCGACTTTATCCTCAAACCACAGACACTTCTGCACCTGGGCGACGTACTCCGCTTCGATTTTCACGTTGGGCTCGTCCGCTGGATCTTCCCGGGAACTCACCATCTCCAGCTTGCGTTCGCACCCACAGACGCCAAACAGCAGCAGCACAAAGAGATACATGCGACGGTCACTCATACCATGATGCCTCTCAAAAAACTCCCTTGATCTTTTACGTAACCCCCAAAACCGTCTCATGTGCGCGATGGGGCAGTCTCAGGCGCGTTCCTCATAAAACCGCTGGATCGTGTCGCAGACATAGACGATCTCCTCTTCGGTCAGAACCTCGCACATCGGCAGTGACAAAAGCTGGCCGGCGTACGCTTCGCTGACGGGGAAATCGCCCGCCTTGTATCCCAGCCCCGCATAAGCCTTCTGGAGATGGCAGGGGATGGGGTAGTGAATGCCGGTATAGATCTGATGATCCGACAGGTATTTGATCAATTCATCGCGCCGCGGCGCGCGGATGCAGAAGATATGGTAGACATGTCTGGCGCCCGGCATCTCCCGCGGCGTCACGACCTCCCGGATCGGCGCCAGGTATTGGCGATAGAGATCCGCATTGCGGCGGCGCGCTTCGGTCCATTGCGGCAGATGCTTCAATTTGACATCGAGAATGGCGCCCTGCATGCCTTCGAGACGATAATTATGGCCGATGAGATCGTGGTGATATTTCTGCGCGGAACCGTGGTCGCGCAGCATCATCAATTTTTTATAGAGCGCTTCGTCCGGCGTGATCACCGCTCCGCCTTCACCATAGGCGCCGAGATTTTTGCCGGGATAAAAACTGAAGCAGCCGGCGAGACCAAAAGTACCGGTGGAGCGCCCGTTGAGCGTCGCCAGGTGCGACTGGGCGCAGTCTTCGATCAGGACGAGCCGGTGCTTTTCCGCGATGGCCTTGATCGCGTCCAGTTGTGCCGCTTGACCATAGAGATTGACCGCAATGATCGCCCGGGTGCGCGGTGTGATCGCCTTTTCAATCAGATTGACATCGATATTGTAATAGTCCGGCTCGTGATCGACAAATACCGGCCGGGCGCCGGCCAGGCTCACCGCTTCCGGCGTCGCAAAAAA
>DCUM01000102.1:0-15533 GCA_002327255.1 bacterium UBA2214 | reverse complement strand
CCGGCGGCAAAAGCACTGCGGTCGAGAACCTGTTGAATGGCATCATCAATTTCGGCTTTGATGCCCAGATATTGCGATTTAAGATCGAGAAAATTCACTTTCATGGCGAGACTCCTCTTCCTGGTGTGCGCTGATGGCGTTCCATACCTCGGTCACTGAGAGTTCGGCGAGACACTCCTGCCGGCATCCGAGATGGGCCCCACCCGGAATGAAATGGATGCAGGGACGGCAGGATATATCTTTTTTGAATATATTCACGGCACGACCGCCCCAGGCGCCGTTGCGGCGCGGATTGGTCGCTCCATAAATGGTATACTGGGAAATATCGACGAGCGAAGCGACATGCATGATGCCGCTGTCATTAGAGATAAAATAATGACATTTTTCAAGTAACGCAATAATAATCTCCAGATCGCTGCTGCTCAGCGGCAGCAGATCGGGCCCCTGAAACAGCGCCTGCAGTTCTGTTTCATCCGGACCGAGCAGGACAACGACCCCGGCCCCGCGCGCCGCCAATCGATCCGCCAGTTGGCGGAACTTTTGCGCCGGCCAGCGCTTGTAATCCGCTCCGCGTTTCCCGCCGGGATGCAGCGCATATAAACGGCCACGCCCCTTCTCCCAACCACCCAACACTCTCCCGGCCTCCCGCCGCGCGTGCGCGGAGATTCTGACGGACGGATAGGCTTTCCGCGCCGCCACCCCCTGCGGCAGCAAGCGCAAATTCTGCTCGACGTCGTGGAGATGCTCCCCGAGCGGCACCAGCGCGGCATAGAGATGCCTGAAATGATGGAAAAAGGGGTGGATGGAACGATAATCGTGCGCGATGTTGCGGCGGCTGCCGATGAACAAGGGCAACAGTTCGTCCGGCATCGCCAGCGTCGGAAACGTCAAAAAGCACACATCAAGCCGCTGCTTGCGCAGGGCCAGGCATTGTCTGATCCGGCCCATCAGGGTGGGCGCCAATATGACGATGTCATCGGCCGTCGCCGTGCAGCGGAAGATGACGGCGGCGCTGGCGTTGGTCAGAACCGTCACGCGCATCGCCGCATCGTGCGCCTTGAGACTCGCCAGCAGCGGCAGCGCCATGATGCCATTGCCCAGACCGATGGCGGCGATGACCACGACCGAGCGCAGGGGGCCTTCATCAGACGATTTGCGGCATTTACTGCGCACGTACAACAGGGCTGCGATGGCCGCTGCGAACAGCTGCTTAATGACCCGACGCATCGCGCCTCCTGCGAAACCGCTGCGCCCACAGGCCTTGCAGCCGCTGCAGATCGCCGTGCGGAAAAAAGCGCATGAGCAGCAGCAAAACGGGCAGCAGCAGGAGGGTCAAAAGCCGCAGCAGAAACGCCTCCAGGGTGATGCCGCGAATCAGCAGGCTCGCGGCAAACGCAGCCGCCACCAGCAGCGCCAATTTGGCCAGCCGGCCATATTCGTAGGCGATGGCATAATAGCGCTGCGATATCCAGGCGATGGTGAGTCCCAGGAACATGAAACTGAGCAGCTTGGCCACGCCGGCGCCCATCAGCCCCCAGCCGGGAATCAGTGCGAGGTTGAGGAACACGTTGAGGCCGGCGGCGAGCAGCAAGACCAGCGCGGATATCCAGGTCTTTTTTTCGACCTGCAAGCCGATGGAGGTGTAGTAATACATGCCATAGAAGAGAAACGAGAGAGAGAGCAGGGGCAGGAACTGCGCCGCCTCGAGATAGCCGGCCGTGGCAAAGAGCAGAATGATTTCATGGGAAAAGAGCGCCATGGCCACGATCATGCCCAGCATGGCAAAGACATAGTAGGTGAAGATGCGGGCGAACTGCCGGTTGGCCCGGGGATCCTTGACCATGGGGAAAAAAATGGCCGGCCACGCCATCTGAAACGCATTGACCGCCAGCGCGATCACCATGGAGAGCCGCATGCCGACGCTATAGGCGCCGAGCTGCTCAAAACCATGATACGCCTTGATGATGTAGCGGTCCGATGCCTGCAGCACCAGATCACCCATGGCGCTGGGCACCAGCGGCAGCCCGAAGCCGAGCATATCGCGCAGCTCGGACCAGGAAAATTTCGGCCGCCATTCCTGACGGTTGACATAGAGATAAAAAAGCGCAAACAATCCCGCGGTGATGGTGTTGGCCCACAGCACCCCCATGACGCCCCTCTTCAAATAGACCAGAAAGAGAAACGTGAAACCGACCCCGAGGATGAAATTGGCGGCGGAAATTTGCACGAAAAGTTTGACCTTCTGATCGATGCGCATCAGCGACATCGGGATGGTGGCGCCAACAAGAAAAAGATCCCCGAGAAACAGAACCCGCAGCAGCGCCGTGCCTTCGCGGGATGAAAATAATAGTTCCGAGAGCTGGGGAGAAAAAAACATCAACAGGACAATGACCGTGAAGGAGAACAGCGATAAAAAAGAGTGCGCCGTCGAGCTGATCTCCTGGCGGTTGCCGCCGCCCTTGTAGAGCACGCTGCGCATCAAGGCGGAGCCCATGCCGAGCTGCAGCACGATCATGGTCAGTGTGGAAGTGAGGAGAAGGATTTCCAGCATGCCATATTCGGCTTTGCTGAGATGGCGCACATAGAGCGGGACGAGGATGATGTTGGTGGCGCGGTTGAGCACCGTGCCCACGGCGTAGGCGAAGGATTGCTGGAAGAGCTTTTTAAAGACCGAAGGCATGCCTATTCCCTGTCCTCAGCCCGCTGCGCCAGGCGCGGAATGGCATAGGTAAGACCAAAACCAATCCACAGGTAATTGCTGGCGAGCTGGCCGGGACTGAAGAGCGCATTGGTCAAATATCCGGCCATGGAGGCGACGACGCCGATCTGACAGGCGCGATAATAGGGGTGCTCGATCCGGGAGATGGAATGGAATCCATATTTGAAATAGCGCACCAGGAACCAGACGAACAACGCAAAGCCGATGATGCCGAGTTCGGCGAGCATTTCCATGGGCAGGGTGTGGGATTCAAAGACATCGAAAAGCACCTGGCTGTGGGGGCGGTAGAGTTTTTCATAAAAAACCGGAAACCCCCGATACCCGACGCCGAGAAACCAGGTGTCGAGCAGCATATCCCAGCCGCCCTGCAATAAAAAGACGCGCGTCATGCTCGACGGGTCCGCCGAGGCGCTGGCCAGCGAGGAGAAACGCATGATCACGCTGCGGACAAAGGGCGTGTTCCACAAGACGATGGCGGCGGCCAACACCGCGACAAAGATGGAGATGAAAATCGTCCCGCGATAGCGGGAGTAATAGATGACGATGACCAGCGCGGGCAGGAGCGCCACCCAGGCGGCGCGCGAAAAGGTGCCGACCAGGCCGACGAGGATGACCCCCGCCATGGCCAACAGCACCAGGCGCAGTAAAGGCGTCAGCCGGCCGTTGATGACCAGAGAGGCACTGACGGCGAGGGCAATCATCAAAAAAGTGGCAAAATAGTTGGGATTCTCAAAGGTCACGCCAAAACGTCCGAACACCTTGGAAAACCCCACCGCCGCCTGCATCAGATAGGCCGAGGTATTGGTGATGTCGGTGATGGCAAACGCCGAGAGGGCAAACGCGCTCAAAATCAGCGCGCCGAGGGAGACGTTGAGACTCGTGCGGTCGGTGACGACATTGATGGTCATATACATCACCACCACCAGGGCGATGAGGCGCATGAAATAGACCGAGGCTTCGAGAGGCTCCGGGGTATAGATCAGGGTGAAACTGATATAGGCCAGAAAAAGCCACAAGGGCAGATCGAAACTGGTCTTCGCGATCTCCCTGGTTTCGGCCAGATAGAGGCGCAGGAGCCAGACCAGCAGGGTGATGAAGACGCCGAGATGAAAAAGGGTGATGGGGGTGCCGGGAATGCGGCCGAGGACATCCAGCGACGTGCCGATGATCATGATGGCCACGCCAAAGCCGGGATGTTTGACGATGAGGTAACTTAATCCCGCGGCGGCCAGCAGGCCGATGCAGGCCGCAAAGACGATGAGAAAATCGATGCGAATGGCCAGCACAAAAAAGAGGACAAAGAGGGCCGCCGACAGCAGCAGCGCCGTTCTCTCCTGCCGTAAAAACTGCCCGAAAGGCATGTGCATCTCCGGCGCCGCCATGCTATTTACGGGACTTGCGGAATCTGAAATCCTGCTTGATCTGATCCATCATCCAGGAAAATGTGCGGTAATCTTCACTGCGCTGCAGGCGCATGCGCTCGATGAAATCCGCGAACAGAATGATGCCCAGACTGACGATGAGCGCAAAGAAGACGCAGACGAGAATGACCACGATGCGCTTGGGCCGGCTCTTCAGGATCGGGGGCGTGGCCTGCTGCAGAACCTGCAGCGTCGGGGTGTCCTCCATTTCACGGATTTTGGCCTGTTCAAATTGCTGCGTCAGCAGTTCAAAGATGACTTCCTGGATTTTCAGTTCGCGATAGAGCCGGGCATACTGCAGTCCCAGTTCCGGCACCTTTTGCAGCGGGATCATCAGTTCATCCACGGACGAAGAGCCCGCGGGGGAGCCGGTTTTTATTTCCAGCAGCATCTTGTCGATTTGGCGGATGCGGTTTTTCACTTCCTGAACCTGCGCGTGATTGGGACTCATCTCCGCACTCATCACCCCCAGCTGAATGCGCAGAGCGGTCAATTCGCCGACCAGCTGCGCAGCGCCTTCCACCGCCGCCCGGGTCTGTTCCGGCAGCGAGAGGGTATTGTTCTTCTCCTGGAACTCTTTCAGCGCTATTTCGGCCCGTGCCAGGTCTTTTTTGGCGGCATCAAGGCGTTCTTCGATGAACACGCGCGTGTTTTTGGCCTTGGATTGGCTCGTCTCCTGATTGATGCGATCGAGCGTGGCGACGTAATGATTCGCCACATCGGCGGCCAGTTGCGGATTTTTCTTGGCCTCGAAAGAGACTTTGAGACTGCCGTCCCGCCCTACTTCCGTCTTTAAATGGTTTTGAATTTCGCGCAACGCCAGATCGACATTATCGCTTTTGTAAACTTTGATCAGATCAAAGCGATGGATGACCTCTTGCGACACTCTGCGGCTCTTCAAAATCGTCTCGTAGACATCGGCGCGCGAGGCGAGCATGGGCAATTCATAGCCGCTCGGACCGAGCATGGAGCCGGCAAGCTCGCCGAGGGCGCCACCCAGTCCAAGCGAAAAACTCTCGTGCATCGGCGGCAGAATGATCGCCTCCGCCTTGTACCATTTGGGCAACAGGAGGCTGACGATCAGGGAGGCGATGCCGACGACGATCACATTCACATAAACGAGTCGGCGGCGTTTGATAATGGTGGCGAGCAATTCGAGAAAACGCGACTTGCCTGAATTCATAACCATCCTCTGATAAAACACTTCATGGTGTTTGCAACAAAACTGGAATAACCCTATTTTACAAAAATCCCGGCGAAAAATCAAATGAATTATCCGGGTGCTTGAAGCGCTGCGGCACGGTGGTGAACGCCCCACATGCCCCTTCGGGGACGCGGGAGCTTCCAGATTTTAATTGCATTTCATCCAAAAAAAATCTATATTTAACGTTATTAATAACTTGATATGATGGCCATAGCAGACACCCTGAAATATGTGACGGAACGGATCCATGCGGCCTGCCAGCGCAGCGGCCGCGATCCGCACCAGATAGAGCTGCTGGCGGTGACCAAAACCGTGCCGCCGCCGTACATCCGCGCAGCAGCCGCACATGGCATCACCCTCATGGGTGAAAATCGCGTCCAGGAAGCCTGGAGCAAGCGCGAAGCCCTCGCGGATTTGCCGGTCACCTGGCACTTCATCGGCCATCTGCAGAGCAACAAAGTCAAACGCGCGCTGGCGCTTTTTGAAGTCATCCAATCCGTCGATTCGCTGAATCTCGGCCAGGAGATCGATCGCAGCGCAGCGGCCTCAACGCGCATCGTGCCGGTGTTCATGGAAGTGAACACCTCGGGAGAAGCCAGCAAATATGGCATCGACCCGGAAACGGCGGAGTCCCTCGCCCATGCGCTCGCGCGGCTGCCGCATCTGCGTTTAAGCGGTTTGATGACCATCGGTGCGCTGACCACAGACATCGCACGCATCCGTTCCTGTTTCATCGCCCTGCGGCGCCTCCAGGAACGGCTCAACGCTTCCGGTTTAAGCATCGACCATCTCTCCATGGGTATGAGCGACGATTATGAAATCGCTGTTGAAGAGGGCGCAACGCTGATCCGCCTCGGCCGCGCGCTCTTTGGGGAAAGACCTTAACAATCGGAGAAGACCGTGAAACTGACACCGTTGGACATCCGCAAACAGGAATTTAAAAAAAGCATGCGCGGCTTTGATCCGGAAGAAGTGGAAGCCTTTTTGATCATGGTTGCCGATGAAGTGGAACTCTTGCTCCGCGAAAAAAATCAGCTCAACGACGAACTCATCAAACTGCGCACGCAATTGCGCGATTACCAGCAGGTTGAACAGACCCTGCGCGACACGCTGATGAAAGCCACCAATACCGTGGAAGAATCGCGCATGAATTCTCTGCGCGAGGCGGAACTGCGCATCCATGAAGCGGAACTGCAGGCGGAAAAAATCATCGAACAGGCACGTGAAGAGCTGCAGGACCTGCGCTCGGAAATCAATCTCGTCAAGGCGCAAAAAGAGTCCTTTTCGCGGCGGCTGCGCCACCTGCTGCAGTCTCAGATCGAACTCCTCGATGTGCTCGGCATGGATGATGCCGTAATCAGGGCGCCGGAAGATGAATCCGGGCCTTCCTTCACGCCGCGCGGCCGCCTGCCGCGCCCGGTGATCGCACCCACCGAGGAAGAAAAAACCGCCCACAGGCCGGTCGCGCCACCATCGGCCACCGCGCCTTCCGCGGCGGCATCCTCGCTGCCGGCGGACGAACCCCGCATCATCCGCGGGGAGCGCCGTTTCGACGAACCCTACGGCGGACGCATGCAGGCCAATCTGCTCGATGAGGAGGAAGCCCCTTCCAGCGAGGGTGCGGACTCTGAAAAGAAAAACAATTCTCTTTCAGATCAGATCGTGATCTGAAAAGCCTGATGAATTATCAATGAGGCCGATCTAACAAGCCTTAACCTTGAATTTATGCAAATCGAATCAAATTCAATCTTGGCAGTTTCAAATTCGTAAAATTCGCGCAGGGGACGGTCTTTAGACCGGACATATAAATAAATCAATTTTCAGGCGCCGCTCCGGCATGGCGCCCGTAACAATCCGCTATCCGGCGGTTATCAGAGTTTGAGATGGATGTAAACATTATCACAGAGCCCGGTGTAAAGTTGTCGCAACAGGTGGCCGAAGCCGCAGAATGGCTGCAGACACGCGACCCGCGCACCTTTGATCTCGGCGTGGTGCTGGGGACGGGGCTCGGTTCACTCGTCGACGAAATGACGGATACGCAGCGGATTTCCTATGGCGATATCCCCCATTTCCCCCATTCCACCGTAAAATTTCACGCCGGTCAACTCGTGTTGGGCCGTCTCGAGGGCAAGACCCTCTTCGCCATGCAGGGCCGTTTTCACGGTTATGAGGGCCATGCGCTGCAGGCCGTAACCCTGCCCATTCGCGTCATGCACCGGCTCGGCATGCGGACACTGATCCTGACCAACGCAGCCGGCGGCATCCGTCCGCAACTGACGCCCGGCAGCATCGCGCTGATCACGGATCATCTCAACCTCATGGGCAGCAGCCCCCTCACCGGGCCCTATGAGGAAACGCTGGGAACGCGTTTTCCCGACATGAGCGAGCCCTACAGCCGGCGCCTGCGCGCCCTGGCGTTGCGGATCGCCCTGGACCTCGGTATCCCGCTGCACGAGTCGGTCTATGCCGCCGTGATCGGGCCTTCCTATGAAACCGAGGCCGAAATCAACATGCTGCAGGTGCTCGGCGCCGACACCGTCGGCATGTCCGTCGTGCCGGAAACACTGGTGGCGCGGCAGCTCGACATGGAGGTGCTGGGCCTGACGGCTGTCACCGACCAGGCCCTGCCGGGCGCGATGCGTCCGCTGAGCCATGAAGAAGTCAACCGGATGGCCGCGGAGCTGGGTCCGCGGTTTCGCCGCCTGCTGCGCGCCATCATTAAAACTCTTTGACAGGAGAAAGGCATGCCCCTGACCGGCATCATCGGAGGCTCCGGCCTCTATCAGATGGAAGGATTGACGGAGCGCCGCGAAATCCGCATGGAGACGCCTTTTGGAGATCCCTCCGATGCCTTTCTGATGGGGCGGCTGGAAGGCCGCGATGTCGTGTTTTTGCCGCGGCATGGCCGGGGGCATCGCATCCTGCCGACCGAACTCAACCATCGCGCCAACATCTGGGCGCTGAAAAAAATGGGGGTGGCGCAGATCATTTCGGTCTCCGCCGTCGGCTCCTTCAGACCGGAGCTGCAGCCCACGGATATCGTCATCATCGATCAATATGTCGACCGCACCAATGCCGGCCGGCCGGCCACCTTTTTCGGAGAGGGCATCGTGGCGCATGTGACCTTTGCCCAACCCATGTGCGAAGATTTGCGCAAGACGCTCTTCGCCGCGGGACAGGAGATCGCCGCGCCGGTCAAATGGGGCGGCACCTATGTCAATATCGAAGGGCCGGCCTTCTCCACCCTGGCGGAATCGCGCCTCTACAAATCCTGGGGGATGGATGTGATCGGCATGACGCAAATGAACGAAGCCCGTCTCGCCCGTGAAGCGGAGATCTGTTATGCCACCCTGGCCATGGTCACCGATTATGATTGCTGGTGGGAGGCTGAAACCGGGCACACGGTATCCGTGGAACTGGTGATTGAAAACCTGAACAAGAATATTGAAACAACCAAAACCATTCTTCGAAACGCGCTGCGTCGTTTGCCCGAAACACAAACCTGCGCATGCCGCACGGCGCTGGCCAACGCCATTATGACAGACAAGGCACTCTGGCCGCAAAACACGGTGAAGAAGCTGGAACCCCTCTTGCAGAAATATTTATAACACGGAAACAGAACATGTACGAAGCACTACCCGAAAAACTCAATTTCCCGGAAATCGAAAAGAAGGTTCTCAAGTACTGGGAAGATCACGATATCTTTCAGCGCAGCATCTCCGAGCGCGATGAAAACAAACCCTTTGTCTTTTTCGAAGGCCCGCCCACGGCCAATGGCAAACCCGGCATCCATCATGTCATTTCCCGCACGGTGAAAGACGCCGTCTGCCGCCTGCGCACCATGCAGGGCTTCCGCGTCGAACGCAAGGCGGGCTGGGACACCCACGGCCTGCCCGTTGAAATCGAAGTCGAAAAGAAACTCGGCCTCGACGGCAAAGACCAGGTCGTCAGTTACGGCATCGGCGCCTTCAACGCAGAGTGCAAGAACAGCGTCTGGAGCTATCTCAAGGAGTGGGATGAACTGACCCGCCGCATCGGCTTCTGGGTCGATCTGGAACATCCCTATGTGACCTATACCAACGACTATATCGAATCGGTGTGGTGGATTCTCAAGGAATTCTGGAAAAAGAACCTCATCTACCAGGGCCACAAGATTCTGCCCTATTGTCCGCACTGCGAGACGCCCCTCTCCAGCCACGAGGTCTCCCAGGGATACGAGGAGGTCACAGACCCCTCGGTCTATGTCCGCGTCAAAGTGAAGGACGAAGAGAACACCTGGTTTCTCGTGTGGACGACCACGCCGTGGACGCTGATCTCCAACGTGGCGCTGGCGTTTCATCCGGATATCGAATATGTCAAAGTATCGCATCAGGATCAGCACCTCATCCTGGCCAGGGCGCGACTGCAAGTCCTTGACGGGCCTTATGAAATCATCGAGACCTTCTCCGGCGATAAACTGGCCGGCATGGCCTACGAACCGGTCTACACTTTCGTCAAAACCGACCAGCGCAGCCATTATGCCGTACTCGGCGATTTCGTCACCACCACCGACGGCACCGGCATCGTCCACATCGCCCCGGCCTTTGGCGAAGACGATTATCAACTCGGTCTCAAGTACGATCTGCCCGTGGTTCAGCCCGTGGACAAGAGCGGCAAGTTCACGCCCGAAATCACGCCCTGGGCCGGTCAGTTCGTCAAAGCCGCGGACCGTTCGATCATCCAGGAATTGAAGAGCCGCGGCGTCCTCTACCGTTCCGAGCCCATCACCCACAGTTATCCGCACTGCTGGCGCTGCAAGTCGCCGCTGCTCTACTATGCGCGCAAATCGTGGTACATCAAGACCACCGCCATCAAGGACAAACTCATCGCCAACAATAAAAAGATCGACTGGTATCCCAAAGAAGTGGGTGAAGGCCGGTTCGGCGAGTGGCTCGAAGGCAATATCGACTGGGCGCTGTCGCGTGACCGCTTTTGGGGAACCCCCCTGCCGGTGTGGCGCTGCACTGGCTGCGATGCCATGGAATGTATCGGCGGCGTGGCGGAGCTGCGCGAAAAAGCGCTCGATCCCATCCCCGCCGAACTCGATCTGCACAAGCCCATGGTGGACACCATCCGCCTCAAATGCCCCGCCTGCGGCGGCGGCATGGAACGCTCGCCGGAGGTCATCGACTGCTGGTTCGATTCCGGCAGCATGCCCTACGCGCAGTGGCACTATCCGTTCGAAAACGTCGAAAAATTCAATCAAAATTTTCCCGCGGATTTTATCTCCGAAGGCGTGGATCAGACCCGCGGCTGGTTCTACTCCCTGCTGGTCATCGGCGCCTTCCTCTTCGACCAGCCGGCCTACAAGACCTGCGTCTCGCTGGAGATGATCCTCGACAAAGAGGGTCAAAAGATGTCGAAAACCCGCGGCAACGCCGTGGATCCTTTCGATTTTCTCGACAACCAGGGCGCCGACGCCCTGCGCTGGTATCTTCTGACCGCAAGTCCGCCGTGGTTGCCGACGCGTTTCGACCCCGAAGGCGTGCGCGATGTCATCCGCAAATTTTTGGGCACCCTGGCGAATACCTATTCGTTTTTCGCCCTCTATGCGAATATCGACCAATTTGAATATGACCCCGCAACCCGCATCCCGGTCGCCGAACGGCCGGAACTGGATCGCTGGTTGTGCGCCTCGCTCCATACGCTGACCAGGCGGGTCGAGGAAAATCTCGCGCGCTACGATCTCACCAAGGCTTCGCGCGCCATCTCCGGCTTTGTCGTCGATGACCTTTCCAACTGGTATGTGCGCCGCTCGCGCCGCCGTTTCTGGAAATCGGAGATGGGGCATGACAAGCGCGCCGCTTACCAGACCCTCTACGAATGTCTGGTCACGGTCAGCCGGCTCATGGCACCCATGGCGCCGTTCCTCTCCGAAGAGATCTATGGCAACCTCAGCAAAGGCCAAAGCGGCGCGGCAGAAAGTGTACATCTCACGGAATATCCGCGTCCGGGTCAGGGTTATGTCGATTACCAAGACGACATCCTCGAAGCCCGCATGGAGCTGGTGCGGCGCATCGTCTTTCTCGGCCGTTCGCTGCGCAACGAGGCGAGTGTCAAAGTGCGGCAGCCGCTGTCAGCGCTCGTCATCCTGGTGCAAGAGGCCAAACGCCGCGAGCTCATCGAGAGCATGTCCGCGTTGATCCTCGACGAACTCAACGTCAAATCGATTCAGTTTGTTTCAGATCAGAAAGCGCTGTTGAGCCGCCGCGCCGAGCCGGTCTTCAAGACCCTCGGTCCGAAATTCGGCAAAAACGTCAACAAGGCGGCCGAAGCCATCCGCGCCTTCACGGAAGCGGATATCGACGGCCTGCTCAAAACCGGCGCCAAAATCCTGGTCGTCGAAGGGCACGAGGCACACCTCTCGCCGGATGACATCACCGTGCACACGGAGAACAAGCCGGGCCTGGTGGCTGCCAGCGAAGGCGATCTCACCGTCGCCCTGGAGCTGACCATCAGTGAAGCGCTGCGCTACGAGGGTCTGGCGCGCGAGTTCGTCAACCGCGTGCAGAACATGCGCAAGGAAGCCGATTTTCAGGTGACCGACCGCATCGAAATCTGGCTCGAAGCGTCGCAGCAGCTCTTGCAAGCCATCAATCATCAGACGGAATATGTGAAAAATGAGACGTTGTGCGAAGATATTCATCCCGGGCAGTCCGGCGGCACCCATCAGAAAGCGTGGAGCATCGAGGATGAAGATATAACCATCGGTATTGCGAGAAAACAATCGGTATAGTTTCCATATGGAGGAAGATGATGAACCCCCAAGAGCTCGAACATTTCAAGAAAATAATCATGGAAAAACGCGAAAGGCTCCTCAAAGAGCTGGATCATCTCAAAGCGAGCGGACTCAACACCTCGATGAAAGATACTTCCGGCGATCATTCGGCCTACTCGTTTCACATGGCGGATCAGGGTACGGATACCATGGAACGCGAGCAGCAGTACTTTTTTGCCTCGCGTGAGGGGAATCTGCTCTATCACCTCAACCTGGCCCTGGAACGGCTCGAAAAAGGCGAATACGGCATCTGCGTGCAGTGCAACAAGGAGATCAATCATGAACGCCTCGAAGCGGTGCCGCACGCCCGTCTCTGCATCGAGTGCAAATCCAAAGAGGAGCAGCTCAAGCGCTAAATGTCGAAATCATATAAAATATTGTGGATCGCCCTCTCCGTTTATCTCTTCGACCAGATCAGCAAATGGGTCATCAAGGAGAGCATGCAGCTTCATGAATCGATACCCGTGCTCGGCGACTTTTTCCGCCTCACCTACGTCGAAAATCCCGGCATGGCCTTTGGCATTCAGATCAGCGATAATGTCTTTTTCACCGTCTTTGCCATCATTGCCAGCATCGTGATCCTGCTCTACCTCTTCAAGCTCAGGATGGAGGAGACCTGGGCGCGCGTGGCCATGAGCGTCATCCTCGGTGGAGCGATCGGAAATCTCACCGACCGCATCTTGCGCGGCCAGGTCGTGGATTTTTTCGACTTTGAGTTTTTCGACATCACCATTCCCGCTTTCAATATCCTGTCGCTGCACTTTTCGGGCTACAGCCTGCAGCGCTGGCCCATCTTCAATGTGGCGGATATCGCAGTGAGCGTCGGGATGGTGATGCTGTTGATCTATATCCTGTTTCTTGAAGGCAAGAACGCGCAGCTGGCCGCAGTGGAACAAGCAGAATCCTCCGAGATGATTCACTGATTTTTATCCATCGCGCCAATCTGCGGCATACCATTCATTCCTGAGGGCCGGGGTCTGTTATGAGCACGGGGCTGAGACTGGTAATCATCGAAGAGGACCTGCAGCAGGCGGAGGTGCTGGCGCGTGAATTCATGAACGCCGGCCTCTTGTCGGAGTGGCTTCGCGTCAACACCGCCAAAACCTTCGCCCAGGCGATGCAAAACAGGCCCGATCTCGTCATCGCCAACTATTTTCTGCCCGCCTTCGATGCGCTCAAGGCGCTCACCTGGCTCGAAGAGAATCATCTCGACATTCCCCTCATCGTCATCTCCGGCAGCCTCGACAGCGAAATCGCGGTGGCCTGCATGAAGGCCGGCGCCGCGGACGTCATCAACACCGCCCACCTGTTCCGTCTCGTCTCCGCCGCCAAAGAGACGCTGGAAAAACGGGAAATGGAACGCCGCAACCGCCGCATCGAAAAAGCCCTGCGCTTCACCAAATTTGCGGTCGATCACGCCGCGGTCGCCATCTACTGGCTCAATCACGAAGGACGCTTTGTGCTCGCCAACCAGGCGGCCCTGGAGATGCTCGACTATTCCATGAGCGAACTCAGCGAGTGCTCCATCAGCGACATCGATCCCCATATGGTCCGGGAACAGTGGCTCGCCTTTCTCAAAAAGATGCGCACCCAGCACGACGCCACCATCGAAACGCGCCTCTATGCCCAATCCGGCAAGATCATCCCGGTCGAATTGACGCTCAACTATTATCAGCTCGATAATCTCGAATACGTCCTCTGCTTTGCGCGCGACATCAGCGACCGTCACCGCTCCGAGGACGAAAATTCGCGGCTGGCCATCGCCGTCGAACAGGCGGCGGAGAGCATCATGATCACCGACATCGAAAGCAAGATTCTCTACGTCAATCCCGCCTTCGAAAAGGTCAGCGGCTACAGCAAAGAGGAAATCAGCGGCCAGACACCGCGCTTCCTCCACAGCGGCAAACACGACAAGGCCTTTTACCACGAACTCTCCACCACCATCATGAGCGGCAAGAGCTGGCACGGTCATTTCACCAACCGCCGCAAGGACAACACGCTCTTTGAAGAAGAGGCGACGATCACGCCGATCAAGGACAAGAAAGGCCAGATCATCAATTTCGTCGCGGTCAAACGCGACGTCACCCACGAAAGCGACCTCGAGAAACAGTTTTACCACGCGCAAAAGATGGATGCCATCGGCCGCCTCGCCGGCGGCGTCGCCCACGATTTCAACAACCTCCTCACCATCATCAACGGCTATTGCGAGTTGATGATGAAATCGATCAAGCCCAGCGATCCCCTCAACGGCCACGTGCAGCAGATCATCAAGGCGGTCAAGCGCGCCTCCACCCACACCAAACAGCTCCTCGCCTTCAGCCGCCGTCAGCCCATGGAACAGAAAGTGCTCGACCTCAACGCCAGCCTGATGGATATGGTCAGCGTTCTGAAACGGCTGGTGACCGAGAACATCGAGCTGGTCACCCGTTTCAAGGAGAACATCGGCAACATCAAGGCCGATCCGGCCGAGGTGGAGCAGATCATCGTCAATCTGGTGGTCAACGCCCGCGACGCCATGCCCAAAGGCGGCAAGCTGGTCATCGAGACCTCCGCGGTCGCGATCGACGAAAAATACTGCCGCAATCACATCGACGCCAGGCCGGGGAAATATGTGCTGCTGACCCTGCAGGACACCGGCAGCGGCATGAGCGAGGAAGTGCGCTCGCGCATCTTTGAGCCCTTTTACACCACCAAGGAGCACGGCACCGGCCTCGGGCTCTCCACGGTGTTCGGCATCGTGCGCCAGAGCAACGGCCATGTCGAGTGCTACAGCGAGGAGGGCAAGGGGACGCTGTTCAAAATCTTTTTGCCGCAGGTGAGCGAAGCGGTGGAGGAGGCGGATGTGCGCGCGGCGTACGATGATCTGCCGCGCGGGGAGGAGACGATTCTGCTGGTGGAGGACGAAGAGGATGTGCGCGTGCTGACCTCGCGCATGCTGCAGATTCAGGGCTACAAGGTGATCGAGGCGGCCCTGGCGGGGGAGGCGATCATCGCCTGCGAGCGCCACAAGGAGGGCATCGACTTGCTGCTGACCGATGTGGTGATGCCGCAGATGGGCGGCGCGGAACTGGCGGAACGGCTGCGCAAGGCCATTCCCAGGTTGAAGGTGTTATATATGTCGGGTTATGCCAACGATGTGTTGATGGCCCAGGGCCATGCCGACGGCGACTCGGCGGCCTTCATCGCCAAGCCCTTCACGCTCGAGGGCATCACCCGCAAGGTGCGCGAAGTGCTGGACGAATAAAAATGCAGCGTGGGCGTCAGCCCACCCGGGTTACCGAGCCGGCGCTCCCAGGGCGCTCTCTGGTGAGAACTCTTACAAATACATCTTGTATTTGTTTACCCCTGCAGCAGACCTCTCCCGAGGCCGAC